>NZ_JAJOZB010000001.1:3368750-3694000 GCF_023701745.1 Streptomyces sp. RKAG293 | reverse complement strand
CTGACCGCCGCCCGGTAGCGGCGGGGCACAGGGCCGGGTCCCCGGAAGGCGCCTTCCGGGGACCCGTTGCGTTCACCCGGCCGCTGTCACCAGGTGAAGGCCGACGACTGGACCGCCGTCGCCGTGCAGTAGACCGTCGCCACGGTGGGCGACGAGGTCACGATCTTCAGTGACCAGTTGGTGGCGCTCGGAGTCCCGGTCAGCACCAGGGAGTTGGTGGTGTTGCCGGTCGCGATGGTGCCGGAACTCAGCGACAGCGGGCCCAGGGTGATCGGGTTGCCGCCGGACATCGCCGGGTTGAGCTTCGCGGAGAACTGCACCTCGCTGGTGACGCCGCCGGCGGTCTTGTTGACCTTCAGCGTCGTCGTGATGCTGTTCGGGTTGGCGCTGGAGCCGACCGGCATCGTGATCGCGGTGGAGGTGAGCTTGATCTTCTTGACGCCGCCGGTGTCGGTGGCCGTCAGGGTGCCCAGTCCGCTGCCCCACGTACCGCAGTCGTAGGTGGCGGTCGCGGTGGCCGGGGCCACGGCGAACGACGAGGTGGACAGGGCGAGGGTCGCCGTGACCGCCCCGACCGTGCCGAGAACGGCCAGGCCGACAAGTCTGGAACGTGCCATGTGGTTGGTGCTCCTTCCGGTGGATGGAGCGCCGGGCGCATGCCGAATTCAAGGTTTCCCAACCAAAGAAGTATCGCCAGGGCATTACGTCCGTCGCTGTTCCGCCGCCCCTTCGACGGGGGCGTGCGGTGCCGGGCCCGGCATACTGAGTCGTAGTGAAACCATGATCTCCAGAACAGTCAACACATATGCGGGACAATTTTTCCATGGCGTAAAGCGGAGGCTTCTGCCGTGTTTCCCGGTGATCGGTTCGAGTACTTCTCGACCCGATCCTGAGATTCCCGAAGATCCCTTCCTTTGCTTCTCTTGACTTCTTTGGTCCTGGACCTCTCAATGTCCTGAATCATTCGACCGAGCCATCGCACTCCTACCCCTCCGGCTCCTCCCGGCGTCCTGCCGTGCCGCACCCGGTGAGGCCGGGGCGGTGGCCACCGTCACGAGGAGTCAGGTGTCCCGACAACGAAGATGCGTACCGCGCCGGTTGGCCGCGGGCGCGGCCGGCCTCGTCCTGGTGCTGACCGGCGGGGAGCGGCCCAGGCCCTGATCGTCTCGCCCTCGGGAACGGTCAGCCCGGTCGTGCACTGTGTGCTGCCGCTCGGTCAGGGCGAGGCCACCGGGCCGCAGGACATGACCGTCGAACTCAGCCCGTCCACCGTGCTCCCCGGCGGCAAGGTGCACGCCAAGGTCACGCTCGGTCCCGGCCCCGCCCTCAGCCCGATCTCCATCACCCAGGTGCCGACCACGCCCAACCTCGACCTGACCCTGTCCGGCGGCGCCACCGGCACCGTCACCGTCACCGGCCCCGAGGTGCCGGTGGACGTCGAGGCCGGAAAGCCCACGGTCATCCCGCCGTTCGAGGGCGACTTCTTCGTCCCGCAGAACGCCTCGGGCCCGGTCGACTTCACCCCGCTGCGCAATCTGACCAGGACCAAGGTGCTCGGCGGGACCTACGAGACCCCCTGCGACGTGGTCAGCGGCAGCGGGAGCATCGGCACGGTCGACGTGCAGGGCTCCGGCGGCACGCCGGCTGTTCTGGTCGCGCCCACCGGGGCGGTCCGGCCCAACACCCCGGTCCCGCTGACCGGTTCGGACTGGACGCCGGGCGGCACGGCCGTCCCCTCGCTGTGCTCCGCCGCCGGCACCGGCTGCGACCCGGCGAAGTTCTCCGCCAGCGCGCTGACCATCGACGCCGCCGGCGCCTTGGCCGGGACGGCGACCCTGGCCCCGGCCACCGACGTCCCGGACGGCGACTACCTGGTCAAGGTCAACGACGGGACGAAGGAGGCCACCGCGCCGCTGACGGTCAAGGCCGTGGCGGCGGGCGAGCGGGAGTTCACGCTGTCGAGCAGCAGCGGACCGGTCGGCAGCGTCATCACCATCACCGGCAGGAACTACCGGCCGGACCAGTGGATCAACATCGTCGGTCTCAACGCCGACGGCGCGACCCTGGACGACACCGCCGTCTACCCGCAGAGCACTCCGGACGGCACGTTCTCCACCGAGTTCACGGTCAGCGACCCCACGCTGGTCGCCGTCCAGGCGGACGAGGGCGGCGACCCGGCGACCGTCAGGACGCAGCCGTTCACCGTCACCACCGGCGGCGGGGGCGACGGCACCACCGGCAGCCAGACGCTGCGGACCTCGGTGGTGCCGGGCCTGCTGTCGATGACCCAGGCGGGCGACACCGTCCAGTTCGGGTCGGTGCAGGTCGACGGTGACGCGCACACGTTGAACAGCGCGCTGAACAAGGTCACGGTGCACGACGCCCGCGGCGTCAACACGGGCTGGTCGCTGACCGGCACCATGACCGCCTTCACCAGCGGCTCCGGGGCCACCATCCCGGCCGACGCGGTCGGCTGGGTGCCGGTGTGCACGGCGCAGCCGGGCAGTGTCGGTACTCCGGTGGCGGGCTCTCCCGCGCAGCTGGGCAGCGCGGCCGCGACGCTGTGCGGCCTCGCGCCCGACGGGTCCCGCCAGTTCACCGGCGGGAACTTCGACGCCGGCGCCGGTCTCACGCTCCAGGTCCCGGGGATGGCCCGGCCGGGCGACTACAGCGCCACGCTCACGCTGACGCTGTTGTGAACCGGTGAACCGGTGAACCGGTGAACGTATGAACCTGTGCACCGAACTCTGAATTGATCGTTCCGCTGGGCTTCCGGCCGGTACCCGCAGCTTCGGGTACCGGCCGGAAGCGCATTCAGGAAAAAGATCTGACGCATCATCAGGTACTTTTCGAACGCCTATTGACTTATGAGGGCCGCGCCTTCTCAATGTGCCGTGAATTAACGGAATGACATCCCCGATCTTGTTTCGAAGAATGGGAGTCACGTGTTCTTGCGACCAGGACCATTGGCACATCGACTGATGTCAGGCTCCGCGGCCCTCGCCCTCGCTCTGACCGGAGCCGGCTTGGCTCTCGCACCCGCCGCCCACGCCGGGACGATCACTCCCACGGTGCACTGTTCGCTGCCGGCCGGCCAGGGTGAGGCGACCGGCCCGCAGACCATGACCGTCGACCTCACCCCGTCCGTCGTCGACCCCGGCGGCAGCGTGCACGCCAAGGTCACGCTCGGCGGGAGCCCGGCGACCAGCGGCATCGCGTTGAGCAACGTGCCGACCACCCCCAGCATCGACCTCGCCATGTCCGGCGGCGCCACGGGTACCGTCACCGTCCGCGGCCCCGAGATCACCATGGACATCCCCGCCAACACGCCCATCCTGATCCCGCCCTACGAGGGCGACTTCCTCATCCCGGTCAACGCCGCCGGACCGATCACGTTCAGCGTGGTCCGCACCCTGACCCAGACCAAGGTGCTCGGCGGTACCTACCAGACCCCCTGCGACGTCACCGCGAACGGCGGCAGCGTCGGCACGGTGACCGCCCAGGGCACCGCCGGCGTCCCGGCCACCCTCCACGCGCCCGCCACGCCCGTCCGCCCCAGCACCCCGGTGGCGCTCACCGGTGACCTGTGGACACCCGGCGGCACCCCCGTCGCGTCGCTGTGCGACAGCACGGGCGGCGGCTGCGACCCGGCGAAGTTCGCCTCCAGCACCCTGGCGATCGGCGGCAACAAACAGCTGACGGGCTCCGCGACGCTCTCCGACGCCAACTCGGTGCCGGACGGCGATTACCTGGTCAAGGTCAACGACGGGACCAAGGAGGCCACCGCGCCGCTGACGGTCAAGGCCTTCGTGCCCACCGGCCCACGGGCGTTCACGCTCTCGCAGAGCCAGGGCCCGGTCGGCAGCGTCATCACCGTCTCCGGCACCAACTACCGGCAGGACCAGTGGATCAACACCGTCGGCCTCGACGCCGGCGGACAGACCCTGGACGACACCGCCGTGTACGTGCAGACCACCGCCGACGGCACCTTCTCGGTGGACTTCACCGTCAGCGACCCGGCGCTGGCCGCCGTACGGACCGACGAGGCCGGAGACCCCGCCACCACGCTCACCCGGCCGTTCACCGTCGTGGCGGCCGCCGCCACGCTCGGCACCGGCACCGGCAAGGTCAAGCCCGGCGGGACCGTCGCCGTCTCCGGCACCGGCTGGCCGGCCGGCGCCGCCGCGACCGCCTCGCTGTGCGCCGCCGACGGCACCGGCTGCGCCGCGAGCCGCATCTCCGCGAAGTCCCTGACGATCGCGGCCGACGGAACCCTGCACGGGACGGTCACCGTCGCGTCCTCGGTCGCCCCGGCCGCCTATCTGCTCAGGGTCGAGGCGGGCGGGGTCTCGCAGACCGGCGCGCTGACGGTGGCGAAGTACTTCATCGTCCTCAGCCCCTCCAGCGGCCCCAAGGGCACCCAGGTGACCGTCGTCGGCCAGGGCTTCGCCCCGGTCTGCACGGTGGTGATCTCCGGGCTGAAGGCGAACGGGTCGCAGACCTCCGACATCCCCAAGACCAAGGTCGTCGGCCTCGACGGCGCGTTCTCCCAGACCTTCACGGTCAAGGACGCCGGCACGGTCGCCCTCCAGGTCAAGGAGGTGCTGGTCAATCCGCGGGTCGCGCTGGCCGCCTTCACCGTCGACAACAGCATCCCGCCGCCCTCCGCGGGCTTCGCGCTCTCCCCGGACTCGGGCCCGCTCGGCACTGTGGTCCAGGTCACAGGCCGGGGCTTCGCGCCGGTCGCCACGGTGTCGGTGACCGGACGCCGGGCCGACGGGTCGCAGACGTCCGACGGATCCGTGCTCCGCGTGATCGGCCTGGACGGCAGCTACGCGCTCAACTTCACCGTGCACGACCCGACGACCGTCGCCCTCAAGGCCTGTGAGGTGCTCGTCGACGGCAGAACCGTGCAGCGCACCTTCACCGTGACCTGACGGGCGGGGCGCGGAGGAACGGCAGAACCGAAGGCGGCGCGGCCCCGGAACCGGGACCGCGCCGCCTTCGTCATAGGCCCGTGAGCTTAAAGAGCGGGTCAGGAGTTTTCCTCGGTGTGACCGGATTGTGGACGACCCCTTCCGCTCAGCGGTACTCGGTCGCTACCGTGCCCGTCACGCACGCGCCGTGGCAGAGCAGCCGCGGAGCGCAGCCGGTACCACCGCGACCGGCGGCCTCTCCGCGCGCTGCCGCGGGACCGGCAGTGCGTCCCGCCGTGAGATGAGCCGCCACTCATATGAGGAGGGGGCGTCGTGACCGCGGAGACATCTCAGACGCTCGACAGAGGACTGCGGGTCCTCAAGCTATTGGCCGACACCGATCACGGGCTCACCGTCACCGAGCTCGCCACCAAGCTGGGGGTCAACCGCACCGTCGTCTACCGTCTGCTGGCCACCCTGGAGCAGCACGCACTGGTACGGCGTGACCTCGGCGGGCGGGCCCGCGTCGGGCTCGGCGTGCTGGGGCTGGCGCACCAGGTGCATCCGCTGCTGCGGGAGGCGGCACTGCCGGCCCTGAGGTCACTCGCCGAGGACATCGGTGCCACCGCGCACCTGACCCTCGTCGACGGCAGCGAGGCGCTGGCCGTGGCGGTGGTCGAACCGACCTGGACCGACTACCACGTCGCCTACCGCACCGGTTTCCGGCACCCGCTGGACCGGGGCGCGGCGGGCCGGGCCATCCTGGCCGGCCGCGGCGTCCTGCCGCACGCACCCGGGCAGGAACAGAACGGCGCGGAGCCGGGGGAGGGGCGCACCGAGCCGGTCCGCTACGTCCTCACCCACGGCGAACTGGAGGCCGGCGCCAGCGGCGCCGCCGCCCCGCTCATCGGGGTGACCGGAATAGAGGGCAGCGTGGGCGTGGTGATGCTCGCCGAGGCGGTGCCCGAGCGGGTCGGCCCCAGGGTGGTGGAAGCGGCCACGGAGGTCGCCGACGCGCTGCGCTAGGGAACTCGACGACACGACCCGGGCCCCGGCCCGCCGCGTGGCGGACGGGGCGCCCGGCCGGGGTGCCCCGCCCGTCACGGCGGTGGACTACATTCTCTGCATGCCCGCAGTCTCCCGCCGTGCCCGAGTCCTTGCCCTTTGCGCGACGCTGGTGGCAGCGCTGCTGGCCGTCGCGGCGCTCGCCCCGCTCCCGGTGTCGATCGTGGTGCCGGGGATGACGGCGGACGTTCTCGGCGCGGACAAGGGCCAGCAGGTGATCACCGTCACCGGCACCCCGACCCGGACCACCAGCGGGCAGCTGCGGATGACCACGATCGCCGCGACCCAGCCCGACGCGTCGGTCCACCTCCCCGACGTGCTCAGCGCCTGGTTCGCGACCGACCAGGCGGCGATGCCGCGCGGCGCGGTCTACCCCGGCGGCGGCTCGGTCCAGGAGATCGAGCAGCACAACGCGCAGGAGATGACCGACTCGCAGGACGCGGCGACCGGGGCGGCGCTCCAGCACCTCGGGCTGTCCCCCGCGAAGGTCAAGGTCGTGCTGCACCTCGCGGACGTGGGCGGACCGAGCGCCGGGCTGATGTTCAGCCTCGGCATCATCGACAAGATCGACGGGAACGGCCGCGGCGGTGACCTCACCGGTGGCCGCACCGTCGCCGGTACCGGCACCATCACCGCCGACGGCAAGGTCGGCGCGGTCGGCGGCGTACCGCTGAAGGAACGGGCCGCCAAGCGTGACGGCGCCACCGTCTTCCTGGTCCCCAAGGGCGAGTGCTCCGACGCCAGCGCCGAGCTGCCGGCCGGGCTCCGGCTGGTCCCGGTCACCGACCTGGAGGGCGCCCTGGCGGCCCTGGCCGCGATCAACACCGGCGGCAAGGTCCCCAGCTGCTGACCTCCACCTGAACCGTGGGCGGGGGCGGCGGTTCAGCCCTCCTTGATGAAGCCCTCCTGGATCAGCCAGTCCTTGGCGACGTCGTGCGGGTCCTGGCCGTCCACGTCCACCAGCGCGTTCAGCTGCTGGGCGATCTGGGTCGTCAGCCGCTTGCTGATGGGATCCAGCAGCCCGGCGATGGCCGGGTACTTGTGGAAGGCCTTGCTGTTGAGCTCGGGCGCCGCGTTGTAGTTCGGGAAGAAGTGCTTGTTGTCCGCCATCGTGTCCAGGTTCATGGCCTTGATCCGCCCGTCGGTGGTGAAGGCCTCACCGAGCAGGCAGGTGCCCTTGGCCACCTGGGTGTAGACGATGCCGGCGTCCATCTTCCGGATGTTGGAGGCGGGGATGTGCATCCCGTACGCCTTCTCCATGCCGAGCAGCCCGTCGTCGCGCGAGGCGAACTCGTTCTCCACGCACACCGTCACCGCCGACGGGTCGGAGTTCGAGAGGGCGGCCACGTCGGAGAGCGTCTTGAGGTGGTACTTGGCGTTGTTCGCCTGGTTGATGGCGAGCGTGTACGTGTTGTCGAGGGAGGACGGCGGCAGCCAGGTGACGCCGTTCTTCACGTCCTCGTCGCGCACCGCCCGCCACTGCGCCAGCGGGTCGGTGATCGGTTTGTCGTGGCCGAGATAGGTGATCCAGGCGGTGCCGGTGTACTCGTACATCGCGTCCGCCTCACCGGACTTGATGGCCTCGCGGGCACCGATCGACCCCTGGATGTTGGTGCGGTCCAGCACGTCCGCGCCCGCCGCCTTGAAGGCCAGGCCGATCATCGAGCCGAGGATGATCTGCTCGCTGAAGTTCTTCGAGGTGACGATGAGCGAGGCGCCCTTGAGCGGCAGGCCCTGGCCGATGGAACCCGGGACCACGTCGTCCACCAGGGGGCTGCCGCTCTTGAGGCCGCAGCCGCTGAGCGTGGCCACCGCGACGAGCAGCCCGCAGCCCGCCGTCGCCAGGGTGCGTCCGTACTTCATACCCCCACCTCCAGGCCGCGCGGCCGCATCAGCTGTTCGGCGACCGAGGCGATCCAGTCCACGGCCAGCGCCAGCAGCACCGTCAGGATGGAGCCGAGCACCAGCACCGGCATCCGCTGGGTCTGGATGCCGGTGGTGATCAGATCGCCGAGCCCGCCGCCACCGCCGAAGGTGGCCAGCGTGGACGTGCCGACGTTGAGGACCAGCGCGGTGCGCACCCCGGCCAGGATCAGCGGTACGGCGAGCGGCAGTTCCACCTTGGCCAGGACGCCGACCGCCGACATCCCGATGCCGCGCGCCGACTCGACGAGCGTCGGGTCGATGCTCCGCAGCCCGGCCATGGTGTTGGACAGCACCGGCAGCACGGCGTAGGCCACCATGCCGATGATCGCGGTGCGCGGACCGATGCCCAGCCAGATGACGAGCAGCGCCAGCAGGCCGATCGCCGGGGTCGCCTGGCCGATGTTGGCCAGCGCGGTGACGAACGGGGTGGCCTTGCGCAACTGCCGGCGGGTCAGCGCGATGCCGACCGGGATGGCGATGATCAGCACCCAGAACGTGGAGTACGCGGTGAGCTTGACGCTCTGCCAGAACCGCAGCTGGACGGTGTCGCCGGCCAGCGCGTTGTGGGCGATCGAGTCGAGGTCGGCGTTGCTGATCCACAGATAGGTGGCGCCCAGCGCGGCGGCGAGCACCAGCGGGGTGACCACCAGCTTGGGCCAGCGCAGCCGGCGCTCGGGTGCCTGGTTCGCGTGCTGCCCGGTACGCGTCCCGACGACGTTGGTCACCCCGTCGTCCTCGGCCGCCTCCGGGTCGTCACGGAAGGCCAGGCCGCGCACCTCGTGCTCGCCCGGCGGGCGTTCCGGGCGGCGCGCGCTCACGTGTCCGCCCTCGTCGGTCCCTCCGGGGCGGGAGCGGCCTCCGCGCCCTCCTGCTCCAGCCGCGTCTGCTGCCTGCGCAGCTCCTCCAGTTCGTGCTGGTGCTCGATGGCGGTGAGCCGGTCGGCCTCCAGCATCTCGTGGACGGAGTTCATCAGCGTCTCCATGTCCACGACGCCGATGAACTCGCCGCGCCGGCCGGTCACCGCGACCCGGCCGCCGCTGTCGGTGAGCACCGCCTCCAGCGCGTCGCGCAGCGTCGCGTCCCGGGTCACCGTGTCGTGCACGAGGGTGCCGGCCCGCGCCAGGGAGCCCTTGGCGCGCATCAGGTCGCCGCGCCGCAGCCACTTGTACGGGCGGCCGCGCTGGTCCAGCAGCAGCAGTTCGTTGGTGGTGGCGTCGCGCAGCCGGTCGAAGATGGCCTGCAGCGGGTCGTCGACCGTCACGGTGGGGAACTCGGCGATCCCGACGTCCCGCACCCGGGTGAGGTTCAGCCGCTTGAGGGCCGCGCCCGCGCCGACGAAGCCGGAGACGAAGTCGTCCGTCGGGTTGGTGAGGATCGCCTCGGGGGTGTCGAACTGGGCGATGTGCGAGCGTTCGCGCAGCACCGCGATCCGGTCGCCGAGCTTGATGGCCTCGTCGAAGTCATGGGTGACGAAGACGATCGTCTTGTGCAGCTCGTGCTGCAGCCGGATCAGTTCGTCCTGCAGATGGTCGCGGGTGATCGGGTCGACGGCGCCGAACGGCTCGTCCATCAGCAGCACCGGCGGATCGGCCGCCAGGGCGCGCGCGACCCCGACCCGCTGCTGCTGCCCGCCGGACAGCTGGCGCGGGTAGCGGCCGTGGAACTCGCGCGGGTCCAGGCCCACCAGGTCGAGCATCTCCTCGACGCGGTCCTTCACCCGGGACTTCGACCAGCCCACCATCTTGGGGACCAGCGCCACGTTCTCGGCGACCGTCATGTGCGGGAAGAGCCCGGAGGACTGGATCGCGTAGCCGATCTTGCGGCGCAGTTTGACCGGGTCCATGTCGGTGACGTCCTCGTCGCCGATCCGGATCCGCCCCGAGGTCGGCTCGATCAGCCGGTTGATCATCTTCAGGGTGGTCGACTTGCCGCAGCCGGACGGGCCGACGAACACCACGGTCTCGCCCGCCTTGATCTCCATGCTGACGCTGTCGACCGCCGGTTCCGCGCTGCCGGGATAGCGCTTGGTCAGGTTCTCCAGCTGGATGGTGGCACCCGCCACCGAGGCGCCGGACGCCGGTGACCGATCGGACGGTTCAGACACGGATCCCCCTCGGGATGGTCAGACGGCCCACGACGACGTACGCGGCGTCGAAGAGCAGCGCCAGGATGACGATGCCGAGCGTGCCGGCGAGCACCTGGTTGAGCGCGTTGGCACTGCCCAGCGACGCGATACCGCGGAAGATCTCGTTGCCCAGCCCGGGGCCGGAGGCGTACGCGGCGATGGCCGCGATGCCCATCAGCATCTGTGTGGAGACCCGGATGCCGGTCAGGATCGGCGGCCAGGCGAGCGGCAGCTCCACCTTGGCCAGCCGGGCGAAGCGCGACATCCCGATGCCCTTGGCCGCGTCCACCAGCGTGGGGTCGACGCCGCGCAGCCCGACGATGGCGTTGCGCACGATCGGCAGCAGCCCGTACAGCGTCAGCGCGGTGACGGTTGGCGGGACGCCGAGGCCCAGCACCGGGATCAGCAGACCGATCAGCGCCAGCGACGGGATGGTGAGAACGGTCGAGGTCGCGGTGACGGCCAGATTGCCCGCCCACTCGCTGCGGTACGTCAGGACGCCGAGCACGACGCCGATGACGGTGGCCAGCACCATGCACTGGAAGACGGCGCTGGCGTGCTGGAAGGCGTCGGTCAGCAACTGCTGGTGCCGGTTGCCGAGGTAGCTCCAGAAACTCACCGTCCGGCTCCCTCCTGCTCGTGCCGCGGGGCGCCGTCCGTCACCGCACGGGCGGTCCCGTCACGGGCGGTCCTCCGCTGCCTGTTCGACCAGCGGGATGATCCGGAGTGGCACCGGATTTTCCATGACGATCGCCGTGGAGGCCCGCATGATGCCATCAAAGCCCACAACCCGGTCGATCACCCGTTGAAGATCCGCGTTGGAACGGGCCACCAGCCGGCAGAGCATGTCGCCGTGACCGGTCGTGGTGTGCAGCTCCAGCACCTCGGGCACGCCCGCCAAGTGGGCGCGGACGTCCACGCCTTGGCCCTGCTTGATCTCCAGCGTCGCGAAAGCCGTCACCGGATAGCCGAGCGCGGCCGGATCCACCTGGGGCCCGAACCCCCGGATCACCCCATTGGCCCGCAGCCGGTCCAGCCGGGCCTGCGCCGTCCCGCGGGCCACACCCAGCCGCCTGGACGCCTCCAGCATCCCGATCCTCGGCTCATCGGCGAGCAGCTTGATCAGCTGCCCGTCCAGCACATCGATCCCCACGACTACCGCCTCAGATGGTCAGACTGCACAGATTGACCCGTCGTTCCCGGGATTCACTGTGCTTATTGTCCAGTGAAATCGGCAACTATTGCGCACTCTGGTCCGCAGGGCGACGCTTTTGACATGACTGAGACGACTGAGACGCAGCAGACCGCCGAAGCGCAGCAGAAGGACCTGTTCCCGGTGAAGGGCATGGACGCCGTCGTCTTCGCCGTGGGCAACGCCAAGCAGGCCGCGCACTACTACTCGACCGCCTTCGGGATGAAGCGCGTCGCGTACTCCGGCCCGGAGAACGGCAGCCGCGAGACCGCGTCGTACGTGCTGGAGTCCGGCGGCGCCCGCTTCGTCTTCACCTCGGTCGTCAGGACCGCCACCGAGCGCGGCAAGTTCCTCGAAGCGCATGTCGCCGAGCACGGCGACGGCGTCATCGACCTCGCCATCGAGGTCCCGGACGCCCGCGCCGCCTACGCCTACGCCGTCGAGCACGGCGCGACCGGCCTGGAGGAGCCGCACGAGCTGACGGACGAGCACGGCACCGTCGTCCTCGCCGCGATCGCCACCTACGGCCAGACCCGCCACACCCTCGTCGACCGCTCCGGCTACACCGGCCCGTACCTGCCGGGCTACGCCGCCGCCGACCCGATCGTCGAGCCGGGCACCCGCCGCTTCCAGGCCATCGACCACTGCGTCGGCAACGTCGAGCTCGGCAAGATGAACGAGTGGGTGGACTTCTACAACCGCGTCATGGGCTTCACCAACATGAAGGAGTTCGTGGGCGACGACATCGCCACCGAGTACTCCGCGCTCATGTCCAAGGTCGTCGCCGACGGCACCCGGAAGGTGAAGTTCCCGCTCAACGAGCCGGCCATCGCCAAGAAGAAGTCCCAGATCGACGAGTACCTGGAGTTCTACGGCGGCCCCGGCGTCCAGCACATCGCCCTCGCCACCAACGACATCGTCGCGACCGTACGGGCCATGCGCGCCGCCGGCGTCGAGTTCCTCAACACCCCGGACTCGTACTACGACACCCTCGGCGAGTGGGCCGGCGAGACCCGCGTCCCCGTCGAGACCCTCCGCGAGCTGAAGATCCTGGTCGACCGCGACGAGGACGGCTACCTGCTGCAGATCTTCACCAAGCCGGTGCAGGACCGGCCGACCGTCTTCTTCGAGATGATCGAGCGGCACGGCTCCATGGGCTTCGGCAAGGGCAACTTCAAGGCCCTGTTCGAGGCGATCGAGCGCGAGCAGGAGCTGCGCGGCAACCTCTGAGCAATCGGGTACGTCGGCGGGCCGTGCCGGGGCGGCAGAGCTTCCCCGGCCACGGCCCGGGTGCCAGTCTGGAACCATGCGCGAACTGATCGAACGACTGCACGAGGGACTGCCGGGGGAGGCGGTCCTCACGGACCGGGACGTCACCGCCTCGTACGCCCATGACATGGCGAGCTTCTCCGAGGCGGGCACGCCGGCGGTGGTGGTGCTGCCCCGCACCGTCGAGCAGGTGCAGCACGTGATGCGCACCGCGACCGCGCTGCGGGTGCCGGTCGTCCCGCAGGGCGCGCGCACCGGTCTGTCGGGTGCGGCGAACGCGTCGGACGGCTGCATCGTGCTGTCGCTGGTCAAGATGGACCGGATCCTGGAGATCGACCCGGTCGACCGGGTCGCCGTCGTGGAACCCGGTGTCGTCAACGCCGTGCTGTCCCGCGCGGTCGCCGAGCAGGGCCTGTACTACCCGCCCGACCCGTCGAGCTGGGAGCAGTGCACCATCGGCGGCAACATCGGCACCGGCGCCGGCGGACTGTGCTGTGTGAAGTACGGCGTCACCGCCGAGTACGTGCTCGGCCTGGAGGTCGTCCTCGCCGACGGCCGCCTGCTGAACACCGGCCGCCGCACCGCCAAGGGCGTCGCGGGCTACGACCTGACCCGGCTCTTCGTCGGCGCCGAGGGCACGCTGGGCATCGTCGTGCGGGCGGTGCTCGCGCTGCGGCCCGCCCCGCCGCGGCAGCTCGTCCTCGCGGCGGAATTCCCGTCGGCGGCCGCCGCGTGCGCCGCGGTCTGCGAGATCATGGCCCGCGGCCACGCCCCCTCGCTGCTGGAACTGATGGACACCACCACCATCCGGGCGGTCAACGACCTGGCCCACATGGGGCTGCCGGAGACCACCGAGGCGCTGCTGCTGGCCGCGTTCGACACCCCCGACCCCGCCGCGGACCTCGCGGCGGTCGGTGAGCTGTGCACGGCCGCCGGCGCCACCCAGGTCGTCCCGGCGGAGGACGCCGCCGAGTCCGAGCTGCTGCTGCAGGCCCGCCGGCTGGCCCTCGTCGCCCTGGAGCGGGTCGGCACGGCGACGATGATCGACGACGTGTGCGTGCCGCGCACCAAGCTCGCCCCGATGATCGAGGGCGTCGCCGCCATCGCCCAGAAGTACGAGCTGACCATCGGCCTGTGCGCGCACGCGGGCGACGGCAACACCCACCCCATCGTCTGCTTCGACGGAGCGGACGCGGACGAATCGGCGCGCGCCCGTGAGTCCTTCGACGAGATCATGGCGCTGGGCCTGTCCCTCGGCGGGACGATCACCGGTGAGCACGGCGTCGGCCTGCTGAAGAAGGACTGGCTGGCCCGGGAACTCGGCCCGGTGGGCGTGGAGTTGCAGCGCGGCGTACGGCAGGTCTTCGACCCGCTCGGCCTGCTCAACCCGGGCAAGCTCTTCTGAACCCCCGCGTTCCCCCGCGCCCTCACCCCTCGGGCGACTCGTCCGTCACCGTCCATGGATCGCGCAGCCACAACTCGTCCCGGGTCGTCGGGGCCAGCAGCTCGTTCAGCCCGTCGTCCATGCCGAGCTGCTCGTGCTCGGTCCCCGGCGGCACGGCGCGCAGGGTGCGCTCCAGCCAGGACGCCACCGGCGAGGACGGCGCCTCCAGCAGCGCGTTGCCGTCCGGGGAGCTCAGCGCCATACAGATGACGCTGCGCCCGTTGACCTTCGTCGGCCAGATGCGCACGTCCCCGTGCCCGCACGGCCGGAACACCCCTTCCACCAGCAGTTCGCGGGCGAACGTCCAGTTCACCGGGGCGTCCGAGCCCACATGGAAGGTGATGTGCACGGCAAAGGGATCATCTGTGCGATAGGCCAGCCGGGCCGGTACCGGAATGCTGCGCTCCGGCGACAGCACCAGGTTCAGTTCCAGTTCGCGTTCCACCACGGTCTGCATCAGGTCGTCGTCCTTTCCTTGGCGGGCGGCCCCTTGCGGTGTCGCGCAGCGGGTGCTGCGCGGGGCCCGCACCAGGAGAGAGCGCATACAACCCCAACCATTACGCGACTTCTCCGAATCGCGGTGAAAATTACGGAAGGCCCCGCGCGGGTCCCTCCCACCCGGTAAGGGTGTGTGGTGTGCGGTACCGCGGACCCGGCGGGTCCGCCTGTCTGGTAGATGTGGTCATTGCACTCCCCTGGCCGAATAGATACGGACCTCACGAACCATGAGCTCACCCTCCACTGGCTCCTCCGGTTCCTCCGGTTCCCCCGTTCCGGGGTACTACCCGGATCCGTCGATCCCGGGCTACATCCGGTACTGGAACGGTGGCGCCTGGGTGCCGGGCACCAGCCGCCCCGCACCGCGGCCCGGCGAGGAGCTCGCCCCGCCGCCGGGGCAGGACGCCGGCGGCCGGGGAACGCCCGGCCCAGCGGCCTCCGCGCCGGCCTCCGGCCGCGGTACGAGCCTGCCCGCCGTCGAGGAGTCCGGCGTCATGTTCTTCGACGAGGACCCCGTGCGGGCCCAGGAGCCGACGGCGTCCGACGGGCGCGGCGCGGCCGCCGCCCCGGTCTGGTCGGCGGCACCGGCCGTCGAGCCGCCCCGCACCACCTGGGGCGCCGCGGAGCCGCAGCCGCAGCCGGAGCGATCCGCCCCGGACGCCAACCTGCCCGCCACGCGCGGGGCTTCGGCCCCGGCCGGCACCGCGGCCACCGGCACCCCCGCCGCCGGGACCCCGTGGGGCACCGAGCCGCGCCGGTCGCCGCCGCAGCCGCAGACGCCGGAACACCCGCAGCCGCACCTGCCGCGCCAGTCGCAACAGCAGCAGTTCCCGCAACAGCCGCAGACCCCGCAGCAGCAGTCCCCGCAGCAGTCGCAGCCCGCCGCGGGTGAGGGTACGGACGGGCGGCGCGCCGGTTCCGCGCCCCTCGCGCAGGCCGCGCCCGCGCCCTGGGCGCAGCAGGTGCACGAACTCGCCCGGCAGGGCCCGGGCGGCACCGGTCCCGGTACCGGGACGGGCGGCGGCACGGCCGGCGGGGGTGTCGTCGCCGTGCCGGGGCAGCAGGGGGAGTCGGCCGGTGTGGTGCCGTGGCGGCCGCCGGTGAACGACCCGTTCGCGTCGATGGTGCAGGAGCAGGGCCGGCCGGCCGGGCTCGGCCGCCGCCTCGCCGCCCGGCTGCTCGACACGGTCATCGTCCTGGCGCTCACCGGCGCGGCCGCGGTACCGCTCGGCACGGCCGCGTACCACCACCTCAAGGACAAGGTGGACGAGGCGCGGCAGACCGGCGAGACCGTCACGGTCTGGCTGATCGACGGCACCACCGGCGTCCAGCTGGCCATCGTGGTCGGCGTCGCCCTGGTCGCCGGGCTGCTGTACGAGGTGCTGCCCACCGCCAAGTGGGGCCGGACGCTGGGCAAGAAGCTGTTCGGGCTGCGGGTGGTCGACATCGAGTCGCAGCTCGCCCCCGGCTTCGGCCCCTCGCTGCGCCGCTGGCTGACGCACACGGTGCTCGACGCGCTCGTCATCGGCGTCGTCGGTCTGGTGTGGTGCATGATCGACCGCCCGTGGCGGCAGTGCTGGCACGACAAGGCGGCCCGCACGTTCGTCGCCCGGCAGTAGCGGGCGGCGGTGCCGGTCCGTTCGGGGTACCCCGAACGGATCTTGCCGGAAGGCGCGTCTGCTTCCTGCGGGTTTCACTCGGTTCATGAGTACCGACCAGCCGACGCCCGGATCCCCTGACGATCCGTTCGCCAAGCCCCCCAGGACAGTGGCCCCGGTACGCCCGGCGGCTCGCCCTACGGTCAGCAGCCGCCCTCCTACCCGCCGCCCCCGCAGGGAGGCGGCGGCAACGACCCGTACGGTGGCAACCCCCACGGCGGCAACCCGTACGGCAATCCGCCGCCCGGTGGCACCCCGCCCGGCGGCGGTGCGCCGCCGCCCTACGGCGGCGATCCCTACGGCGGTGGCACGCCCGACCCGCTGGCCGGCATGCCGCCGCTCGGCGACGTCGGCAAGCGACTGCTCGCGAGGATCATCGACTTCATCCTCATCTCCATCCCGGTCGGCCTGCTCGACTGGGCGTTCGGCACCTTCCAGACCGACACGGACGACATCAACTACGGCCGGTCGATCCTGGGGTCCTGCGTGGCCGCGGTCCTCTACATCGGCTACGAGTGGTGGATGACCAGGGCGACGGGCCAGACCCTGGGCAAGAAGTGGCTGGGGGTGCGCATCGCCATGCTGGACAACGGCGCCGCCCCCACCTCGTCGGCGGCGCTGATCCGCGCCTGTGTGTTCTGGCTGCCGACGCTGTTCTGCTGCCCGTGCCTGTGGATCGTGCTCATCGGGATCCTGCTGCTGCTCGACAAGCCGTACCGCCAGGGTCTGCACGACAAGGCGGCGAAGACCGTGGTCGTCACGGCGTGACGGTCCGCCCCGGCGGGTCCCGTCGGCGTACCGGTCCCGCCGTCCGCACGCGACGGCGGCCCCGGAGCAACCGCTCCGGGGCCGCCGCCGGCCGCTCAACGCCGCAGCGAGTGCTCGCTGACGCGGGACGGGCCGGAACTGTGCACCCGTGGGCGGGGGACCGTCGCGGGCGCGGTACGGACGGTCGTACGGCTGCGGGCCTTGGCACGGGCGGTCAGCGGGATCGTGGTCGTCACCGCGACCAGCACGCCGAGCAGCAGCCCGGCCGCCGCGATGATGACGACGCTGACGCCGGAACGGGCCTCGGAGAGCAGCAGCATCGCAAGAGTGGACAGGACAACGGTCGCGGAACCGTAGGCAAGTTGCGCGGGGGTAGGACGCGGCATGGCGGGATCCGTCCTCGAATACGTCGGTTAAGTCGCAGTGTCGGAAGGGGCGGTGGAAATCTTCATGCGTGGGCGCCGGCAACTGACTCTACGGATCGGCATGCCCGATGGGAACGGTTGGTAAGCGTGACCTAACCCACGGTGGGGGAGCACAGGGGGGCGCACGGAATCTCGACCCGGTCCACCCGTCTCAACTGGCAGACGGTCCACCTGGGTTGATGTCCGTTATCCGGACCTCAAAAGCCGGTCAACGTACTGGTCTGCCATGAGCAAGTCAAGACCTGTCTTTTCTTCCGGCACTTAGATGCAATGGCATCTCCCAAGGGGAGGTCAAGACATCTTGAAGAATCTTCGCAGCAACATCAGACCCGCCACCCTCGCGGTGGCGCTCGTCGCACTCGGTGCGATGGCGATGCCCGCGACCTTGGCCGCAGCCGCTCCCGCGGCGGGCAACGAGGCGCAGGCGAGCCACGATCCGATGCAGGCGCCGACCGGCAAGGCGCCGGCCGGCACCAAGGCCAAGGTCGACGACGACCGTCTCGGCCCGCTCGGGCGCGAGCAGGCGGTACGCCGGCAGGACGCCCTGCAGAAGGTGATCGCGGGGGACCTCACGGTCCAGGACAGCGGCCGCTCCAAGGTCGCCAAACTCAGCGCGGGCAAGTACGTCGAGCTGAGCCGCGAGAAGACCGACAAGATCTTCGTGATCCTCGCCGAATTCGGCGACAAGGTCGACCCGCAGTACGGCGGCACCGTCGGACCGCTGCACAACCAGATAGCGGAACCCGACCGTTCCACGGACAACAGCACCGCCTGGCAGAAGGACTACAACGCGCAGTCCTTCCAGGACCTCTACTTCTCCCACGACCCCAAGAAGGAGTCGGTGGCGAAGTACTACGAGAAGCAGTCCTCCGGCCGCTACTCGGTCAACGGCGAGGTCTCCGACTGGGTCAAGGTCGACTACAACGAGGCCCGTTACGGCAACAACAAGTGCGGCGCCACCAACTGCGCCACCGTCGAGGACCTGGTCCGCGACGGCACCGCGCAGTGGGCCGCGGACCAGAAGGCCAAGGGCCGCACCGCCGCGCAGATCAAGACGGACCTGGCCCAGTACGACCAGTGGGACCGTTACGACTTCGACCACGACGGCAACTTCAACGAGCCCGACGGTTACATCGACCACTTCCAGATCGTGCACGCGGGCGAGGACGAGTCCGCGGGCGGCGGCGTCCAGGGCACCGACGCGCTGTGGGCCCACCGCGGCTACGCCTACCAGGGTGACGAGGGCTTCTCCGGCCCGGCCGGCAACCAGCTCGGCGGCACCCCGATCGGCGACACCGGCATCTGGGTCGGCGACTACACGATGCAGCCGGAGAACGGCGGCCTGGGCGTCTACGCCCACGAGTACGGCCACGACCTCGGCCTGCCCGACCTGTACGACACCACGTACATCGGCGAGAACGGCACCGCCTTCTGGTCGCTGATGTCGTCCGGCTCCTGGCTCTCCAACGGCACCACCGACATCGGCTCGCTGCCCGGTGACATGGACGCCTGGGACAAGATGCAGCTCGGCTGGCTGAAGTACGACACCGCCAAGGCCGCCAAGCTCTCCACGCACAAGCTCGGCGTCGCCGAGTACAACACCAAGGACCCGCAGGGCCTGGTCGTGACGCTGCCGTCGAAGAGCGTCACCACCGCGATCACCACGCCCTTCGCGGGCACCAAGCAGTGGTGGAGCGGCTCGGGCAACGACCTGCGCAACACCCTGACCCGCCACGTCGACCTCACCGGCAAGACGTCCGCCGCCCTGTCGTTCAAGGGCTGGTACGACACCGAGGACGGCTACGACTACCTCTACACCGAGGTGTCCACCAACGGCGGCGTCAACTGGGCCCCGATCGACGGCACCATCGACGGCCAGCCCATCACCCGCAACGGCAGTGGCCGCCCGGCCATGACCGGCACCACGGGTGGCTACAAGGACATGAACTACCCGCTCGACGCCTTCGCCGGAAAGCAGATCGAGCTGCGCTTCCGCTACCGCACCGACGGTGGTGTCGCGCAGAAGGGCTTCGCGGCCGACAACCTGACGATCACCGCCGACGGCGCGGCCGTCTTCACCGACGGTGCCGAGGGTGACGACAACGGCTGGACCGCGAACGGCTTCAGCCGCTCCGAGGCGTCCTTCACCAAGTCGTACCCGCAGTACTACATCGCGGAGAACCGCCAGTACGTCAGCTACGACAAGGTCCTGAAGACCGGTCCTTACAACTTCGGGTTCGGCACCGCCGCCCCGAAGAAGGTCGAGCACTACGCCTACCAGAACGGCCTGCTGATCTGGCTCTGGGACACCTCGCAGCTGGACAACAACGTCGGCGAGCACCCCGGCCACGGCCAGATCCTGCCGATCGACGCGCACGCCAAGCCCGACGCCTGGTCGGACGGCGCGCTGTTCCGCAACAAGATCCAGTCCGCGGACTCCACCTTCGGCTGGTACCCGACCGACGCCCTCACCGCGCACAAGAACGGTGTCGCCACGACGATCAAGTCCAAGCCGGGCGTCCCGGTCTTCGACGACCGTCACGGCACGTACTGGTACGACACCAACCCGTACGCGAGTGTCCAGGTGCCGAACACGAATACCCGCATTTCGATCCTGTTCGACTCCCCGAACGGACAGAACACGATCGTCGCGGTCAGCCCCGCAGGTCGCTGACCTGCGTTAACCTAGTGTTCGGCCCACGCCCTCTGGTGGGCGGGGGCCGATCACCGGATTATGTGGGCATGGCAGTCGGTGGATTCACCAAGCTTCCCAACGGCAACGTCGTCGTCGCTCTCAAGCTGCCCCACCCGGGCGGTGCGGAGGACAGCGTCCGCGTCATCGTGCACGCCCAGAACCGCCAGCGGGCGCTCACCCGGCTCCGGAATCTCGGCTTCCGGGCGGCCCGGCTCAGCGGTAACACCGAACCGCCGACGCCCGACGAGGTCACCGCCGTCCTGCACCACCCGGACGGCCTCGTCTGGCGCCACTCCGCGTCCGGCTCGGAAGAGCTCTGGCAGCCCTTCCGGGCCACCCACCGCCGCGCGGGCTGAGCGGGCGGGCGGTCCCGGCCTCCGGGGCCGCCCGACCCGCCCGGGGCCGCTCAGGGCCGTCTGGGCCCCTCCGCCCCGCGCTCAGGCCCCGACCGCCGGCTTTCCCGTCAGCCGGACGCCCGCGGCCAGCAGCTCGGCCAGCGCGCTCTCCGTGGTCGCCGGGGCGACACCCGCCGTGAGATCGAGCAGCACCTGCGTGACGAAGCCCTCCCGGGCCGCGTCCAGGGCCGTGGCCCGCACGCAGTGGTCGGTGGCGATCCCGACCACGTCCACCTCGGTGACAGCGCGCTCCCGCAGCCACTCGGTGAGCCCCAGGCCGTTCTCGTCCAGCCCCTCGAAGCCGCTGTAGGCGGCCGAGTACGCGCCCTTGTCGAAGACCGCGTCCACGGCGCCGGAGGCGACCGCGGGCGCGAAGTTCGGATGGAACCCGACGCCCTCGGTGCCCGCCACACAGTGCACGGGCCAGGACGTCACGAAGTCCGGCCGGTCCGAGAAGTGGTCCCCCGGATCGACGTGGTGGTCACGGGTGGCCACCACATGGCGGTAGCAGGCGGTGGCCTGGCCGACGAGATCGGTGATCGCGGCGGCCACGTCCGAGCCGCCGGCGACCGCGAGGCTGCCGCCCTCGCAGAAATCGTTCTGGACGTCCACGACGATCAGTGCGCGGTGCATTCGCGGTCCTCTTCGGTCGGCTGACCGCCGTGCGGGGACAGGCGGCACGCGTTGAGCGTAGGGACTCGGGCCCCGATCCGCGACAGTCCCGGCCCCGCCGTCCCCGGCGGCCGCCGCGTCACACCTGCTCCGTGGGGAGCACCGGCTCGCCGCGGGAGAGCTGCGAGGCGGACAGCGGCAGCCCCGCGCGTGCCTCGATGTGCCGGGTGCGGGCCGCCTCCAGCGGCTCGCGGCCGGTGATCTCCCCGCCGCGGACCAGCGGAACCAGCAGCTGCCGGTCCGCGAGCTCCGCCGGCACGGGCCCGGTGCCGACCACCTCGGCCTCCGCGACCCCGTCCTCGTCCAGCCGCCGGGCCGCCCACTTGCGGCCGCCGACGCTGCTCTTGGCGCCCATCGACTTCTTGGCGACGGCCACCATCGGCGCGTCCGGCTCGTTCGACGAGGCCCGGGAGACCAGTTTGTAGACCATGGAGCAGGTCGGGTGGCCGCTGCCGGTCACCAGCGAGGTGCCGACGCCGTACGCGTCCACCGGCGCCGCCGCCAGCGAGGCGATGGCGTACTCGTCGAGATCGGAGGTCACCACGATCCGGGTGTCCTTGGCGCCGAGGTCGTCCAGCTGCTGCCGCACCCGGTGGGCGAGCAGCAGCAGGTCGCCGGAGTCGATGCGGACCGCGCCCAGCTCGGGCCCGGCGACCTCGACGGCGGTGCGGACCGCCGACATCAGGTCGTAGGTGTCCACCAGCAGCGTCGTACCCCGGCCCAGCGATTCCACCTGCGCGACGAAGGCGTCCCGCTCGGTGTCGTGCAGCAGGGTGAAGGCGTGCGCGGCCGTGCCGATCGTCGGCAGCCCGTAGCGGAAGCCGGCCGCCAGGTTCGAGGAGGACAGGAAGCCGCCGACGTACGCGGCCCGCGACGCGGCGACCGCCGCCAGTTCGTGCGCCCGCCGGGCGCCCATCTCCATCAGCGGACGGCCGCCGGCCGCGACCGCCATCCGCGACGCGGCCGCCGCGATCGCGGAGTCGTGGTTGAGGATCGACAGGATCACCGTCTCCAGGATCACCGCCTCGGCGAAGCTGCCCTCCACCCGCAGGATCGGCGAGCCGGGGAAGTACACCTCGCCCTCGGGGTAACCCCAGATGTCGCCGGTGAACCGGTACGTGGCCAGCCACTCCAACGTCGGCCCGTCCACCACGTTCTCGCGGGCGAGGAAGTCCAGCACATCGGCGTCGAAGCGGAAGTTCTCCACCGCGTCCAGCACCCGTCCGGTGCCGCAGACGACGCCGTACCGGCGGCCCTCCGGCAGCCGGCGGGTGAAGACCTCGAACACCGAGTGCCGGTGCGCCGCCCCGCTGCGCAGCGCGGCCTGCAACATCGTCAACTCGTACCGGTCGGTGAACAGCGCGGTGGACGGTACGGCCACCGGCAGCCCCAGATCTGCAGCGCTCATGGAACGGATGGTACCCCGACTACTCGTCAGAGTGACGATTTCTCTGCGCTTCCGCGTCCATTTGTGCGAAGCGCCGCCATAGCGGCAGCATTGGAGAAGTGATGAGTGCCCGCCCGTCTCCCTCCCCCGCCCTTCCAAGGACGCGCTCCGCGCGCTGTTCTGTCGCCCCCGCAGAGATCGCCCGGCCCGAGTCGACCGAGGCCCCCTTCGAAGTGCCCGACCCGGACGTCCCCTGGGTGACCCTGGTGCACAACGACCCCGTCAATCTCATGAGCTACGTGACGTACGTCTTCCAGGCGTACTTCGGATACTCCAAGGACAAGGCCGTCAAACTCATGAAGGACGTCCACCACAAGGGCCGCGCCGCCGTCTCCAGCGGCACCCGCGAAGAGATGGAGCGCGACGTGCAGGCGATGCACGGCTACGGCCTGTGGGCGACCCTGCAGCAGGACCGCTGATGGCCGGCTACTTCGAACCCGCCCCGGGCGGCGGCGCCGTCATCACCCTCGACACCGTCGAGATCTCCATCCTGCGCAGCCTCACCGTGCAGCTCCTGGAGATGATCGGCCCGGGGGAGGAGCCGGTCTCCGACGACCCGCTCGCCGCGCTGTTCCCGGCCGACGGGCCGACGAAGCCGCCGGCAGACCCGGCGCTGGCCCGGCTGTTCCCCGACGCCTACGAGGACACCGCCCAGTCCTCGGAGTTCCGCCGCTTCACCGAGAACGACCTGCGCACCCGCAAGCGCGAGGACGCGCTGGCCGTGGTCCGCTCCCTCGACGACGCCGCCCCTGAGCTGCTGCTCACCCCCGAGGACGCCCGCCGCTGGCTCGGCGCCCTCAACGACCTGCGGCTGACCATCGGCACCCGGCTGGAGGTCACCGACGAGGACACCGAGCTCTACCGGCTGCCGGACGACGATCCGCTCAAGCCGATGGTGATGGCGTACCTGTGGCTCGGCGGTCTGCAGGAGACGCTGATCGAGACCCTGTGACGTCCCGCATTCGCTCAGCGGACGCTCAAATCCGGATAACGATCATGTCACCGTGATCATCCGATATGCCGCTTCACTTCACCTTCGGGGTGTTTTTCCTGTGACCCGCGCCACATCCGCCTCTTCGGACGGCGTCTCAGCCCGTGGTACTAATTCCGACCACTGGCCGGGACGCCATCCCTGTTCCGCCAGGCGCTGAGCCGGCCGATCGCCGGCTCGCAACTCCACTGTCCGGGGGGATATGGAGAAAGGCGCACCATCACCATGCCGACGGAACACACCCGACACGAGGCAGCCGCAGCCGACGCGGCCGCCGCGCCGGTCACCGAAGAGGGCTACCAGCGAGGGCTCGGCAGCCGGCAGATCCAGATGATCGCCATCGGCGGTGCCATCGGCACCGGCCTCTTCCTGGGCGCCGGCAAGGCCATCCATCAGGCCGGACCGAGCCTGATCATGATGTACGCCATCGCCGGCGTCATCATCTTCTTCATCATGCGGGCGCTGGGCGAACTGCTCACCTACCGCCCCGTATCCGGCTCCTTCGCCGACTACGCCCGCGAGTTCCTGGGCCCGTTCTGGGGGTTCGTCACCGGCTGGACGTACTGGCTGATGTGGGTGGTGACCGGCATGGCCGAGGTCACCGCCGCCTCGGTGTACATCACCTACTGGTGGAAGGACATCCCGCAGTGGATCTCCGCCCTGATCTTCCTGCTGGTGCTCTTCGGAGTGAACCTCATCTCGGTGAAGGTCTTCGGCGAGGTCGAGTTCTGGTTCTCGATGATCAAGGTCACCGCGATCATCGGCATGATCCTCATCGGCATCGGCGTCCTGACCATCGGGTTCTCCGCCGCCGGCGACACCGCCTCGCTCAGCCATCTGTGGGGTGACGGCGGGGTCTTCCCCAACGGCGTCGGCAAGTCCCTCATGACGCTGCAGATCGTGATGTTCGCCTACCTCGCCGTCGAACTCGTCGGCGTCACCGCCGGTGAGGCCGAGAACCCCCGCGAGACGCTCCCCAAGGCCATCAACACGCTGCCCTGGCGGATCGGCGTGTTCTACGTCGGCGCGCTCATCGTGATCCTCGGCGTCGTCTCCTGGACCGAGTTCCAGCCGGGCGTCAGCCCGTTCGTGGCCGCCTTCGCCAAGATCGGCATCCCGTTCGGCGCGGCCATCGTGAACTTCGTGGTCCTCACCGCCGCCCTGTCGTCCTGCAACTCCGGCATGTACTCCACCGGCCGCATGCTGCGCGACCTGGCCGTGAACGGCCAGGGCCCCAGGGCCTTCGCCAAGCTCAACTCCCGCCAGACCCCGGCCGCCGGCATCCTCGTCTCCGTCGCCCTGATGGGCATCGGCGTCTGGATCAACTACGTCGACCCGGACGGCGCCTTCACCTACATCACCGCCTTCGCGACCGTCGCCGGCGTCTGGACCTGGGCGATGATCCTCATCTCCCATCTGCGCTACCGCGCGGCGGTCAAGGCCGGCCGCGCCGCCGAAGCCTGGTTCAAGGCGCCCGGCGCCCCCTACACCAGCTGGATCGCGCTGATCTTCCTGGCCGGCGTGATGGTCCTGATCGGCATCGACAAGGACGCACGGATTTCGCTCTACAGCGCCCCCGTGTGGTTCGCGATCCTCGGCATCGGGTACGCCTGGCTCAAGCGCAAGAACCCGGAGGCGTTCGCCCCCAAGCCGCACGTCGCCCCGGAACCCGCACTGGCCGACGCCGCGAGCTGAGCCACCGCGCGCCGAAACCACCACCTGCCGCGAAGGCCCGCCCCCGCACCCCTGGGGCGGGCCTTCGTCCGCGCTCCGCGCGCTGTCACCCCCACCCTCATGGCGAGCGCTTCGCGCCCTGTTAGCTTTTCGCCATGCTGACCATCACGCAGGAGATCCACGACGCGATCGTCGCCCACGCCCGCGCCGACCACCCCGACGAGGCGTGCGGCATCGTCGCGGGACCTGAGGGCAGCGGCCGTCCCGAGCGCTTCATCCCCATGCTGAACGCGGCCCGCTCACCCACGTTCTACGAGTTCGACTCCACCGACCTGCTCAAGCTCTACCGCGACCTGGACGACCGCGACGAGGAGCCGGTGATCGTCTACCACTCGCACACCGCCACCGAGGCGTACCCGTCCCGCACCGACATCACCTACGCGAACGAGCCCGGCGCGCACTACGTCCTGGTCTCCACCGCGGAGGAGTTCCAGTTCCGCTCGTTCCGCATCGTGGAGGGGGTCGTGACCGAAGAAGACGTGCGGGTAGTGGCCTCCGGCGCCTGACGTCCGAATCGTGGGACACCTGTCTCGGACGTCGCCCGGGAATCGATACGATGAGCCCATGGTTCCCCACGACGTGAAGAACAACCCGCCGGGCATGCTGCTCGTCGCGCGGCTGCACGTCGACCTCTGCCGTGTCGCCAGCGCCGCGTGTTCGCGCGCCTGAGCACTGCCGCCACCCCGGCACGCCGCACAGCACGCCCGCACGTCCCCCCCGTCTGACGCCCGCATGTAACGGAGCCCACCCATGGCCATCGAGGTCCGCATTCCGACCATCCTCCGCACCTACACCGACGGCGCCAAGGCCGTCGACGGTGCGGGCAGCACGCTCGACGAACTCTTCTCGGACCTCGAGAGCCGGCACACCGGAATCCGCGAGCGCATCGTCGTCGACGGCGGCCTGCGCCGTTTCGTCAACGTCTACCTCAACGACGAGGACGTCCGCTTCCTCGACGGCATCAGCACCAAGCTCACCGACGGTGACAGCGTCACGATCCTCCCGGCCGTCGCCGGCGGCTCCAGCTCCGCGGCGATCGAAACGAACGCCGTCTGATGCGCTACGACAGCCCGCTGGCCGCGGTGGGCAACACCCCGCTCGTCCGCCTCCCGCGCCTGTCCCCGTCCGACGCCGTCAGCGTCTGGGCCAAACTGGAGGACCGCAACCCCACCGGCTCGATCAAGGACCGCCCCGCGCTCCACATGATCGAGCAGGCCGAGGCCACCGGCCGGCTCACCCCCGGCTGCACCATCCTCGAACCCACCTCCGGCAACACCGGCATCTCGCTGGCCATGGCCGCCCGCCTCAAGGGCTACCGCATCGTCTGCGTCATGCCCGAGAACACCTCGTCGGAGCGGCGCGAACTGCTCGCGATGTGGGGCGCCGAGATCATCTCCTCACCCGCCGCGGGCGGCTCCAACACCGCCGTCCGGATGGCGAAGGAGATCTCCGCCGAGCACCCCGACTGGGTGATGCTCTACCAGTACGGCAACCCCGCCAACGCGGGCGCCCACTACGCGACCACCGGCCCGGAGATCCTCACGGACCTCCCCACCATCACCCACTTCGTCGCCGGCCTGGGCACCACCGGCACCCTGATGGGCGTCGGCCGCTACCTGCGCGAGAA
Source organism: Streptomyces sp. RKAG293 (assembly GCF_023701745.1). Lineage (NCBI taxonomy): Bacteria > Bacillati > Actinomycetota > Actinomycetes > Kitasatosporales > Streptomycetaceae > Streptomyces > Streptomyces sp. RKAG293. Next base: position 3,667,153 of record NZ_JAJOZB010000001.1, on the reverse strand, counting down.
GGTCCCCGGAGTCGCCATCGTCGCCGCCGAGCCCCGCTACGACGACATCGTCTACGGCCTGCGCAACCTCGACGAGGGCTTCGTCCCCGAGCTCTACGACGAGTCCGTCCTCACCACCCGCTTCTCCGTCGGCTCCGAGGACGCCGTCCGCCGCACCCGCGAGCTCCTCCAGCAGGAGGGCATCTTCGCCGGCGTCTCCACCGGCGCGGCCCTGCACGCCGCACTCGGCGTCGCCGCCAAGGCCCACAAGGCGGGGGAGCGCGCCGACATCGTCTTCGTCGTCGCCGACGGCGGCTGGAAGTACCTCTCCACCGGCATCTACACCGCCCCCAGCACCGAGGCCGCGGTCGAGCAGCTGCACGGCCAGCTCTGGGCCTGACCACCCCCGCGCACCCGCGCGGCGCCGGCCGGCCCACCCGGGCGGCCGGCCGCGGTCAGCGCACCATCCGCCGCACCTGCTGCCACAGCGCGGCGTCCAGCACGCCCGCCCGGCGGCGGAACGCCGCGGAACGCACCTCCCGCAGCTCGTCGGTCTCCAGATAACTCGTACGGCCCTGCGCGTCGCCCACGGTTCCCGGCGGCAGGGCGATCACCCCCGGCAGCTCCTCGTGGAACTTGCTGGTGATCTTCGCGACGCGCACCGTGCCGCCCTTCACGGACAGCACCAGACACGGCCGGTCCTTCGCCCCGGACCCGTCCTCGAACGGCACGTTCGCCCACCAGATCTCCCCCGCGGCCGGCGCCCGCCGCCCGCCACGCCCGGGCCCCGGACGATCCGCCGCGCGCGGCGGCCGCACCGGACCACCCGGCCGCCGGCGCCCCGCCGACCGCCTCCACGCCGTGAAAACAGCCAGTACGACCACGGCCGCGACCGCCACCAACCACCAGGTCATGTCCATATGGGCTCCCACAGTCGAAAATCTGTCGAAGAAGATCCTCAATCGGAACCGACCGTACCGGCCGCCCCTCGTACTGGTGATTCCGCCCACAACAGGGCACTGAGGAGGCGCGTCGGCCCGCCCCGCGCCTTACTCTCGTCAACACATGGCGGACCGCACCCGCCTAACCCCCCACTCCAACCGGTATGGGGGCGATCTGTGGCGCGCCCACGGAGGTTTCACGGCATGAAGCTCACCGTCGTCGGCTGCTCGGGGTCGTTCCCGTCCGCGGAATCGGCCTGCTCGAGCTACCTCGTCGAGGCCGACGGCTTCCGGCTGCTGCTCGACATGGGCAACGGAGCCCTGGGCGAACTGCAGCGCCACTGCGGCCTCTACGACCTGGACGCGGTCCTGCTCAGCCATCTGCACGCCGATCACTGCATCGACATGTGCGGCTACTTCGTGGCCCGTTACTACCGCCACGACGGCGGCCCCGCCGACGCCATCCCCGTCTACGGCCCCGAAGGCACCGAACGCCGGCTCTCCACCGCCTACGGCGACATGCCCGACGAGAAGTGCATGAGCGAGGTCTTCGACTTCCGCACCCTGGAACCCGGCAGCTTCACGCTCGGCCCCTTCACCATCACCACCGACCGGGTCAGCCACCCCGTCGAGGCGTTCGGCTTCCGCATCGAACACGCCGGCCGGACCCTGACGTACTCCGGCGACACCGGCCCCTGCGACGCCCTGCTCGGCCTCGCCGAAGGCACCGACCTCTTCCTGTGCGAAGCCTCCTTCACCCACGGCAAGGAAGACATCCCCGACCTGCACCTCAACGGCAGCCAGGCCGGCGAACACGCCGACCGCGCCGGCGCCGGGCGCCTCGTCCTCACCCACATCCCGCCGTGGACCGACCCCGCCCGCAACCTCACCGACGCCCGCGCCGTCTTCGACGGCCCGGTGGAACTCGCCACGTCGGGCGCGGTGTACGAGATCTGAGCCTGCCGGCACCGATCCGCCGCGCGAACCCGACGCAGAGACGAGGGCGGCCCGTTCCGGACGCCGGTCTCCTCACTCACCGTAACGGCGCGCGGCCCCCGGAACCGTACGGTTCCGGGGGCCGCGCGCCGTTCTCGACGAGCGGTTCTCAACGAGCGGGGTTCACCCGGCTCACGCCTTGGTGAGGTCCTCGATCTCCTCCTCGGGCTCGCGGCCCGGGGTGGTGAGGTTGAACTTGGTGATCGCGAAGCGGAAGACCACGTAGTAGATCACCGCGAAGCAGAGCCCGATGGGAATGATCAGCCACGGCTGTGTCGCGAACTTCCAGTTCAGGACGTAGTCGATGGCTCCCGCGGAGAACGTGAAGCCGTCGTGCACACCCAGGGCCCAGGTGACCGCCATCGAGACGGCGGTGAGGACCGCGTGGATCGCGTACAGCACGGGGGCGATGAACATGAACGAGAATTCGATCGGCTCGGTGATGCCCGTGACGAACGAGGTCAGCGCGAGCGACATCATCATGCCCATCACGGCCTTGCGGCGCTCGGGGCGGGCACAGTGCGCGATGGCCAGGGCGGCGGCCGGGAGGGCGAACATCATGATCGGGAAGAAGCCCGACATGAACTGTCCGGCGGAGGCGTCGCCGTGGAAGAAGCGGTTGAGGTCGCCGTGCCACACCGCGCCGGCGGCGTCGGTGTGACTGCCGATCTCCTGCCAGGCGACCGTGTTGACGAACTGGTGCATACCGATCGGGAGCAGCGCGCGGTTGATCAGGCCGAAGATGCCGGCGCCGACGGCGCCCAGACCGGTCATCCACTCGCCGAAGTCGGTGATGACGTCACCGATCGGACCCCAGCACAGGCCGAATATGACGCCCATGAGGGTGCCGACGAAGGCCATGATGATCGGGACGAGACGGCGGCCGTTGAAGAAGCCCAGCCAGTCCACCAGCTTGGTGCGGTGGAAGCGCTGCCACAGGACCGCGGACAGCAGGCCCATGATGATGCCGCCGAAGACCTTCGGGTCGTTGTACGTCGCGGCGACGTCCGCACCGGCCTGGATCTTGGCGTCGGTGACGGGGAACGCGGTCAGCACGTTCTTGTAGACCAGGAAGCCGACCAGCGCGGCGAGCGCGGTCGAGCCGTCGGCCTTCTTCGCGAAGCCGATGGCCACGCCGATACAGAACAGCAGCGGGAGGTTGGAGAAGACCGCGTCACCGGCGGTGGCGAAGACCGTGGCGACCTTCCCCCAGCCGAGACCGTCGGCCCCGAACACATCGGGCTGGCCGAGGCGGAGCAGGATGCCCGCGGCCGGCAGAACGGCGATCGGCAGCTGGAGGCTGCGACCGACCTTCTGCAGACCGGAAAAGAGACCGGAGCCCCGCTTCTTCGCGGGGGCCGCCGTAGCGGTGGCCGTACTCATCAGATTCCTCCTGGTGAGGCGGGCACTTCAAGGGGGACGGCCCGCCGCTATGGTCTATACCACTGAGTGGTGTAGACCAGTTTTAACACGTCGGGGCGGGATAAAGGAATCCCCAGTTCCGGTGGTCTAAACCACATGCCGAACGGCCCCCGGGTCCAAGGACTCGGGGGCCGTTCGTGGTGGGTTTTATGACCGCATCTATCCGGGATATTGCCGGGCTATTTGACGTTCTCCGCCTCCAGCGCGTCCCCCACCTCGTCCGGCTCGCGGCCGGGCGTCTCCAGATTGAACTTGGTGATCACGAAGCGGAAGAGGGCGTAATACACCACCGCGAAGCAGAGCCCGATCGGAATGATCATCCAGGGTTTGGTGGCCAGCCCCCAGTTGATGACGTAGTCGATCAGACCCGCCGAGAAGCTGAAGCCGTCATGCACGCCCAGCCCCCAGGTGACCGCCATCGAGAGGCCGGTCAGCAACGCGTGGATCGCGAACAGCAGAGGGGCGATGAACAGGAACGAGTACTCGATCGGCTCCGTGATACCGGTGATCAGCGACGTCAGACCGATCGACAGCATCATGCCGCTGACCTCCTTGCGGCGGTGCGGCTTGGCGCAGTGCGCCATCGCCAGCGCGGCGGCCGGCAGCGCGAACATCATGATCGGGAAGAAGCCCGAGGTGAACTGACCCGCGGTCGGGTCACCCGCCAGGAACCGGGTGATGTCGCCGTGCACGACCGTCCCGTCCGGCTTGGTGAAGTTGCCGAACTGGAACCACACGAACACGTTCAGGAACTGATGCAGACCGATCGTCAGCAGCGCGCGGTTGGCGACACCGAAGATGCCCGAACCGCCCGAACCCAGGTCCACCAGCCACTCGCTGAAACTGGTGAGCGCATCCCCGATCGGCGGCCAGATCCACAGGCAGAGCACCGCGAAGACGATCGCCACGAACGACATGATGATCGGCACCAGCCGGCGGCCGTTGAAGAACCCGAGCCAGTCCACCAGCTTGGTGCGGTGGTACCGCTGCCAGAAGTAGGCCGTCGCCAGACCGATCACGATGCCGCCGAAAACCCCCGGATTCTGGTAGGCGGCCGCGGTGACCGACGTGCCCGCGAGACAGACCCCCTGAAGGAAGTCGCCGGCCTCGCAGTCCTGCGGGAACTGACGCAGCACGTTGTAGTAGACGAGGAAGCCCGCGACCGCCGCCAGCGCGGTCGAGCCGTCCGCCTTCTTGGCCATACCGATCGCCACACCCACGGCGAACAGCATCGGCAGACCCAGCGAACCGTCCAGCAGCGCCCCGCCCGCACCCGCGAAGACCTTCGCGACCTTGTCCCAGCCCAGCCCGTCCGCACCGAAGACATCCGGTTGGCCGAGCCGGTTCAGGATGCCCGCCGCGGGAAGCACCGCGATCGGCAACTGCAGGCTGCGCCCCATCTTCTGCAGCCCCTGGAAGAAGACGCTGGTCCACTTCTTCCGGGGTTGCTGCCCGACGGCGGCGTTCTCCGAACTCATCGGTGGCCTCCTGGTGGCTGCCGGCCCGGCAGCTGTCGCGTCGCCTGTGTTTTGTCGCCAGGCCCAAAGTGGTGTAGACCATTTACGACGTGGGTGGCACTACGCCCCCGAGGGCACGGCACCAGTGATCGTTATCTTTCGTCACAAACCGGAACCCTGCCCGCGAAGATGGGCCAAACGTGCGTTACCGTTTGAAACCGGGCCGGGCCGCCGGGCCGAGACACTCAGGAGTGAGCAATGGCCACCAAGGCTGAGCAGATCGTCGCCGGACTCGGCGGACTCGACAACATCGAAGAGGTCGAGGGCTGCATCACCCGCCTCCGCACCGAGGTGAAGGACCCCGGCCTCGTCGACGAGGCCGCCCTCAAGAAGGCCGGCGCCCACGGCGTCGTCAAGATGGGCACCGCGATCCAGGTCGTCATCGGCACCGACGCCGACCCCATCGCCGCCGACATCGAAGACATGATGGACAACTGAGCTCACCGGACAACTGAGCCCACAGCACAACTGAGCTCACCCCTCAGCGCACCACCCACACCCGCGGGGGCCCGTTCCGACACCGGAACGGGCCCCCGCCGTTTGTCGATAGGCTCGAACCATGTCTCGATTCGATGGCCGCACCCCCGAACAGCTCCGCCCCGTCACCATCCAGCGCGGATGGAGCAAGCACGCCGAGGGCTCGGTCCTCGTCTCCTTCGGCGACACCAAAGTCCTCTGCACCGCCAGCGCCACCCAAGGCGTACCCCGCTGGCGCAAGGGCAGCGGCGAAGGCTGGGTCACCGCCGAATACTCCATGCTCCCGCGCGCCACCAACACCCGCGGCGACCGCGAATCCGTCCGCGGCAAGATCGGCGGCCGCACCCACGAGATCTCCCGCCTCATCGGCCGCTCGCTCCGCGCCGTCATCGACTACAAAGCCCTCGGCGAGAACACCATCGTCCTCGACTGCGACGTCCTCCAGGCCGACGGCGGCACCCGCACCGCCGCCATCACCGGCGCCTACGTCGCCCTCGCCGACGCCGTCACCTGGATGCAGCAGAAGAAGCTCATCCGCGCCAGCGCCAAACCCCTCACCGGCACCGTCGCCGCCGTCAGCGTCGGCATCGTCGACGGCGTACCGCTCCTCGACCTCGCCTACGAGGAAGACGTCAAGGCCGAGACCGACATGAACGTCGTCTGCACCGGCGACGGCCGCTTCATCGAAGTCCAGGGCACCGCCGAAGGCGCCCCCTTCGACCGCACCGAACTCAACGCCCTCCTCGACCTCGCCGTCGGCGGCTGCGCCGAACTGACCGCAGCTCAGCTCGCCGTACTCGGCTAGGGCCTGTTCGGCTCGAGCACCCACCACGAAACCTGTCACTTTCGCGCAACCAGGCAACTGGGGCGGTGCGCGGCGCGTGTCTACCGATACAGATCTCACACGGAGATCCCCGGGGGAGGAACCCACCCATGGCCACGCGCCGCCGCATCACCGTCGCCGCCCTCGCGGCGGCCGCCGCCCTGACGCTCCCGGCCGCCGCCGGCTGCAGCGCCATCGACAAGGCACTCGACTGCGCCCACGTGGCCGCCGCGGTCGCCGGCGACGTCCAGAACCTGCAGAACGCCGTCGGCAACGCCGGCAACAGCCCCCAGGACGCCGTCAACGCCCTCGACCAGATCTCCCGCGACCTCAAGGACGTCGGCAACAAGACCGGCAACGCCGACGTCAGCAAGGCCGTCAACGACCTCAACACCGCGGTCAAGAACGCCCGCACCGCCGCCAACAACGGCACCACCCCGGACGTGACGCCGGTCGCGGACGCGGCCGGCGAACTCACCAAGGTCTGCACCCCGGGCTGACGGCCGGGCCGCGCTTCCCGCCAGGAGATAATCGACGCCATGCAGCGCCTTGTCCTCGCGACCCGAAACGCCCACAAAGTCACCGAACTCCGCGCCATCCTCGCCGACACAGGTCTCGCCGTGGACCTCGTCGGTGCGGACGCCTACCCCGAGATCCCCGACGTCAAGGAAACCGGCGTCACCTTCGCCGAGAACGCCCTCCTCAAGGCCCACGCCCTGGCCCAGGCCACCGGCCTGCCCGCCGTCGCCGACGACTCCGGCCTCTGCGTCGACGTCCTCGGCGGCGCCCCCGGCATCTTCTCCGCCCGCTGGGCCGGCACCCACGGCGACGACGCCGCCAACCTCGCCCTCCTGCTCGCCCAGCTCTCCGACATCGACGACACCCACCGCGCCGCGCACTTCGCGTGCGCGGCCGCCCTCGCCCTCCCCGACGGCACCGAACGCGTCGTGGAAGGCCGCCTCCCCGGCACCCTCCGCCACACCCCTGCGGGCAGCGGCGGCTTCGGCTACGACCCGATCCTCCAGCCGCTGGGCGACACCCGCACGTGCGCGGAACTGACCCCGTCGGAGAAGAACGCGATCAGCCACCGGGGGGAAGCGTTCCGTGGGCTGGCGCCGATCGTGGCCGAGCTTCTCGGCTGAGAAACGCCGAAGGCCCGATCCGAGCAGTGCTCGGATCGGGCCTTCGATTCAAAGCCAAGTGCGGCCGGTGGGATTCGAACCCACACGAGGTATGACCTCACTGGGACCTAAACCCAGCATGACTGCCAGTTCCATCACGGCCGCATGTTTTGGTCATGCTACCGGCTGCCCTTGCTGGGTTCACGCGGTTTCAGCCCGTTGTCGGCTTGCTCTTACCCCCTCGGCACCACGTGGCCGTGGTGGCGTGGCAATTGGGGCACAGATAGCGGAGGTTCTCCCGGCGGTTGTCGAGCCAGTCGCCGTTGATGTGGTCGATCTGCAGGGTGACGGGCTTGCCCAGCCACTCACCCTCGTTGCCGCAGGAGACACAGCGGTACGGAACCCCGAGCTCACCGAGTGCCCGATGGAGCCGAGGACGATTCACGCGAGGCGACCCCTTGGGGCGCATTCGAAGCACCTCGGCGGCCACGGGTTTCGGCTCGGCCACTCGCACCGTGCCCCAGGTCCTGCGCTTGAAGTGGCCGGTATCCAGGCCGAGTCCGGTGACCAGCCGCCGTACTCTGCGGTGGTTCGTGTCGTTCACGGGCACTCCCACCGACCGCATGACATCAGCGAAGCTGGTGGCGCTGGCCACCGCCTCTCGCACATGGTCTTCGGGGAGGGCGAGCCGCCCGTTGCGGAAGTGGGCGATATCGATGCCCAGCTCTCCGAGCAGGCGCCGGAGCGCCGCACGGGAGCCGCTGTCGTCGGGGATACCCAGGTGCCTGGCCATACCGCGGATGCTGGTCGTCGCTGCGGCCGCGGTCCTGAGCTCCTCGTCGGTGAACGGCAGATCCCGTTGCGGACGGTTCAGGGCGGGGAAGTGATCGGTGTCGATCCCCGCTGCGGCGATCCGGCGCCGGATGTGGGACAGCGTTCCCGTGGCCGGTGGCGCGCCTAATTTCTGGACGACCTCGCGCAGCGTGCTCGACGAGGCGACGGCTTCGGTGATGGCCTCGTCGGGATACTTGCGCCAGGGGCTGCGCTGCTTGAAGTGGCTGGTGTCGATCCCGAACTCGGCTGCCGCCTCCTGCACCGACCTGCGGCGCCCCCCGGTGATCTCAAAGCCGAGCCGCCGGATCAGGTCGCTCCAGTTCACCGCTTGGGCCGCTGCCTCGGTGAGACGCTCGGCGTCGTACGGGTTGTCTGCGCGGTCCGCCACCTAGGCCACCTCCCCGTGCGGGAGGCCGGGGCGTACAGCGACGGACGAAGCGCGCCTGCCGCCGGCCCACGGCGGCCGCAGGACCAAGCCCGCTCCGACCGCCGTGCGTCCCTGGCGCACTTGCGTGGAGCGGGATGCGTCGAGGCCCAACGCCGTGATGCGGCGGCCGATGTGGGCCTGGTTGCCGCCGACCGGGTTGATCCCGAGGCGGCGGACGACCTCGGCCACGCTGCGCGAGCAGGCGACCAGTTCGCGCAGGGTCTCTTCGGTGTGCCGCACGCGGCCGGTGGTGAAGTGCGCGATGTCGATGCCCGCTTGGGACATCTTGGTGCGGAGATAGCTTCGGCTGCCCGGCGTCGGATCGCCTCCGCACCACCGGACGGCCTCGTCGAGGTTCGTCGTTTCCCGGGCGGCTTCGGTGAGCAGGGCGCGGGTGTATCTGATCGGCATGGGATCCCCCTCCGGATCGGGTCGGTGGGAGGGGGATTCCGGGCAGCCGTGGGCGGGGGAATCCCTCGCTCACCGGTGGTGGCTGCAGAGCCTGGGTGCGGCCGCGTGTCGCAGCCTCGTACGTATTAACGAGGCATTCGGGTGACGGTCACGCCGGGTGGGTCAGAAGCGGGGGGACGGGGACCGGGCGGCGCAGAGTTCTGCGGCTTCGGCGTCGGTGGCGACGGCGGGTGGGGAGCCGGCCAGGGGTTGTTGGGCGGTTTCCTTCATGCAGGCGACGGCGATGACGCCGACGAGGGCCGCGGCCATGGAGTAGTACGCGGGCATCATGTCGCTGCCGGTCAGGCTGATGAGGCCGGTGATCACCAGGGGGGTGGTGCCGCCGAAGAGGGAGGCGGAGAGGTTGTAGCCGACCGAGAGGGAGCCGTAGCGGACCTGGGTGGGGAAGAGCGCCGGGAGGGCGGCGGACATGGTGCCGAGGAGGCAGACGAGGGAGAGGCCGAGCATCAGCATGCCGGCGGCGACGGCGGGCAGGCTGCCCTGTTTGACGAGCAGGAACGCGGGGGCGGTGAGGACGAGGAAGCCGAGCATGCCGGTCATGAGGAGCGGTTTGCGGCCGAAGTGGTCGCTGAGGCGGCCGACCTGATTGATCACCAGCATCAGGAAGACCATGACGGCGAGCAGGATGAGCAGGCCGTGGGTCTCGTTGTAGTGGAGTTCGTCGGTGAGGTAGGTCGGCATGTAGGAGAGCAGCATGTAGTCGGTGATGTTGTACGCGCCGACGAGGGCGATGCAGAGGATGAGGGTCGGCCAGTAGTTGGTGAAGATCTTGGCGAGGTCGCCCTTGGCGGTGGTCTCGACGCCGTTGGCGGCGTCGGAGGCGCGGGCGGTGTCGGTGCCGAGTTTCTGGAAGGCGGGGGTCTCGTCGAGCTTGAGGCGGAGGTAGAGGCCGATCAGGCCGATCGGGCCGGCGACGAGGAAGGGGATGCGCCAGCCCCAGCTCTGCATGCTGCCGTCGTCGAGGACGGTGGTGAGGATCGTGACGAGTCCGGCGGCGCCGATGTAGCCGGCGAGGGTGCCGAATTCGAGGAAGCTGCCGAAGTAGCCGCGGCGTTTGTCGGGGGCGTATTCGGCGATGAAGGTGGAGGCGCCGCCGTATTCGCCGCCGGTGGAGAAGCCCTGGACCAGCCGGAAGAGGATCAGCAGGACGGGTGACCAGAAGCCGATGGCGGCGTAGGAGGGGATCAGGCCGATCGCGAAGGTGCCGACGGCCATCATGATCATGGTGAGGGCGAGGACCTTCTTGCGGCCGACCTTGTCGCCCATGGGTCCGAAGACCATGCCGCCGATGGGGCGGACGAGGAACGCGACGGCGAAGGTCGCGAAGGACGAGAGCAGCTGGACGGTGTCGCTTCCCGAAGGGAAGAAGACATGGCCGATGGTGACGGCCAGGTAGCTGTAGATGCCGAAGTCGAACCACTCCATGGCGTTGCCGAGCGACGCGGCTTTCACGGCGCGCTTGACGGCGGCCTCGTCGGTGACGGTGATGTCGCTGCGGCGCAGCGGCGGGTTCTTGCTGCGCCGGATGACCCGGAAGAGGCCAGGGTGGCGGCGGCGGGCGCCGTGCTCGGCCTCGGTTTCGGCCGTGGGGTCGGCTTCGCGGGTCGGCACAGGGAGTCCTCTCGTTCGGTGGTTCTCGTCCGAGGGTCTCTTCTGCGCGATGGGTGCGGGAGTAAACCAAAGCCCCGTTTTCCGGGACTTTGGTCACTCCGCCGCTGATCTGCTCAGACCTTGAGGTCCTTGATGAGCTTGGCGACGTGGCCGGTGGCCTTGACGTTGTAGAAGGCGTGTTCGACCTTGCCGTCGGCGCCGACGATGACGGTGGAGCGGATGACGCCGGTGACGGTCTTGCCGTAGAGCTTCTTCTCGCCGAAGGCGGCGTAGGCCTCGAGGACCTTCTTGTCGGGATCGCCCACCAGGGTGACCTTCAGGTTTTCCTTTTCGCGGAACTTGGCGAGCTTCTCGGGCTTGTCGGGGGAGACGCCGATCACGTCGTAGCCGGCGGCGGCGAGCAGGTCGAGGTTGTCGGTGAAGTCGCAGGCCTGCTTGGTGCAGCCGGGGGTGAGGGCGGCCGGGTAGAAGTACACGATGACTTGGCGGCCCGCGTGGTCGGCGAGGGAGACGGGTTTGCCGTCGGCGTCCGGGAGGGTGAAGGCGGGGGCGGTGTCGCCGGGCTGGAGGCGTTCGGTCATGGGTGGTGGCTCCTTACGCGGTACACGCGGGGTACTCCCGGGTACGCAAACGGGGTGCCGACGGGGCGCGGTCCGCGTCGGGCTGACAGACTGTCCGTCACGGTACCGGTCTAGGCGTTGGAGGCAGTGCGGTGTCGGAAGGCAGGACTCCCGCCCAGATTGAGGCGGAGATCTCCCGTAGGCGGCAGGATCTGGCCGCGACGCTGGACGAGATCGCGGTAAGGGTGCATCCGAGTACGGTCGCGCGGGACATGAAGGCGAAGGCCTTCTCCGCGGTGGACCGCACGGCGGGCCGGGCCTTCGTGGGGGTGAATCGCGCGGTGAGTGATGCGCGCGGGCACTTCGTGTCGGAGGACGGTGTGCTGCGGGTGGACCGGGTGGTGCCGGTGGCGGTGGCCGCGGTGGCGCTGGTCGCGGTGGTGGCCGGGCTCTCGGTCCGCCGGCGTCGCCGGTAACGTCGTCGCCGTGAGTTCCAAGAATGAGCACGACAAGCTGCCGATCCGGATGCTGCATGACCGGGTGCTGGTCAGGGCCGAAGGTTCCGAGGGGGAGCGCCGCTCGGGTGGCGGCATCCTCATTCCCGCCACGGCCGCGGTGGGCCGCCGGCTGGCGTGGGCCGCGGTGGTCGCGGTGGGCCAGAACGTGCGGACGGTGGAGGTCGGGGACCGGGTGCTGTACGACCCGGAGGACCGGGCCGAGGTCGAGGTGCGGGGTGTCGCGTACGTGCTGATGCGTGAGCGGGATCTGCACGCGGTCGCGTCGGAGCGGCTGCAGGGGTCGGAGGACTCTACGGGCCTTTACCTTTAGTTTGCTATGGTCGGAGAGAGCCCGACGAGACGCGCCGTACCGGGACCCATGCAAAGACGACGCACCCCCTGGAAGCAAGCAACCATGGAGGTGCCGTCATGGCATGGGTCCTTTTGTGCGTCGCGGGTCTGGTCGAGGTCGCCTGGTCGATCGGTATGAAGTACACCGAGGGGTTCACCCGGCTGTGGCCGAGTGTGTTCACGGGTGCGGGCATCGTGGTGAGCATGGTGCTGCTGGCGCAGGCCGCGAAGACGCTGCCGATCGGTACGGCGTACGGCGTGTGGGTGGGCATCGGTGCCGCCGGGGCGGCGGTCCTGGGCATGGTGGTGCTGGGTGAGCCGGCGACCGCCGCCCGGATCTTCTTCATCTGTCTGCTGCTGGTGGCCGTGGTGGGCCTGAAGGCCACCTCGGGCCACTAGCGTCCCGGGCCCGCCCGGGCGCTAGCCCCCGTCCGGGCCGCCGTCCCCGCCGTCCCCGCCGCCTCCGACCGCGCCGCCGCTGGGCAGCAGGGTCGGGGGTCCGCTGGTCTCGGGCGGGGTCTCGGTGGGGGTTTCCGTCGGGGTTTCCGACGGTGTCTCGGACGGGGTCCGGGACGGTGTCTGCGACGGGGTCCGGGAGGGCGTCTGCGACGGGGTCTCGGACGGTGTCGATGACGTGGGCGGTGTGCTGGGGGCCTCGGTCGGGGCGGTGGCGCCGTCCTGCAGTTGGAGGTCGAAGTCGATGTCCTCGGTGCCGCTGAGGGCGGCCTCGGTGTAGGCGGCCCAGACCTCGCCGGGCGCGCCGCCGCCGTTGACGCGCGGTACTCCGAGTGCTCCGTTGAGCGATTCGAGTCTGCCGGTGTCGGAGTTCTGGCCCATCACGGCGACGACGGTGACGAGGTTCGGGGTGTAGCCGGCGAACCAGGCGGCCTTGTCGTCGTCGATGGTGCCGGTCTTGGCGGCGGAGGTGCGGCCGGACTCCTGGGCGACGGAGGCGGTGCCGCCGTCGACGACGCTCTGCAGGATGGACGTGGTGGTGTCGGCGGCCTCACGGGAGACGGCCTGCTTGGCGTCGCGCTTGGGGAGGCCGAGGTCGCCGCCGTCCTTGGTGATCTTCTCGACGAGGGTGTACGGGATGTACTTGCCGTGGTTGGCGAGGGTCGCGTAGCCCTGGGCCATGGCGAGGGGACTGGCTTCCATGGTGCCGAGCGCCATCGAGGGAAAGGCGTTGAGCGACTTGGTGGCCGGCAGGCCCAGCGCGTGCACGGTGTTGACGACGTTGTCGGGACCGACGTCCTGGGCCATCTGGGCGTAGACCGCGTTGACCGAGTTGTCCATGGCCTTGGTGACGGTGATGTCGCCGTAGTCCCGCTGGTCCTCGTTGGGCGGCGCGTAGCCGACGGGGCCGTTGGGGCCGATCACCGGGCGGCGGTTGTCGCCGTCGTAGATGGTGCGCGGGGTGATCGTGCGGCCGTCCTGCGTCTGGGAGTTGTTCTGGACGGCGGAGGCGAAGATGTAGGGCTTGAACGTCGAGCCGACCTGGTAGTCGGTCCTGGTGGCGTTGTTGACGTACTGCTTGGTGTAGTCGATGCCGCCGTACATGGCGACGACCTTGCCGGTGGCGGGGTCGATGGAGGCGCCGCCGGCGCGGACGTAGCTGTCGGCCTTGGTGGTGCCGAGCTGGTCGTAGACCTTTTTCTTGGTGGCGGCGACGAAGGCGTCCTCCTTGTCCTTCTGGATCGTGGTGACGATCCGGTAGCCGCCGGCGCGCAGGGTTTCCGCGTCGATGATGTTGTTGTCGGCGAGGTAGTCGTTGACGGCCTCGATGAGGTAGCCGCGCTGGCCGGTCTTGCTGGCGGCGGGCTTGGGCTTGCCGGGGGTGGGGAAGGTGATGACGGCGCGTTCGGCGGCGTTGAGCCAGCCTTCCTTCACCATGCCGTCGAGGACGTAGTTCCACCGGGCCTGGGCCTTGGGGATGTTCTGCGGGTGGGCGACGACGTCGTACTCGCTGGGGGCGTTGAGGAGGGTGGCGAGGTAGGCGCCTTCGGCGGTGGTGAGTTTGTCGGCGTCCTTGCTGAAGTAGGCCTGGGAGGCGGCCTGGATGCCGTAGGAGTTGCGGCCGAAGTAGCTGGTGTTCAGATATCCCTCAAGGATTTCGTCCTTGGTTTCATTGCGGTCGAGTTTGATCGCGATGAAGAATTCCTTGACCTTGCGAAGTGCGGTCTGCTCCTGGTTGAGGTAATAGTTCTTCACGTACTGCTGGGTGATCGTGGAGCCGGACTGTTTGCCCTTGCCGGTGACGGTGTTCCAGGCGGCGCGGATCATCCCTTTCGGGCTGACGGCGGACTCGTGGTAAAAGCCGCGGTCCTCGGCGGAGAGCGCCGCGTACTGGGCGGTCCTGGCGATCTGGGCGAGGGTGACGTTCTCGCGGTTGATCTCGCCGTCGCGGGCCAGTTCGGTCTTTCCGTCGGCGTAGAAGTAGACGTTGCTCTGTGCGGTGGCGGCGGCGTTGGGGTTCGGGATCGGCACCAGGGCGTAGCCGATGAAGAACCCGCCGATGCTGATGAGCAGGACGATGATGACGGTGCTGGTCACCATCCGCCAGGTCGGGATGAGCCGGCCGAGGCCGGTGCGCTTGGGCCGTCCTCTCCGGTTGAGGACCGGCGGTCGGGGCTCCCAGCCTGGCGAAGCGTTACTGCTTTTCTGCTGCTCCGGCTCGTCGCTCATGTCTGTTAGGACTCCTCCGCCGCCGCCGGGGTTGGTCCGCGACGGAACATCTTGGGTCAATCGTTACGTACGCCCCGTTGAACACTGTCGCATCATCCGTGCTTGTGCGATCAACGGCGCGCACCCGTGACAGGGCTGTGACAGGCCGAATGGCTGATCCGGTGCACTCGAAAGGGTGGAAAACCATTGGCGGGTCCTCCCGATGGGCGATTAAGCTCGGCAGCTTTGGCGCGAACGGCGGGTGCGGGACCAGGCCCTGACGGAGGGGACGTGGGGGAGTGGGCGGCATCCGGCTGTACGCGGCGGTCGCGCTGAGCGGGTTCCGGCGGTTCGCGACGTATCGGGTGGCGACGGCCGCCGGTGTCTTCACCAACACCGTCTTCGGCTTCATCCTCGCCTACACCTATGTCGCGTTGTGGGACGCGCGTCCGGGGCTGGGCGGTTACGACCGGTCCCAGGCGCTGACGTATGTGTGGGTCGGCCAGGCGCTGCTGATGACCACGGCGATGATGGGCGGCGGTTTCCAGGACGAGTTGATCGAGCGGATCCGTACCGGGGACGTGGCGATCGATCTGTACCGGCCCGCCGACCTGCAGTTGTGGTGGCTCGCCACCGACCTGGGCCGGGCGGCCTTCCATCTGCTGGGCCGGGGCGTCGTCCCGCTGCTGATCGGCTCGCTCGCCTTCGATCTGGCGCTGCCGGCCGGCCCGCTGACCTGGCTGTTGTTCCTGGTGTCGGTGGCGCTGGGGGTCGTCGTCAGTTTCGCGCTGCGCTATCTCGTCGTGCTGAGCGCGTTCTGGCTGCTCGACGGCGCCGGGGTGAGCCAGATCGCCGGGCTGGCCAGCATGTTCTTCTCGGGCGCGCTGCTGCCGCTGACGCTGTTCCCGGGCTGGCTGGGGGAGCTGGCGCGGGCGCTGCCGTGGGCGGCGCTGCAGCAGATCCCCGCCGATGTCTTCCTCGGCCGGCACACCGGCACCGGTCTGCTGCGGGTGTTCGCCTTCCAGGCCGGCTGGGCGCTGGCGCTGCTCGCGGCCGGGCGGGCGCTGCAGTCCGTGGCGACCAGGAAGGTGGTGGTGCAGGGTGGTTGAGGGCGGAGCAGTCGAGAACCGGGCGGCCGAGCGGGTGGTGGCCGGCGGCGGTGCGGCCGGGTTCCGGGCGGTCGACCACAGCGCGCCCGAGCGCCGGGTGGTCGACGGGCTGCGGGTGTACGGGCTGATCGTCGCGATGTGGGTGCGGTCGACGATGGCGTACCGGGCGTCGTTCCTGATGACCGCGCTCGGGAACTTCGCGACCACGGGACTGGACTTCGCCACGATCCTGTTGATGTTCTCCCACGTCACGACGCTGGGCGGGTTCTCGCTGCCCGAGGTGGCGTTCCTGTACGGGACGACCAGCACCGCCTTCGGGCTGGCCGATCTGACGATGGGCAGCATGGACCGGCTCGGGCGCCGGGTGCGGGACGGCACGCTGGACACGCTGCTGCTGCGCCCGGTGCCGGTGCTCGCGCAGGTGGCCGCCGACCGGTTCGCGCTGCGGCGGCTGGGGCGCATCACGCAGGGCTCGCTGGTGCTGGGGTGGTCGCTGAGCCGCCTCGACATCGACTGGACGGTGCTGAAGGTGCTGATGATGCCGATGATGCTGCTCAGCGGGGGTGCGATCTTCGGGGCGGTGTTCGTGGCCGGGGCGGCCTTCCAGTTCTGGGCGGGTGACGCGTCCGAGGTGCAGAACTCCTTCACGTACGGCGGGAACACGCTGCTGCAGTACCCGCCGTCGATCTTCGCCAAGGACCTGGTGCGCGGCGTCACCTTCATCGTGCCGCTGGCGTTCGTCAACTGGCTGCCCGCGCTGCGGATCC
This sequence comes from Streptomyces sp. RKAG293, assembly GCF_023701745.1. NCBI lineage: Bacteria > Bacillati > Actinomycetota > Actinomycetes > Kitasatosporales > Streptomycetaceae > Streptomyces > Streptomyces sp. RKAG293. The sequence goes on along the minus strand of NZ_JAJOZB010000001.1, from coordinate 3,650,586 downwards.
TGGGCCGTGACGATCCGCTGGCGCTGCCGGGGTGGCTGGACTTCGCGTCGCCGCTGGTGGCGGTGGCGTGCTGCGCGGTGGCCGGGCTGGCGTGGCGGACGGGTCTGCGGTCGTACCGGAGCACGGGAAGCTGAGGGGACGGAAGGTGGGGACAGTGGACGGCGACGGCGCGCACATCGAACTCGACGCGGTGGAGAAGGTCTTCGACGTGCGCCGCAAGTCCGGGCGGTGGCGGCGGGAGCGGCATCAGGTGCCGGCGGTCGACGGGATCTCGTTCTCGGTGCCGCGCGGCGAGATGGTCGGGTACATCGGGCCGAACGGGGCCGGGAAGTCCACCACCATCAAGATGCTGACGGGGATCCTGATGCCCAGCGGCGGGCGGGTGCGGGTCGCGGGGATCGACCCGTCGCGGGACCGGACGAAGCTGGCGCGGCGGATCGGGGTGGTCTTCGGGCAGCGCACCACCCTGTGGTGGGACCTGCCGCTGAAGGACTCCTACCAGCTGGTGCGGCGCATGTACCGGATCGAGGACGGGCGGTACGCGAAGAACCTCGCGCGCTGCGTCGACCTCCTCGACCTCGGCCCGCTGCTGGACGTGCCGGTGCGCCAGCTGTCGCTGGGGCAGCGGATGCGCGGCGACATCGCGGCGGCGCTGCTGCACGATCCGGAGGTGCTGTACCTGGACGAGCCGACCATCGGTCTCGATGTGGTCAGCAAGGCGAAGGTGCGGGAGTTCCTGCGGACGGTCAACGCCGAGCAGGGCACGACGGTGCTGCTGACCACGCACGATCTGACCGACATCGAGCAGCTCTGCGAGCGGGTGATGGTCATCGACCACGGGCGGCTGATGTACGACGGCGGGCTGAGCGGGCTGCACGCGGTGGGGGAGAGCGAGCGCACGCTCGTCGTCGACTTCGAACGGGAGCTGCCGGCGGTGGTGGTGGCGGGCGCGCGGTGCGTGAAGGTCGAGGGGCCGCGCCAGTGGCTGGCGTTCCCGGCGGCGGCCAGCGCGGCGCCGCTGGTCGCCGACCTGGCGGCGCGCTATCCGCTGGTGGACCTGTCGGTGCGGGAGCCGGCGATCGAGGACGTCATCGCGCGGATGTACTCGTCGGCGCCGGTGCCGGCTCAGACGGCGGTCCCGGCGGCGGGACGTCCGGCGGAGTGAGGACGTTCAGCGCAGTGAGTTGAGGGCCGCGTGCACGCGGTCGACGGCGGCCAGCGGGGTCGAGGCGTGCGCCGACAGGCGCAGCGAGTCCGCGCGGACCGTCGGGGTGACCTCGTACCTGTGCAGCGCCTTGGCGACGAGCCGCGGGTCGGTGCCGGGGATGCGGAAGGAGACGATGCCGGCGCGCTGCTCGGGGGCGACGGGGGACAGCACCTCGCCGCCGCAGGCCAGAACGGTGTCGATGAGTTGGGCCACCCGGGTGGTGATGTGCTCCTCGATGGCGGGCACCCCGGACCGTTCGACGAGTTCCAGGGCGGCGGCGAAGGCGGCCGCGGTGACGGGGCTCAGGTTGGTGATGCTCCACCGCTGGGCGCCGGCGGCGGGCGGGTGCTCCCGGTCGTCGAAGAGGCCCGCGTCCTCGACGCCGGTCCAGCCGGTGAGGACGGGCTCCAGCCGCTCCAGCGCCCGGTCGGACAGCGCGGCGAAACCGGTGCCCCAGCCGGCCCGCAGCCACTTCTGGCCGCCGGTGACGACGACGTCCGCGACCTGCCAGGGCAGGTCGGCGACCCCGAAGCCCTGGATGGCGTCCACGACGAGCAGCCGGTCGCCGATCACCTCGCGGATCGCGGCCAGGTCGGCGCGGTGGCCGGTGCGGAAGTCCACGGCGCTCAGCGCCACGGCCACCACGTCACCGGCGCCGGGTCCGGTCAGGGCGTCGCGGACGGTGTCGGGGGTGATCAGGCCCCGCTGGTCGGGTTCCAGCAGGCGCGGTACGGCCCTGCCGACCTCCCCGGCACGCTGCCACGGGTACCGGTTGGCGGGGAATTCCCCGGACGGGACGAGCACGGTGCCGCCGGTGATGCCGAAGGCGGCGTGGAACAGTCCGGTGGACGTGTTCGGCAGCAGCACGATGTGGCCGGGGTCGGTCCCGGCCAGCCGGGCGGCGGCCTCCCGGGCCCGGGGTTCGGCGCGCATCAGGTCGTCCACCGTGCTGTGGGTGGCACGGGCGGAGTCGGCCAGGGCCTGCGCCGTGGCGTCCAGGACGTCGCGGGACGGCGGGCCGTAGCGGGCGAAGTCCAGGTACCCCTCGGGCTCCTCGAAGTGTCCGGCGTAGCCGGGCAGCCCTCCGGTCCTGTCCTGCGCTGTCATGGCGGCTCGCTCCCTCGGTGCGGGGTCCCCGGACGGCGTCCGCGGCCGTCCCGCCGTTCCTGGCGTGACTTCCCGGGACGCGGGGAACCTGTTGTTCGTTCCCAGGTTGGCAGTGGCGGTGACGATACGCGGGTGGAGCGGATGGAAGCAGCGGTAATGAGCGATCCAGGCGGCGGTCCGGACGACGGTCCACGCGGCGGTGCACCGGCCGGTCCTGGCACGGTGCTGAGCGCGACGGAGGCCGCCGACGCGGGGCGGCGCCGCGGGGTCCGCCGGATGAAGGTGATCGCGACCGGGCTGCTGCTCGCCGCGACGGTGGTCTACGCCCTGGCGAAGTGGGCGGACTCGGCCGGCGCCGGTCCCTGGGCGGGGTACGTCGCGGCGGCCGCGGAGGCGGGCATGGTCGGTGCGATGGCGGACTGGTTCGCCGTCACGGCGCTGTTCCGCCGCCCGCTGGGACTGCCGATCCCGCACACCGCGATCATCCCGACGAAGAAGGACGCCCTCGGCCACAGCCTGGGCGATTTCGTCGGCGAGAACTTCCTGTCGGCCGATGTCGTCAGGACCCGGCTGCGGGCCGTCGGCATCGGCTCGCGGCTCGGCACCTGGCTCGCCGATCCCGAGCACGCCGACAAGGTGACGGAGCAGGCCGCGGCGGCGCTGCGCGGGGTGCTGAAGGTGCTGCGGGACTCCGACGTCCAGGCGGTGGTCGGTGAGGCGATCACCCGGCGGGCGGAGGGCCAGGAGGTGGCGCCGGGCGTCGGCAGGATGCTGGAGCGGGTCGTCGCGGACGGCGGCCACCGGCGGGTGGTCGACCTGGTCTGTGTGCGGGCGCACGACTGGCTGGTGGAGCACGGCGACTCGGTGATGGACGCGGTGCAGGGCGGCGCGCCGGGGTGGACGCCCCGGTTCGTGGACCGCAAGGTCGGTGAGCGGGTCTACAAGGAGCTGGTGCGCTTCACCGCCGAGATGCGCGACATGCCGGACCACCCGGCGCGCGGGGCGGTGGACCGGTTCCTGGGGGACTTCGCCGTCGAGCTGCAGTCCGATCCGGACACCCGTGAGCGCGTCGAGCGGCTGAAGAAGGATTTGCTGGCGCGCGGCGAGGTGCAGGATCTGATCGAGTCGGCGTGGACCGCGGTCCGCGGCATGGTCGTGGCCGCCGCCGAGGACGAGCGCAGCGAGCTGCGGCTGCGGACCCGCGCGTCGCTGCTGTCGCTGGGCGCCCGGATGGCGACCGACCCGGCCCTGCAGGCGAAGGTGGACGGCTGGCTGGAGGACGCCGCCACGTATGTGGTGACGACCTACCGGGACGAGATCACCTCCCTGATCACCGAGACGGTGGCGGGCTGGGACGCCGACCAGACGTCCCGCAAGATCGAGGCGCATGTGGGGCGTGACCTGCAGTTCATCCGGATCAACGGCACGGTCGTCGGAGCGCTGGCGGGGCTCGCGATCTACTCGGCGTCCCGGCTCTTCGCCGGCTAGGAACGTTCCGCCGGACAGGCCCCTGTCCGGCGGGCCGGGAACGGCCGTATCGTCACCCGTATGACGGTGCGTCAGAAGTCCAGGCCGGTCCGGGTCGTCGTCCAGGGCCGGGGGCGGCTGCTGCGGCGCGGCGGCGCGCGGCGCACTCCGCTGGGGCGGGCGCTGTGGGGCGCCGCCGAACTCGCGGTGACGTTCGGGGTCGTCGTGCTGCTGCTGGTGGCGCACCAGTTGTGGTGGACGAATCTGCGGGCGCACGAGTCCGCCCGGCGCGAGGTCGCGGCGCTGGAACAGCAGTGGAGCGCGGCCCCCGCACCGGCGCCCTCCTCCGTTCCGACGCAGGCTCCCGCCGATACGCCGACGATGGATACATCCGATGACAAGACGTCCGCCGGGACCTCCACGCGGCAGGTGACGGCACCGGAACGGGACGATCTGGCCTACGCCGTGATCCGCATCCCCGCGATCGGCGTGACCGCCCCGGTCGCCCAGGGCATCAGCAAGAGCGCCATCCTCAACCACGGCTACGTCGGCCACTACCCGCAGACCGCCCAGCCCGGCCAGACCGGGAACTTCGCCGTCGCCGGGCACCGCAACACCCACGGCGAGCCGTTCCGCTACATCAACCGGCTGCGGGCCGGCGACACGGTGACCGTCGAGACGGCCACCGGCCGCTTCGTCTACGTCGTGGAGAAGACCGTGCCGCAGACGAATCCCTCCGACGGGTCCGTGATCGCCCCGGTGCCGTTCAGCTCCGTGCACCCGGACGCCCGGATGACCGGCGCCGGCGCGTACATCACGCTCACCACCTGCACGCCCGAATACACCTCCAAGTACCGGCTGGTGGTGTGGGGGCGGCTGAAGTCGGCGCAGGCGCGCTAGGGTCGGGCCGCGTGTCCAAGGTGCCCAGGGTATTCCGAGGCCGACGCCATCTGCTGTGGCTGCTCGTGCCGTACGTGCTGTACCTCGGCGTGCTGCCGCTGGTGAACCGGGTGCACCCCGTGGTGTTCGGGATCCCCTTCCTCTTCTTCTGGATGCTGGCCGCCACGCTCGCCACCCCGCTCGCGGTGTGGCTGGCCTACCGCGGCGACCGGCGGAGGCGTACGTGAACGCCGCGGTCGCCACCTCGATCTTCGGCGCCTTCATGGTGGTGACCGTCGCGCTCGGACTGCTCGCCGTCCGCGGGCGCGGCTCCCAGGGCGGCCTCACCGAGTGGTCGGTGGGCGGCCGCAGCCTCGGCCCGGTCTTCATCTGGGTGCTCATGGCCGGTGAGAGCTACACCAGCTTCAGCTACCTGGGCGCGGCCGGCTGGGGCTACAACTTCGGCGCGCCCGTGCTCTACGTCCTGGCGTACCTGTCGTGCGGCTACGCGGTCGGCTACGTCGTCGGCCCCATGCTGTGGGCCTACGCGCGCCGCCACGACCTGGTCGGCATCACCGACATGATCGCCCACCGCTACGCCAGCCCGCGGCTCGGCGCGCTCGTCGCCGTCCTCGCCACCGTCTGCCTGCTGCCGTACATCCAGCTGCAGATCACCGGCATGGGCGTCGTCGTCTCGACGATCTCCTACGGGGCGATCAGCCTGAACTGGGCGTACTTCCTCGGCTTCGCCGTCACCACCGGATTCGTCGTGGTCAGCGGGCTGCGCGGCAGCGCCTGGGTGTCGGTCCTCAAGGACGTCCTCGTCATCGCGACCCTCGGCTTCCTCGCCTGCTACGTCCCCTTCCACTACTTCGGCGGCTACGGCGAGCTGTTCCGGCGGCTGACCGAGGAGAAGGCGCGGTGGCTGACGTTCCCCGGGCACGCGTCCGGCGGCCTCGGCGGGAGCTGGTTCATCACCACGAGCCTGCTCAACTCGCTCACCGTGGTGATCTTCCCGACGACGGTCGCCGGCTATCTGAGCGCGCGCGACGCGGACGCGCTGCGCCGCAACGCCATCGCGCTGCCCTTCTACCAGGTGCTGCTCCTCGTCCCGATCCTGCTCGGCATGGCGGCGCTGTTCGTCGTGCCGGGCCTGACCGGCGCCGGCTCCAACCTCGCCCTGTTCGAGCTGATCACCGACTCGCTGCCGGCCTGGGCCGTCGGGATCATCGGGGTGGCCGCGGCCCTGTCGTCCATCGTGCCGATGGCGGTGTTCATGCTCGTCATCGGCACCATGTGGGGCCGCAGCGTGCTCGGCGCGGTCCCGCGGCTGGCCGGCCGGCAGAAGCTGTGGTCGCAGCTGGTCGTGGTCGCCGCCGGCTCGCTGGCCCTGCTGCTGACGTACACCCTCCCCAACACCCTGGTGCGGCTGTCGCTGATCTCCTACGAGGGCATGGCGCAGCTCGTCCCGATGCTGCTGCTCGGCCTGCTGTGGCGCCGGCTGACGCTCGCGGGCGCGCTCAGCGGTCTGCTGGCGGGCGGCGCGGTCGTGTGCTGGCTCGTCTTCACCGGCCGCGATCCCCTCTGGGGTGTGAACGCGGGGCTGCTCGCGCTCGCGCTGAACGTGGCCGTCGCCCTCGCCGTGACGTACGCCCTGCCGGCGCCGGCCGACGCACGGCCGGACGAGGAGGTCCTCGCGCAGGAAGCCGTCGCCTAGAGCGTGGGGCTACCATCGGAATCCGGACCGACCGAAGGAGGCGAGCTCGTGCGACGTGACACCGCGGCGTTCCGCCTCTTCGTGGGCGCGTTCTTCCTCGCCCTGTCCGGGGTGCTGCTGACCCAGACCGGTCTGGTGTCCAGCGCCGCCGCCGCCGCGACCACGGTCGCCGCCGCCTTGCTGTGCCGCGCCTTCATCGTCACCGCCGCCTGGCCGGGGCCCGTCGTGCCCGGCCGGATCCGGACCGCGATCCGGGACCGGGAGCGCCGTACCGCCTTCCTCGTGCAGCGCGATCCCGACGCCGCGGGCCGTCCGCGCCCCCGAGCGCCCGGCCGTCTCGTCCCGACGGCCGCGTAGGCGCTCCTACCCCGGTACCCACCGGTTCCCGCTGCGCCCCGCGCGGCTCGTCACGCCGACTTCTTCCGGCTCGACGAGACCCCGTGGAGGGCTCACCCCATGTCCGTATTCGCTCATTTCGTCATGTCCGTCGCCTCCCTGCTCGGCCCGCTCCTGGGCGCCTCGGCGACCGCGGCCGCCATCGTCGCGATCACCGTCGCCGTACGTCTGGCCCTGCATCCGCTGGCGCGGGCCGCCGCCCGCGGCGAGAAGGCGCGGGCTGCGCTGGCACCGCGGGTGGCCGAATTGAACCGCAAGCACAAGAAGAACCCGGAGCGGCTCCGGAAGGCACTCGCCGACCTCTACGCGAAGGAGGGCGCCTCGCCGTTCGCCGGCTTCGTCCCGATGCTCGTGCAGCTGCCGGTCTTCTTCCTCATGTACCGGGTCTTCTCCTCCTCGGGCGGAGACCTCCTCGACCACACCCTCTTCGGCGCACCCCTGGGCGGCCGGTGGACCGACGCGCTCGCCGACGGCGGGGTGGCCGGGCCGCACGGGGCCGTCTTCCTCGGGCTCTTCGCGGTGATCGCGGCCGTCGCGGGCTGGACGTATCTGCGGGCCCGGAAGGCCGCAGCGACCGCCCCGGCCACCGCCGCGCCCGCGGCACCCGGTGCCGCCACCATGGCGAAGATCCTTCCGCTGCTCTCCTTCGGCACCCTGCTGACCGCCGCCTTCGTCCCGCTGGCGGCCGGGCTGTATCTGGCCACCACCACCGCCTGGAGCGCCGCGGAGCGCGCCTGGCTGCAGCGTGCCCCACATGTGGCACTGAATGCCGCGAAGTCCACTTCGTGAAAGGGGGCTTGCGGGACGGCCGTAGCTGATTGGAGGATCTGCCAAGACATCCGATGACCACCCTCGCCCAACAGGGAGTACGTCTGTGAAACTGCTGCGTGTCGGACCCGCCGGAGCGGAAGCTCCGGCCCTGCTGGACGGCGACGGAATCCTGCGCGACCTGTCCGGCGTCGTGCCCGACATCGACGGCGCACTCCTCGCCGACGATGCCGCGCTCGCGCGGATAGCCGCGGCCGCGGCGGACGGATCCCTGCCCCGGCTGGACCCCGCCCTGCGCGTCGGCCCGCCGCTCGCCCGCATCGGCAAGATCGTCTGCATCGGTCTCAACTACCACGACCACGCGACGGAGACCGGCGCGGCGATTCCGGCCGAGCCGATCGTCTTCATGAAGGCCCCGGACACGGTCGTCGGGCCCGACGACACCGTCCTGGTGCCACGCGGCAGCGTGAAGACCGACTGGGAGGTCGAGCTCGCCATCGTCATCGGACGCGAGCTGCGCTACGCGGCGTCCCACGAGGAGGCACTGGCCGCGGTCGCCGGTTACTCCCTCTCCCACGACGTCTCGGAGCGCGAGTTCCAGATCGAGCGCGGCGGCCAGTGGGACAAGGGCAAGAACTGCGAGACCTTCAACCCCATCGGCCCCTGGTTCGTCACCGCCGACGAAATCCCGGACCCGCAGGCCCTCGGCCTGCGCCTCTGGGTCAACGGCGAACCGAAGCAGGCCGGTTCCACGGCGGACCAGATCTTCCCCGTGGCGGAGGTCGTCCGGTACCTGAGCCAGTTCATGGCGCTGTACCCCGGTGACGTGATCAACACGGGGACACCGGCGGGGGTGGCGATGGGCCAGCCGGACCCCAAGCCGTATTTGAGGGCGGGGGATGTGGTGGAACTGGAGATCGACGGCTTGGGCCGCCAACGCCAGGTCCTCGCGAACGCGTAGCCCCTACCGGGGCGAGGGTGCGGGTACGCCTGCCGGCGGGGGCGCGGGGTACGACGGCCCGCGCGGGCCGGTGCGCGCCTGCGGCGGGCTTTTCCCGCCCACCCGCCCAATGCCGGCACGGATGCGCGAGCGTCGGCACCCGCGGGGGTGGGGGGCGGGGCCGGAGGGTCGGGGACGGATGCGCCTGCGTCGGCACCCGCCCGGACCCCGCAGTCGGGGGTTCCCCACGACCCGCGCTCCCACCCCGCCGCCTGGACGTGAGGGGGACGGGGTCGGAGGGGGAGGGGTCCGAAATGCTGCCGTGTATTTGTGAGCCGCCAGGCTCGTAAATATACGATTTCGGACCCCTCCCCCGGAGGGCCCGGCCCCCGACCCACAACACACCGGCAACCGCTAAGCGCGCACGAAGCGCGACAACGCCTCCACCACCAGCGCATGATCCTCCGACTGCGGCAGCCCCGACACCGCCGCCGTCCCCACGATCCCCACCCCCGCCACACGCAGCGGCACCGCGCCCCCGTGGGCCGCGTACAGGTTCGGGTCCAGGCGGGAGGACTCCTCGAAGGTGGTGCCCTTGGCGCGGAAACGGGCGCCGACGAGGTACGACGACGCGCCGTAGCGCTCCGCGACGCGGGACTTGCGGGCGAGCCAGGCGTCGTTGTCCGGGGAGGTGCCCTCCAGCGCGTAGTGGAAGAGTTGCTGGCTACCGCGACGGATGTCGACCGTCACCGGAGCCTCGCGCTCGCGCGCCAGGTCGACCAACAGGCACCCCAGCCGCCAGGCGTCGTCGTTCGTGAAGCTCGCGAGAACCAGGTCGCGCTCCTGCGCTTCGAGCTCGGCGACAAGGTCCGTGGGAGTGCTCATGAGCGCGCCTCCAGTTCCACTGTGCGCCCCTCGCGGGCGGAGAGCCGGGCCGCCTCCAGGACTTCGAGGGCGGCGGCCGCCTCCAGGGCGGTGACCGGCGGGGCCGAACCGTCGCGGAGGGCGGCGGCGACAGCCGCGTAGTACGCGGGGTAGTCGCCCGGCAGCGTCGGGACGGGGCGAACGGAGTCGCCGGCCCCGAGGGTGCCCCAGTCGGACTCCGGCTCGGTCCCCCACCCGGCAGGCCCGGCGGCAGCCCCGGCGCCAGGCCGCAGGCCGTCGCGGAGGGCGGCCTCCTGCGGGTCGAGGCCGTACTTGACGTACCCGGCGGTGCTGCCGAGCGCGCGGAAGCGGGGGCCGAGCTGGGCGGTGGTGGCGCTGGCCCACAGGTGGGAGCGGACGCCGCCGGCGTGGGTGATCGCGATGAACGTGTCGTCGTCGACCTCGGCGCCGGGGCGGCGCACATCGGACTCGGCGTAGACGCGGACGGCCGGGCCGAAGAGCGTCAGGGCCTGGTCGACGAGGTGGCTGCCGAGGTCGTAGAGGAGCCCGCCGATCTCGGCGGGGTCGCCGGACTCGCGCCAGCCGCCCTTGGGCCGCGGCCGCCACCGCTCGAAGCGGGACTCGAAGCGCTGCACGGTGCCGAGCTCGCCGCTGTCCACGAGGTGGCGCAGGGTGCGGAAGTCGTTGTCCCAGCGGCGGTTCTGGAAGACGGAGAGCAGCAGGCCGCGGTCCTTGGCGAGGGCGGCCAGCTCGTAGGCCTCGGCGGCGGTGCCGGCGAGCGGCTTGTCGACGACGACGGGCACACCGGCCTGGAGGGCGGCGGTCGCGAGCGGCACGTGGGTGCGGTTGGGGGAGGCGAGCACCACGAGGTCGACGGGGTCGCCGGTCCACAGCTCGTCGGGGGAGGAGGCGAACCGGACGCCGGGGTGCTCGGCGCGGGCCTGCTCGCGGCGCTCGGGGTTCGAGGTGACGACGGTGTCGAGGACCAGGCCGTCGGTGGCGGCGACGAGCGGGGCGTGGAAGACGGAGCCGGCCAGGCCGTAGCCGACCAGTCCGACGCGGAGGGGGGTGGCGGGACTACTCATGCCCACCACTTTCGCAACAGTGTTGCCAAAGAGCAAGCACCGAGGACAATGGAGGGGTGAACAGGGGAATCTCAGGGGCGAATCTGCCCGCGCTGCGGCACCACAACGCCGCTCTGGTGCTCGATCTGCTGCGCGCCGCCACCCGGCACGGGACCGGCGGCATCAGCCGGCTGGAGCTCGCCGAGCGCACCGGGCTCACCCCGCAGGCGGTCAGCAAGATCACCGCGCGGCTGCGGGCCGAGGGGCTGGCCGAGGAGTCGGGGCGGCAGGCGTCGACCGGCGGCAAGCCGCGGACCGAGCTGCGGCTGGTGCGCCGGGCGCGGTACGCGGCCGGGGTGCACCTGGACCGTGACGAGCTGACCGTCGTCCTCGCCGACCTGTCGGGCGAGCGGGTGCAAGCGCGTACCTCCCGGCTCGACCTCGGCCGCCCCGCAGGGGAGGTGCTGGAGGCGGTGGCGCGCGAGGTGCGGGCGCTGGACGCCGGCCCCGCCATTCTCGGCGTCGGCGTCGCGGCTCCCGGGCCGCTCGACCACGCCTCGGGCGTGCTGCACCGCGTCACCGGGTTCCCGGACTGGGACGGCTTCCCGCTGCGCGACGCCCTGGAGCGGCGGCTCGGACTGCGGGTCGTCGTCGACAAGGACACCAACGCGGCGGCGCTCGCCGTTCTCGGCCAGGACGCGGGCGGCGGCTCGTTCGCGTATCTGCATCTGGGCACCGGGCTGGGCGCCGGGCTGGTGCTGGACGGCGCGGTCTTCCGCGGCGAGCGCACCGGCGCGGGCGAATTCGGGCACCAGGTGGTGCAGTTGGACGGTCCGGTGTGCGGATGCGGCAACCGCGGCTGCATCGAGGCGATGTGCCTGGCCGCGGTCGACCGCGGTGATTCGGCGGGCGCCGCGTACCTGCTGGGCGTCGGCGCGGCCAATCTCGTCTCGCTGCTCGACATCGACCGGGTGGTGCTCGGCGGGCGCACCGTGCTGGCCGACGAGACGCTGTTCCGGCAGGAGGTCGCGGCGGTGCTGACCGAGCGCACGGCCCGTTCCGTGGGGCGCACGGTGCCGGTCTCGGTGGCCCCCGGCGGAACGCGGGTGGTGGCCGACGGCGCGGCGCTGCTCGTGCTGGCCTCGGTGTTCGGCGGCGCCGCACTCGGCTGAGGGGCAGGTGGACCGCCGCTGTTCTGCGAGGATCGGTCCCGTGACAGATCCACATGCCCCGATCCGGTCCGGCATTCCCGAGCACGGCCGGGTGCCCAAGTACTACGCCGTGAAGACCCGGCTGGAGGCCGTGCTCGACGAGCTCGGCGAGGGCGGACTGCTGCCGACGGAAAGGGAGTTGGCGGCCACGTTCGAGGTGGCGCGGGAGACCGTGCGGCAGGCGCTGCGCGAGCTGCTGATCCAGGGCCGGGTGCGGCGCAAGGGGCGGGGCACGGTGGTGGCCGGCCCGAAGCTGGAGCAGCCGCTGTCGCTGGCGAGCTACACCGAGGGCGTCCGGCGGCAGGGCCGGGTCCCGAGCCGCCATCTGATCACCCTGGAGCGGCTGGCGGCGGACGCGGTGCTGGCCCGCGAGTTGCGGATCTCGGCCGGTGACGAGGTCTGGCACATGGAGCGGGTGCTGCTCGCCGACGAGGAACGGGTCGGCCTGGAGAGCACCTATCTGTCGGTGGCCCGACTGCCTTATCTGGAGCGGGACTTCGCCCCCGACTCGTCCTTCTACGTGTATCTGCGCGACCAGGTGGGGCTGGAACTGGCGGCGGCCGACGAGCGGATCGAGACGGTGCTCGCTACGCCCCGCGAGGCGCTGCTGATCGGTACGCCGCCCGCGCTGCCGATGCTGCTGCTGCACCGGACGAGCCGGGACGGCGGGGGCGTGCCGATCGAGCGGGTGCGCTCGCTCTACCGCGGCGACCGGTTCAGTTTCACCACGCAGATGTCCAAGGAGTAGCCGGGCCGACGGGAGGCTGTGCGGAGGATTTCGATCACGAAATGGTAACGGGTCTAGTCCAAGCGTTGCTGGGCTGTTCACCATCGGTTCATGCGCGAGATACGTACGCTTCCGAAGGCCCGAGCACCTTTGGGCCACATGAGAGTCCTGATCGTCGGCGCCGGTGCGCTCGGCACGATGCACGCCTGGCAAGCCGTCCACCGCGGCCATGAGGTCGTCCACCTGGAGCGCGAGCGGGAGGCCCGCGGCGCCTCCGTACGCAACTTCGGCCTGGTGTGGGTCGGCGGCCGGTCGGCCGGCGAGGAGCTGGAGACCGCGCTGCGGGCCCGTGAGCTGTGGGAGGACATCGGCGCCCGGGTGCCGGGTACCGGCTTCCGCGCCAACGGCTCGCTCACCGTGGTCCGCACCGCGGCCGAGAAGGCCGTCGTGGACGAGGTCATCGCCCGCCCCGACGCCGCCGAGCGCGGCTTCAAGTGGCTGGACGCCGCGGGCGCCAGGGAGCACAACCCGGCGCTGCGCGGCGACATCACCGGGGCGCTGCTGTGCGAGCGGGACGCCGCCGTCGAGTCCCGGGTCGCGCTGCCCGCGCTGCGCGAGCACCTGGCGGCGACCGGCCGCTACACGTTCCTCCCCGGCCGTGAGGTCCGCGAGGTCGGGCCCGGCACGGTCCGCGACGACCACGGCGAGGTGCACCGGGGAGACAGCGTCGTCCTGGCCACCGGGGCCTGGCTGTCCGGGCTGGTGCGCGAGCTCGCCCCCGAACTGCCGGTCCGCCGGGTGCGGTTGCAGATGGCGCAGACCGACCCGCTCGGCGAGCGGCTGACCACCTCGGTCGCCGACGCCGACAGCTTCCGCTACTACCCGGCCTACGAGGGCGACGCGCTCGACGCGCTGCGCGCCGGACAGCCGCAGCCGCCGGTGGCCGCCGCGCACAAGATGCAGCTGCTGATGGTCCAGCGCCTCGACGGCGGACTGACCATCGGCGACACCCACGAGTACGACGCGACGTTCAACTTCGACGTCGTCGAGGACCCGTACGACCACCTGCTGGAGCGGGCCGGACAGCTGCTCGGCCGGCCGCTGCCGCGCATCAGGCGCCGCTGGGCCGGGGTGTACGCGCAGTGCGTGGACACCGCGCGGGTGGTGCACCGGCAGGAAGTACTGGACGGAGTGTGGCTGGTCACCGGGCCCGGCGGGCGCGGCATGACCTGTTCCCCGGCGATCGGTGAGACGACCGCCGACGCGTTGGGCTGGTGAGGGAAGCGATGACGGACAGGACGGACACCATGACGGATTCCATGACGGACGGCAGCATCAAACTGGTCGTGCTCGACATGGCCGGGACCACGGTCGCCGACGGCGGCCTCGTGGAGCAGGCCTTCTCCCGCGCCGCCGAACGGCTCGGCGTGGAGCCCGGCAGCGACGACCACGCGAAGAAGCTCGACTACGTCCGCGCGACGATGGGCGAGTCGAAGATCACCGTCTTCCGCGCGCTCTTCGGCGACGAGGACATCGCCCAGCGCGGCAACGCGGCGTTCGAGAGCGCCTACGCGGAACTGGTCGACGGCGGCCGCTGCGCGCCGCTGCCCGGCGCCGCCGAGACGATCGGGAAGCTGCGCGAAGAGGGCCGCACGGTCGTGCTGACCACCGGCTTCTCGCGCGTCACCCAGGACGCGATCCTGGACGCGCTCGGCTGGCAGGACATCGCCGACCTCACCCTGTGCCCGGCCGACGCCGGACGCGGGCGCCCGTTCCCCGACCTGGTGCTCGCCGCACTGCTGCGCACCGGGGCGGCCGACGACGTACGGGAGATCGCCGTGGCGGGCGACACCTCGTACGACATGCTCTGCGGCCGCCGCTCCGGCGCCTCGGTGGTCGCCGGCGTGCTGACCGGCGCGCACGACGAGGCCGCGCTGCGCGGCGCCGGGGCCACCCACGTCCTGGCGTCCGTCGCGGAACTCCCGCGGACGATCGCCGGGTTCACCGCCGCCGACGGGTTCGCCGCGGCCGCCGGGGCGGGGCAGCAGCGATGAGTACGGAGCCGGGCGGGCCCGAGGCGGTCCCGACGTCGCGCGCGGTGCGCAGCGGCATTCGTTTCGACCACGTCAGCGTCCGGTACGGGGACCTGACGGTGCTCGACGCGCTCGACCTCACCGTCGAGCCGGGCGAGGTCCTCGCCCTGCTCGGCCCGTCCGGCTCCGGCAAGACCACCGCGCTGCGGGCGGTCGCCGGCTTCGTGCGGCCGTCCGGCGGGCGGGTGCTGATCGGCGGGCAGGACGTCACCGATCTGCCGCCGCACCGGCGCGGCATCGGGATGGTCGTCCAGCAGTACGCCCTCTTCCCGCACCTGCGCGTCGACCAGAACGTCGCGTTCGGCCTCAGGGCGCAGCGCTCGCCGCGGGCCGGGATACCCGGCCGGGTCGCGGAAGCCCTGGAGATGACGGGGATGGCCGGCTACGCCCGGCGCTATCCGCGCGAACTCTCCGGCGGCCAGCAGCAGCGCGTCGCGATCGCCCGCGCGCTGGCCATCAGGCCCGGCGTCCTGCTACTCGACGAGCCGCTGTCCGCGCTGGACGCGCAGCTGCGCTCGGGCATGCTCGCCGAGCTGGCGCGGCTGCACCGCGAACTGCCCGACGTCTCCATCCTGTACGTCACCCACGACCAGATCGAGGCGCTCACCCTCGCCGACCGCATCGCGGTCATGGACAAGGCGCGGCTGCAGGACTGCGGTACCCCGCAGGACCTGTACCGCCGCCCGCGCACCGAGTTCACCGCCTCGTTCGTCGGCAGCGCGAACCTGCTGCCGGTCCGGGTCGCCGGGGAGGGGGCGCTGCACTTCGGCGACGCGGTGGTGCGCGCCGCCGAGGTCCCGAAGGGCGCGGTTGAGGGTGCCGAGGCCACGATGTGCGTCCGTCCGCACGCCCTGCGGCTGGCCGCCGAGGGCGCGGCCGGCGGCGCGGCCAACTCGCTGCGCGGCACGGTGACGGGCGTGCAGTGGCGCGGTTCGACCCACCGGCTGCTCGTCGACTCCGGCGGCCACGAGATCCGCGCGGACGTCGGCGACCTGCGGCGGCCGCCGGTGGTCGGGGCGACGGTGACGCTCGCCTTCGACCCCGAGGACACGGTGCTCCTGCCGGCCGGCGTCGGCACCGGACGACCGCTCCTGGAGCGGGTATGAGCACCGGGACCGTGCGGACCCCGGAGCTGGCGGCGCCCGCGCCCCGTCCGGCGCGGACCTCGCGCGCGGTGCCCCGCTGGGTCTGGGCGCTGCCGCCCGTGGCCGGGCTGGCGCTGGCGTTCCTGTACCCGCTCGCGCTGGTCGTCCAGCAGTCGTTCACCCCGGAATCCGGCGGTCACGATCTGTCCGCCTACCGCGAGGTGTTCGCCTCGACGGGTTTCCGCGAGGCGCTGTGGACGACGGTCTGGATCGCGGTCGGCTCCACCGTGGGCTGCCTGGTACTGGGCTTCGCGCTGGCGCTCGTGATCGCCTTCGTACCGTTCCCCGGCGGGAAGGCGCTCAGCCGGTTCATCGACATCTTCCTCGCCTTCCCGTCCTTCCTGATCACGCTCGCGCTGCTGTTCGTCTACGGCACCGTGGGCATGGCGAACGGCCTGTGGACGGATGTGACGGGCGCGGCGAGCGGCCCCGTCGACTTCCTGCACACGCCGTGGGGCGTGCTGCTCGCGGAGATCACGTACTTCACACCGTTCGTCATGCGGCCGCTGCTCGCCGCCTTCTCGCAGGTGGACACCGCGCAGATCGAGGTCGCGTCCTCGCTGGGCGCGAAGGCGCCGCGGATCGTGCGGCAGGTGATCCTGCCGGAGGCGCTGCCGTCGCTCGCGGCGGGCGGCAGCCTGGTGCTGGTGATGTGCCTGAACGAGTTCGGCATCGTGCTCTTCACCGGCGCCAAGGACGTCACCACGCTGCCGATGCTCGTCTACAGCAAGGCGATCCTGGAGTCGGACTACACCGGCGCCTGTGTCGTCGCGGTCGTGAACATCGCCCTGTCGGTCGCCCTCTACGGGCTGTACCGCGTCGTCGTCGCCCGAACAGCCGCCGGAGGCCGTCGTGCTGGTGCATAGCCGCAGTGGCCGCTGGGCCGTGTGGGCCGTCTTCTTCGTCCTGTTCCTGCCGCTGTTCGCGCTGCCGTTCGCGGTGATCGCGCTGGCGTCCTTCGCGACGAACTGGAGCGGGGCCTTCCCCTCCGGCGCGACGCTCACCCACTACCAGGACATCACCCGCGGCGAGTCGCTGGACGCGCTCACCACCAGCCTGGTCACCGCGCTGGCCGCGAGCGTGCTGGCCCTGCTGGTCGGCGGCTGGGCGGCGCTGGCCGCCGACGCGCTGCGCGGTAGGGGCCGCCGGGTGCTGGACGCGCTGTTCATGCTGCCGGTGGCGGTGCCGTCGGTGGTGGTCGGGCTGTCCCTGCTGGTGGCGTTCTCGAAGCCGCCGCTGCTGCTCAACGGCACCCGCGGCATCGTCGTCCTGGCCCATACGGTGCTGGTCACGGCCTTCGCCTACCAGTCCGTCGCGGCGGCCGCCGCCCGGCTCGACCCCGCCTACGAGCAGAGCGCCGCGAGCCTGGGCGCCCGCCCCGCGTACGTGCTGTGGCGGGTGAAACTGCCGCTGCTGCTGCCGTCCCTCACCGCGGCGGCCGGCCTCTGCTTCGCCCTGTCCATGGGCGAGTTGAGCGCCACCATGATGCTCTACCCGCCCGACTGGCTCCCGCTGCCGGTCAAGATCTTCGGTGCCACCGACCGGGGTTCGCTCTTCTCCGGAGCCGCCCTCGCCGTGGTGCTGATGGTGACGACGCTCGTCGTCCTGCTCGGCGTGAGCCGGATCCGCACCAGGGCCGCCTACCGCTGACGTCCCGCACCACCCCGGCAATTCCCTTACCCAGCAAGGAGATCGATCTGCCATGCCCGCACACAGCCTCAAGCCGCTCGCCGCCGTCGCCGGCGCCCTGGTCCTCGCCGGTTCGCTCACCGCCTGCGGCGGTTCCTCGGCCGCGAGCGACGCCAAGGAGATCACCGTCTACAGCGCCGACGGCCTCAAGGCCGACGACGGCTCCGGCTTCTACGACAAGGCCTTCAAGGACTTCACCGCCAAGACCGGCATCAAGGTGAAGTACGTCGAGGGCGGCTCCGGCGAGATGGTGCAGCGGCTGGCCCGGGAGAAGTCCAACACCCAGGCCGACGTCGTCGTCACCCTGCCGCCGTTCATCCAGCAGGCCGACAGCAAGGGACTGCTGGACGCCTACCGGCCGGCCGGCTCCGACCAGGTCGCCGCCGCCGACAAGGACGCCGGCGGCAAGTGGACCTCGGTCGTCAACAACTACTTCTGCTTCATCTACAACACCAAGGAGCTGAAGCAGGCCCCCAAGACCTGGGACGACCTGCTCGACGCCCGGTACAAGGGCAAGCTGCAGTACTCCACGCCGGGCGTCGCCGGTGACGGCACGGCCGTCGTCATCAAGGCGATCCACGACTTCGGCGGCCTGGAGCCGGCGATGGCGTACCTGAAGAAGCTGCAGACCAACAACGTCGGACCGTCGAAGTCGACGGGCGCGCTCGCGCCCAAGGTCGACAAGGGCGAGCTGGTCGTCGCCAACGGCGATGTGCAGATGAACTACGCCGACATGAAGTCCATGCCGAACCAGGGCATCTTCTTCCCCGCCGCGAACGCGACCGGCAAGCCCACCAGCTTCGCCCTCCCGTACGCGGCCGGCCTGGTCAAGGACGCCCCGCACGCGGAGAACGGCAAGAAGCTGCTGGACTTCCTGCTCACCCCCGAGGTGCAGCAGGAGGTGTCCTCGGTCGGCGGCGGCTTCCCGGCCCGTACCGATGTGACGGCGACGGACGCGAACGCGGTGAAGCTGAAGGCGATCATGTCCGGCGTCGAGATCTTCACGCCCGACTGGGCCACCGTGAACACCGGCCTGACGTCGTACGTCGACGCCTGGAAGAAGGCGACCGGCAGCTGATCAGCGGATGAGACGGCCGGGGCGTACGCGGTGCGCCCCGGCTACGCTGGGCAGCGCAACGCAGCCGCACACCAGGATCAGGAGAACACGCCCGTGTCGACACGCAAGCCGATCGAATCCTGGCTCACCGACATGGACGGGGTGCTGATCCACGAGGGCACGCCGATCCCCGGCGCCGACGCCTTCATCAAACGGCTGCGGGAGTCCGGCAAGCCGTTCCTGGTGCTGACGAACAACTCCATCTACACCGCCCGTGACCTGCACGCCAGGCTGTCGCGGATGGGTCTCGACGTTCCGGTCGAGAACATCTGGACCTCGGCGCTGGCCACCGCGAAGTTCCTCGACGACCAGCGCCCCGGCGGTACCGCGTACGCGATCGGCGAGGCCGGTCTGACCACCGCGCTGCACGACGTCGGGTACATCCTCACCGACGTCGAGCCCGACTACGTGGTGCTGGGCGAGACCCGCACCTACAGCTTCGAGGCGCTCACCAAGGCGATCCGGCTCATCAACGGCGGTGCGCGCTTCATCTGCACCAACCCGGACGAGACCGGCCCGTCGGCCGAGGGCCCGCTGCCCGCCACCGGCTCGGTGGCCGCGCTGATCACCAAGGCCACCGGCAAGGACCCGTACTTCGTCGGCAAGCCGAACCCGCTGATGATGCGGGCCGGGCTGAACGCGATCGGTGTGCACTCCGAGACCAGCGCGATGATCGGCGACCGGATGGACACCGATGTGCTCGCCGGGCTGGAGTCCGGCATGGAGACCTTCCTGGTGCTGACCGGCCTGACGTCCAAGGCCGACATCGACAAGTACCCGTTCCGGCCGTCGCGGGTCGTGAACTCGATCGCGGACCTCGTCGACGAGATCTGAGCGCTCGCACTGTGTGTGACCGGCACCCCCTGATGGCGTAACCAAACGCCGTCCGGGGTGCGGCGGAACCCTCCTGGATGGATGTTCGAAGCACCGGGTACCGCTGGCCGTACCCGGCCGAGCGGAGGTTCCCCCGATGCTAGATATCCGACGACCGGCTGCTGCCGGTGCGGCCGTACTGTTCCTGCTCAGTGGTGCTGTCCCGGCATTCGCCGACAACGAGAGTTCGGCGTCGGCCTCGGGGACGGTGACCGTCACCCCGGGCAAGACCTGGGCGGGCGCGGTCATCACGCTGCATGTGAAGAGCGCCTGCAAGTCGGCGAAGGCCAAGGCCAGTGCCGAGGTCTTCGTCAGTTCGGTGACCCTGGCGCCGCCGGTCGACGGCCAGGACGGACTCGTCAGCGACGCGTCCATCCGGTCCGACGCGGTGGCGGGCACCTACTCCGTCTCCGTCGAGTGCGACGGCAACACCCACGCCGCCCAGGGCAGCGTGGTCATCATCAACCAGATCGCGCCCGTCACCCCCGTGAAGCCCGAACCGCTCTGGCCGACGGCCCCGGTTCCGGCGGGCGGCGGTGGAACCGCGCAGCTGGCGGCCGGCCCGGCCGAGGCCGGTCCCGGCACCGACTCGGTGCTGGCGGTCGGCGGCGCGGCGGCGGCATCGCTCGCGGCCGTGGCGGTGTACCGCCGACGCCGCCACGGTTAGGCCGCGGTGCCCGACGAGGAACGCACGTCCGTCAGCGGCCGCACCTGGGCCGCGGTGGCGATGGGGCTGGTGCTCTTCGCCGCCTGGCTGATGGGCCACCCCGGCGACGGGGTGGACCCGGCCGGCCCCGGCGGACAGCCGGCGGCCGGCTCCGCCGACCGGCCGCCACAGGTCTACGCCCCGCACCTCCCGCTGCCGGACTCCAAGCCGGTGCGGGTGGACATCGCGTCGATCGGGCTGCACGCCGGGATCGTCGAACGGGGCCTGGCGAACGGTGCGGTGGACCCGCCGCCGTACAGCACCCCGGACGTCGCCGGCTGGTTCCGCGGCGGTCCGGCGCCGGGTGCGGCGGGCGCGGCGCTGCTCGTCGGCCATGTCGACACCGAGACCAGGCCCGCGGTCTTCTACGGGCTGAGCACGGTGACGCCGGGCGCCGAGGTGGACATCCAGCGGGCGGACGGCTCCGTCGCGGAGTTCACGGTCGAAGGCGTCGAGGTCGTCGACAAGGACCACTTCTCCGCGGACCGGGTCTACGGCGCGGGCAGCCGGCCGGAACTGCGGCTGATCACCTGCGGTGGCACGTTCGACCAGGAGAAGCGCGCGTACTCGGCGAACGTGGTCGTCTTTGCCGCGCTGACCGGATCACATCAGGACTGACCGCCGCCGCACGTCATTCGCGCCCGGCCGGCGACCCGCTCCCCCCGGAGCCGCCGGCCGGGCGCACCTCACCCTCGGGCGCCTGGACTGCGGGAGTGGTCCGGCGCGGCCGGGGGAGGCTGGGGGAGCCCTGGGGCGGAGTCGTCGGCGGCCTCGGCCGCGGAGGCGGGAAGCAGGGCGCGGAAGCGGATCAGGACCGCTCCGTCGGTGGCGTGGTGCACCTGCACACCGTCGATCCGCGCTCCGTTCTCCGTGGGGTGGGCGAGCTGCTGGCACAGGGCCGTCGCGGCGTACGAATGCGGTGGGTCGGGCGGGACCGTGAGCGGTTTGTCGTAGCCGTAATCGGTCACCGAGACCGTGCACCGCGCCCCGTCCACACCCAGGGTCACGCGGTACCGGTGCGCGAACCCGTGCTCGACGACATAGCCGCACGCCAGGGCGATCGCGGTGGCCAGTTGCGCGCTGACCTGCCCGTACGGCCCCAGGGTGTCGAGCGCGGCGCACGTCATCCTGGCGGCCAGCTCATCGCTCCCCGGGGTGCGGTGCAGCGAGAACGTCCAGGAGACGTCGAGAGTCGAACGCCGCGGGTCGGAGAGGGGGAGTCGCGAGATCGCCGCAAGCTTCGCCATGACGCCGGTCCACGTCCTGCAGAGTTGGAGGCACTTGAGCCCTGCCGGGCTCCGCCTGGAGCGGGGCCGGGGTCCAGGGCCACGGAGTAACCCTAGAACAGGCGAACGCCTTGCCGCTAGGGCATCTTGACGACACGTCATCGAGTGGGTACTCAGTGCGATGCTTCCAGCCACGCGGCGGGGTCGTACCGGCGGTGTCCCCGGTTCCGCCTCAGACCGGCCGCGCCGGGGGCCGGGCGGGCGCGAGCAGCAGGAGGACGACGTCGTCGCCGAGGGAGCCGCCGGCGTGGCGCAGCAGGTCGGCGTAGACGCGCTCGACGGCCTCCTCCAGGTTCTGGGCCAGCCCCGCCACCAGGGCCCCGACCCGTTCGGCGAGGGGGTAGAAGGAGCCGTCCACCGGGCTGCGGGCCTCGATCACCCCGTCCGTGCACAGCACGAGCACGTCCTCGCCGCCGAGCGGTGACCGCCAGGGCACGGCCGTCCCCTTGACCAGCCGGCCGAGGCCCAGCGGCACCCAGGGGTCCGGCGGGTTCAGCGTCGTCACCGTTCCGTCCGGGGTGATGCGCAGCGGTGCCACATGGCCGTAGTGCAGGAACTCGACGGAGCCGGGGCCGTCGAACTCGGCGAAGAGGGCGGTGGCGAACTCGCCGGAGACGACATGGCGCTGCACGCTCGCCTCGACGCGCTGCGCGACGCAGGTCAGTCCGCCCTCGTCGTACGCGGCCTCGCGGAACGCGCCGAGCACGACCGCCGACGTCTGGACGGCGTCCAGGCCCTTGCCGCGGACGTCGCCGATGAGCGCGCGCACGCCGTGCGGGGTGTCCAGGACGGAGTACAGGTCGCCGCCGATCTGGGCCGCGTCCGCCGCCGAGACGTACCGGACGGCGAGCCGGACGTCACCGACCCGGTCGCCGGGGGGCCGCAGCAGGGCGCGCTGGGCGGCCTCCGCGACCGAGGTGATCGCGGTGAAGGCCCGCTGCCCGGTCTCGCGCCGCCAGGCGATGTAGGCGCTGACCAGGCTGACCACGATGTAGGTGGCGAGCTGGCCGGTGAGCAGAACCCAGTCGCGGACCTGGGTGACCCCGTTGTACGGCGCGAGCGCGGTCTGCGCGACGAGGCCGAGGACGGCGACGAGCAGGGTGCGCCGCCAGGTCGTCGTGATGCCGGCCAGCGCCGGGGCGACCACCATTCCGGGCCCGATGTAGTGGTCCCGGCCGGCCGCGAGGTCGGCCGCGGAGACGACCGCGATGGCCAGCAGGGGCAGCGCCATGCCCTGGCGGGCCAGGACGGTGGATTCCAGGGACCGCAGTGCTCCGACGATCCGAGCATTTGTCACATATCGAACTTACCGGTTGGACTCAGCCGGGGTCGGGTCGGGTCAGATGATCGTCCAGCTCGTCGAGGACCAGCTGGTCGCCGCGCACCTGGCCGGTGCGGTACGCGGCCCGCCCCACCATGTGCGCCGCCACCGGCACCGTCATCAGCTGAAACGCCCCGATCAGCACCAGGGTGCCCACGTCCACCCAGGACCGCAGCCGCAGAGCCACCCCCGCCAGCACCAGCAGCAGGCCCAGGACCTGCGGTTTGGTCGCCGCGTGCATCCGGGTGAGGGTGTCGGGCAGCCGCAGCAGCCCGACCCCGGCCACGAAGCAGAGCGCGGCGCCGAGCAGCAGGAAGACCGCGGCGGCCCAGTCGCACACGGAACCCCAGTCCGGGGCGGTCATGACGAGTCCTCGTCCCGGAGGGCGATGAAGCGGGCGATCGCGACCGAGCCGGTGAAGCCGAGGAAGGCCAGCACCAGCAGGACCGGGAGCGAGTACGGGGTGCGGTCGGCCGCCGCCTGCGCGCCCAGGCCGGCGACCACGACGGCCAGCAGCGCGTCCACCGCCACCGCCCGGTCGAGCATCGACGGCCCGCGCACCAGCCGGACGAAGACCATCACACCGGCCGCGATCAGCAGCCCCAGGACGGCCGCGGTGACCCATTTCACGATGTGCCTCCCTCGTCGAGCGCCGCGATCTCCGCGCGGGTGCCGAAGGCGCGCACCACCAGCTCCTCCAGCCGGCGTACCCCGTCCCTGGCCTCCTCGATGTCCGAGCCCATGACGTGCACGAACAGCGTCGCCGTGGACCGCTGGACCTCCAGCACGGCACTGCCCGGCACCGCCGAGACGGCGATCGCGGTGGCCGTCAGCATCAGGTCGCCGGAGCAGCGCAGCGGGACCGCCAGCACCGCGCAGGGCAGCGGGGCGGGGGTCAGGGTCTGCCATGCCGTCCGCAGCCCCGAGAGGGTCAGATCGGCGAGGAAGAGCGCGGCGAACCGCACTAGGCCGACCGGGTGAATCCGCAGTCCCAAACTGAGCGGCGGCAGCGGGAAGACCAGGCACAGCACGACCGCCACGACCAGGCCCGTGACGACGTTCGCGGCGGTGATGCTGCCCCACAGCAGCACCCAGACGACGACGAGCCAGCCGACCAGCGGCCACTCGATCCCTCGCAGGGTGCGCACGGTGGCGATCCTCACAGAGCGGGGCGGTTCCGTGCGGGAGCCGCGACCTGTGAGGAACCTGTGCTCACCCGCCGGAACCAACGAATCCCCCTGGAACGTTCTTGCAGGGGATGAACAAGACAATCAGGCGTGCGTCGGTCTTCAGCCTCCTGCTCGTCCTCGCGGTCATGGTGCGGGTGACGTGGATGCAGGCGGTGGACGGCCGGGCGCTCGCGGACGACAAGCACAACCGGCGGAACATCATCGCGCAGTACGCGAACCCGCTCGGCGACATCGTCGTGGGCGGAAAGCCGGTGACCGGCTCCACCACCACCAGCGGCGGCGACCTGCGCTACCAGCGCACGTACACCGGCGGCGGGCTGTACTCGGCGGTCACCGGCTACAGCTCGCAGGTCTACGGCGCCACCCAGCTCGAAGGCATCTACCGCGGCATCCTGGGCGGCACCGACCCGCGGCTGAAGAGCCTGCCCGACTCGCTCACCGGCAAGGCCACCGAGCCGGGCGATGTGATCACCACCATCGACCCCGCCGTGCAGCAGGCCGCCTTCAAGGGGCTCGGCGACAAGAAGGGCGCGGCCGTCGCCATCGACCCGGCGACCGGCCGGATCCTCGGCATGGTCAGCACCCCCAGCTACGACCCGTCGAAGATCTCGGGCGGTTCGAAGGCCGACGGGGCGGCGTGGAGCGCCCTGCAGGCCGACAAGGACCAGCCGATGCTCAACCGGGCGCTGCGCGCCGCGTACCCGCCGGGGTCGACGTTCAAGCTGGTCGTCGCCGCGGCGGCCCTGGAGAACGGGCTGTACTCGTCGATCGACGAGAAGACCGCCAGCCCGAACCCGTACCCGCTGCCCGGCACCTCGCGGGTGCTGGCCAACGAGTCGGCGTCCGCTCCCTGCGAGAACGCGAGCATCAACACCGCGCTCCAGTACAGCTGCAACAACGTCTTCGGCAAGATGGCCGTCGACCTCGGCCAGGACAAGGTGCGCGCCGCCGCCGAGAAGTTCGGCTTCAACACCGACGGCCTGGACATCCCGGTGCGCGCGGCCAAGAGCGTCTACCCGAAGGGCATGGACAAGGCGCAGACCGCCCTGTCCGGCATCGGGCAGTTCGACGACACCGCGACCCCGCTGCAGATGGCGATGGTCGTCGCGGCCCTCGCCAACGGCGGCGAGCTGGCGAGCCCGCACATGGTCTCGCAGGTCACGGACGGCAACGGCACCGTGCTGCAGTCCTACCCGGACGGCGAGAGCACCCGCGCGGTCAGCGCGGACACCGCGGCGAAGCTGCGCAAGGCGATGGTCAACGTCGTCGACAACGGCACCGGAAGCAACGCGAAGATCAGCGGTGTCGAGGTCGGCGGGAAGACCGGCACCGCCCAGCACGGCGAGAACAACAGCGGGACGCCGTACGCCTGGTTCGTCTCCTACGCCGACGACGGCAAGGGCCACCAGGTCGCGGTCGCCGTGGTCGTCGAGCAGTCGGACGCGGCCCGCTCGGAGGTCAGCGGGAACGGGCTGGCGGCGCCGATCGCGCGGGCGATGATGAAGGCGGCGTTGAAGACAGGTTGAGCCGACGTCACGGCGGGCGTGCGCCGGACGGTGTTTTGAGACGTTGTGTTGCGCACGGTGAAGGTCTTGAGACAGCAGTGGGTGAAGGGGTAGCTGGGACACACGACTGGTTCCTAGGGTCGGGGTGTCCGAACTCACCCCGCGCTGGAGGACCCCTGTGCGTAAGAGAGCGATCGTTTCCGCCGTGAGCGCCGCCGGCCTGTTGCTGGCGATCCCGGCATCCGCCGCCGACGCCGGACCGGGCGCGCCCGGCATCGGCGACCCGTACTACCCGACGTACGGGAACGGGGGTTATGACGTCTCCCACTACGACCTGCGGCTGAAGTACCAGCCCGCCACCGACGAGCTGGAGGGCACCGCCACCCTGCTGGCCACCGCCACCCAGGGACTGACCCGCTTCAACCTCGACTTCGCGCTGGACGTCAGCGAGGTCCGGGTCAACGGCCGGGTCGCGAAGTTCGCCACCAGCGGAGAGCAGGAGCTGGAGATCACCCCGGCCACCCCGCTCGCCAAGGGCCAGCAGGCCACCGTCGTCGTCCGCTACTCCGGCGTCCCGGGCAAGGTGAAGCGCTACGGCTTCACGTCCTGGCAGCGCACCCCCGACGGCGGCGTCGCCGCCAACGAGCCGGAATCCGCCTGGTGGTGGTTCCCCAGCAACGACCACCCGCTGGACAAGGCCACCTACGACGTCTCGGTGCTCGTCCCCGACGGCTCGGCCGCGATCAGCAACGGTGTGCTGGTCTCGCAGAGTTCGAAGCTCGGCTGGACGCGCTACAACTGGCGGCAGAACAAGCCGCAGGCCACGTACCTGGCCACCCTCGCGGTCGGGAAGTTCGACATCACGCGGAACACCACCGCCAACGGCCTGCCCGTCATCAACGCCTACAGCAAGGACCTGGGCGACAACGACGGCGCCGCCCGCGCCAGCATCGAGCGCACCGGCGAGATCATCGACTGGGAGAGCGGCTACTTCGGCCCGTACCCGTTCAGCGCCGCCGGCGGTTACGCCCCCAACGTGCCCACCCACTACGCCGTGGAGACGCAGGGCCGGGTCTTCTACAGCCCCGCGCAGTTCGCGGGCGGCGCGAACCCCTCGGTCATCGTGCACGAGCTGGCGCACCAGTGGTGGGGCGACAGCGTCTCCCTCTCCCGCTGGTCGGACATCTGGCTCAACGAGGGCTTCGCCAGCTACGCCCAGTGGCTGTGGTCCGAGCACGAGGGCGAGGGCACCGCGCAGGAACTCGCCGACTGGGTCTACAGCCAGCACCCGGCCGACGACCCGTTCTGGACGGTCAAGCCCGGCGACCCCGGCGCGGCGAACCAGTTCGACGGCGCCGTCTACGACCGGGGTGCCGTCGCCATCCAGGTGCTGCGCAACAAGATCGGCGACAAGGCGTTCTTCGCCCTGCTGAAGGCCTGGCCCGCCCAGCACCAGTACGGCAACGGCTCCATCACCGAGTTCCAGA
Organism: Streptomyces sp. RKAG293; assembly: GCF_023701745.1. Taxonomy (NCBI): domain Bacteria; kingdom Bacillati; phylum Actinomycetota; class Actinomycetes; order Kitasatosporales; family Streptomycetaceae; genus Streptomyces; species Streptomyces sp. RKAG293. Next base: position 3,623,806 of record NZ_JAJOZB010000001.1, on the reverse strand, counting down.
AGCTCGCCGAGAAGATCTCCGGGAAGAAGCTCGGCCCGCTCTTCGAGACCTGGCTGTTCACCGCGGCCAAGCCCGCGGCGCCGCCGGCCGCCCCGAAGGCCGGCGCGCTCCGTGCCGCCCCGGCCGCACCGCAGGCGGAGCCGAAGTCCTGGAAGCAGATCGCGGCGACGCACACGATTCACGACCGCTGACCCGCGAGCGATCCCCGCGTCAGTGCGCCAGAACCGCCTGTACGTAGGGCGTTCGTGACAGGAGCTCGCCGGCCGCCCGGTCGGCGAGCCCCGTCAGCGGGCCCGCGAGCACCGTGTAGGCCAGCCCGAGGGCGACCAGCGCCATGGTGGCGGCGAGCATCGTGCGGGGGAGCGCGGCGGTGGTGGTGATCGAACGGCCGCTGAGGGACGCCGACTCGGGGCGCCCGGCGGGCATCAGGGTCTCCTCGTCGGAGTCGTCCTGGTCGTCGCTGTCGTCCGTCTCCAGCACGGTGCCGTCGGCGCACAGATCGGGCGGCGCGGCCCGCCAGAAGGCCAGGTTCCAGACCTTGATCAGCGCGTAGAGCGTCAGCAGACTGGTCACGACACCACCACCGACCAGCACATACGCCCAGGCGCCGCCGTCGGCGACCCCCGCGCGCAGCAGTCCGAGCTTGCCGAGGAACCCCGACAGCGGCGGGATCCCGGCGAGGTTCATCGCGGGCACGAAGAAGACGGCGGCGAGCACCGGGGAGATCTTGGCGAGCCCGCCGAGCCGCTGCAGATCGGTGGTGCCGCCCCGGCGTTCCACCAGCCCGGTGACCAGGAAGAGTGTGGTCTGCACCGTGATGTGGTGGGCGACGTAGAAGACCGCGCCCGCGATGCCGCCCCGGGAGGCCAGCGCGATGCCGAAGACCATGTACCCGATATGGCTGACGAGGGTGAAGGACAGCAGCCGTTTGAGGTCGGTCTGCGCGACCGCGCCCAGGATCCCGACGACCATCGACAGCAGGGCGATCAGCATCAGCGGCTCGGCGAGCCGGGTGCCGGGGAAGAGCAGCGTCTGGGTGCGCAGTATCGAGTACACGCCGACCTTGGTGAGCAGCCCCGCGAAGACGGCGGTGACGGGCGCGGGCGCGGTCGGGTAGGAGTCGGGGAGCCAGGCGGCGAGCGGGAAGACGGCCGCCTTGATGCCGAAGACGGTGAGCAGGGCGAGTTGCAGCACCAGCCGGATCCCGGCGGGCAGATCGGCCAGCCGCACGGAGAGCTCCGCGAGGTTCATGGTGCCGGTGGCCGCGTAGACCATGCCGATCGCCACCAGGAAGAGCACCGAGGACAGCAGCGACACCACGATGTACGTGGCCCCGGCGCGGATCCTGGCCGCCGTGCCGCCGAGCGTCAGCAGGACGTAACTCGCCGTCAGCATGATCTCGAAGCCGACGTAGAGGTTGAACAGGTCGCTGGACAGGAACGTGTCGGAGACCCCGGCGACGAGGATCAGATACGCGGGGTGGAAGACCGACAGCGGCGTCGCCTCGTCGCGGTCGGCCATGCCCTGGCCGATGGAGTACACCAGCACGCAGAGCGTCACCGCGGACGAGACGACCAGCATCAGCGCCGACAGCCGGTCGGCGACCAGCGCGATGCCGATCGGGACCGGCCAGCCGCCCGCGTGCATCACCTGCGGGCCGTCCCGGTCGGCCGCCACCAGCAGCGTGACGGAGGCGGCCAGCACCACGCTGAGGACGGCCGCGCTGATGAACCGCTGGATGCGGGGGAGCCGCAGTCCGACGGCGAGTTTGAGGCCCGCGGCGAAGAGCGGGAGGACGACGGGCAGCGGCAGCAGCGCGGTCGCGTTCATCGGTCGGCCCCCAGCACGTTGTCCCACAGTTCGTCGTCGAGGTCCTCGGAGTCCTCGGCCCGCGCCTGCCGGGCCCGGTCCGCGCGGATCACCGTCCGCAACTCGGCGCGCGTCCCCTCGTGTTCGGCCCGCAGCGCGACCCGGATGTCCTCGACGTCGTCCTGTACGTCGTCGCTGCCGGTCAGCTGCCAGCTGCGGTACGCCATCGCGAGCAGGAACGCGGTCAGCGCCAGGGTGATCACGATCGCGGTCAGCGCCATCGCCTGCGGGAACGGGTCGGAGACGACCGCCGGATCGGTGCCGGGGGACAGCAGCGGCGCCTTCCCCGAACGGCCCGAGGTGGCCAGCACCAGCAGGTTCACCCCGTTGCCGAGCAGGACGGCGCCGAGCAGGATGCGGGTCAGCGGGCGGGCGAGCAGCAGCACCGTCCCGCAGGCGAACAGCACCCCGCCGGCGGCGATCAGGGCGACGGTGGCGTTCATGCCTTCCTCCGGGCTTCTTCGCGCTCGATCTGCTGGTCGATCTTCGCGCCGAGGCTCCGCAGCACGTCGAGGACGACCCCGAGGACCAGCAGGTACACGCCGAAGTCGAAGAGCACGGAGCTGGGGACGTGCACCTCGCCGAAGAGCGGCAGCCGGGTGTGGAACACCCCGCTGTCCAGGACGTCGGAGCCGAGCACCAGCCCGCCGAGACCCGTTCCGACGGAGATCATCAGGCCGGTGCCGAGCAGGAACCCGGCGTCGACGGGCGCCGCCTCGGCCAACTCGTAGCGCCCGCCCGCCAGATACCGCACGACGAGCGCCAGCCCCGCGACCAGCCCGGCCGTGAAGCCGCCGCCCGGCAGGTTCTCAGCGCAGAACAGCAGATACAGCGAGAGGACGAGGATGGGGTGGAAGACCAGCCGCGCCACCACCTCGAAGACCACCGAGCGCCGGTCGGGGTCGAGGGTGTCACCGGCCGCCAGCCAGGTGCGCTCGGGCGCCGCACGCGGCCCGGCCCGCACCTCCGACGCCCACACGCCCGCCGTGCCGCCGTCCTCCGGCACGCGCGGCAGCGCACCGGCCCGGCGGCGCAGATAGACCAGGCTCGTCACGCCGACGGCCGCGACCGCCAGCACCGCCGACTCGCCCATCGTGTCCCAGGCCCGCAGGTCGACGAGGATCGTCGCGACCACGTTCTTCAGCCCGTCGTGCGCGGTCTCGGCCACCATGGCGGCGCCCGCGGACGGATGCCGGCGGGCCGCCACCGCCAGATACGTCAGACCCGCCGCCAGCGTCCCGGTGGTGACGCCGAGCGCGGCGTGCAGGGCGCGGCGCCAGGCCGTCGCCGTCGGCGGGAAGCGGTGCGGGAGGCGGCGCAGCACCAGGACGAACACGACGATGCTGGTCGTCTCCACCGTGAACTGCGTCAGCGCGAGGTCCGGCGCCCCCTGCAGCACGAACAGCACGCCGGTGCCGTAGCCGGTCGTGCCGGCCAGCACCACCGCCTTCATCCGCTGCCGGGTCGGCAGGCACAGCACGCCCGCCGCCGCCACGGCGGCCGCCACCGCGATCTGGCCCGCGTCGTCCCACAGGTGTGGCGAGCCGCCCCACGCCCACGGCCGGTCGGTGAACAGCGCCGCCGCCTCGGCGCCGGAGAAGACCAGCAGCGCCGTGCCGAGATAGACCGGCAGCGAACCGCGCTGGATGCTCCCGGTCAGTTGCAGCGCGAAGCGCTCGGTCTGCCACAGGATCTGGGCGAACGCCGCCTCGGCGCTCGGCAGCGCCAGCCGCTTGCCCCAGCGGACCAGGTGGTTCCGAGCGACGAACAGCGCCACACCGGCCGCCCACGCGATCTCCGACAGGGTGAGCGGGAGGCCGGCGCCGTGCCACAGGGCCAGGTGGTACGGGGTGCCGCGGGACGGGAACGCGGCCGCGTAGCGCTCCATCAGCGGCGCCAGCAGGCCCACCCCCGGGCCCAGCACCAGGCCCGCCAGCGCCAGCAGCGCGGTGGGAGCCCACAGGGCCGCCGTCGTCCGCCCGCCGTGCGCGGTCGCCCGCGGCAGGTCGGGCGACGTGGCAGGACCGAACGCGCCGTACAGGAAGCGCAGGGTGTACGCCGTGGTCAGGGCCGATCCGGCGACGGTCGCGTACAGGGTGAGGCGGTCGGCGGTGCCGCCCGCCCAGAGCGCGGCGAACGAGGCCTCCTTGGCGGCGAAGCCGAGGAAGGGCGGCAGGCCCGCCATCGAGGCACCGGCGAGGCAGGCGGTGCCGCAGACCACCGGCATCGCGCGCGCCAGACCGGCGAGCCGGCGGATGTCGCGGCTCCCGGTGGCGTGGTCGACGATGCCGACCACGAGGAACAGCGGCGCCTTGAACAGCGCGTGCGTCAGCAGCATGGTGGCGCCGGCCAGCGCGGTGTACCGGGACCCGGCCCCCACCAGCGCGGTGAGGAAGCCGAGTTGGCTCACCGTCCCGTAGGCGAGGATCCGCTTGAGGTCGGTCTCGCGCAGCGCCCGCCAGCCGCCGAGCAGCATCGTGGCGGCGCCGAGCGTCAGCGTCACACCCCGCCAGGGCGCGACCACGGCGAAGGCGGGGGAGAACCGGGCGACGAGATAGATGCCGCCCTTCACCATGGCCGCCGCGTGCAGATAGGCGCTGACCGGCGTCGGCGCCGCCATGGCACCGGGCAGCCACAGACTGAACGGCCAGATCGCGGACTTCGACAGCGCTCCCGCGAGCACCAGCACCAGGGCGACCGGCACCGCCGTGCCGCCCAGCGGCGGCGGATGCGCGACGAGGACGGAGATCCGGTAGGTACCGGCCGCCTGACCGAGCATCAGCAGTCCGACGAGCATGGCCAGGCCGCCGACCGTGGTGACGAGCAGCGCCTGCAGCGCGGAGCGCCGGTTGGCCTTCTTCTCCGACAGATGGCCGATGAGCAGGAACGAGAAGACGGTGGTCAGTTCCCAGAAGACGTACAGCAGGATCAGGTCGTCGGCGAGGACGAGCCCCAGCATCGCCCCCGCGAAGGCGGTCAGGGCGCCCGCGAAGTTCGCCAGTCCCGGCTCGTCGTCGCCGAAGTAGCCGGTGCAGTAGACGAGTACGAGCGTGCCGACGCCGCCGGCCAGCACGGTCAGCAGCAGCCCGAGGGCGTCGAGCCGCAGTGCGATGCTCAGATCGAGGGCGGGCGCCCACCGCCACTGCTCGGTGCGCACCGCGCCGTCGGCGACGGCCGCCCACTGGGTGAACGCCCACACCGTCGTGGCGGCCGGTGCCAGCGCGAGGACGAGGAAGGCTCGCCGGCCGAGCCACCGCACCAGAGGGGTGGCGCAGGCGGCGAGCACGAAGTGGGCGGCGATCAGGGCGAGCACGCGGCGAACACTTCCGCCGCCCGGGCGGCACGGGGGACCGGCGCGCCCGGCGTAGGCCAGGATCACCCATTGGGCGGGGTACCGCCCGTGCCCGGATCCGCCTACCGTCTGCATATGCCGGATGGAAAGCTCTGGGGGATCAGCGACCTGCATGTGGCGTTCGCGGAGAACCGGAAGATCGTCGAGGGCCTGCGCCCCGAGTCGGACACCGACTGGCTGATCGTCGCGGGCGACGTGGGCGAGCTGACGGACGGCATCGAGTGGGCGCTGACCCTGCTCAGCGGCAGATACGCCCGGGTGGTGTGGGCGCCCGGCAACCACGACCTGTGGACCCCGGCCGAGGACCCGGTCCAGTTACGCGGCGAGGCGCGCTACCGCCATCTGGTCGAGATGTGCCGCTCGCTGGGCGTGCTCACCCCGGAGGACCCGTACCCGGTCTGGGAGGGCGCGGGCGGCCCGGCCGTCGTGGCGCCGCTGTTCGTCCTCTACGACTACACGTTCCGCACCGACACCGCCGCGAACAAGGAGGAGTCGCTCGCCCAGGCGTACAAGTCCGGGATCGTGTGCAGTGACGAGTTCCTGCTGCATCCCGATCCGTACCCGAGCCTCGACGCCTGGTGCCGGGCCCGGCTGAAGGAGTCCGAGCGGCGGCTGCGGGACTGCGATCCGGCCCTCCCGCTGGTCCTGGTCAACCACTTCCCGCTGGTCCGCCAGCCCACCCGGATCCTGCACTACCCGGAGTTCGCCCAGTGGTGCGGCACCGAGCGGACGGCCGACTGGCACCGGCGGTTCACGGTGAGCGCGGTGGTCTACGGCCATCTGCACATTCCCCGGACCGCCTGGTACGACGGGGTGCGCTTCGAGGAGGTCTCCGTCGGCTACCCCCGCGAATGGAGCCGCCCGGGCCACCCCAGAACCGTCCCCCGCCAGATCCTGCCGGAGCCGGCCCGCTGAGGCCCGCGGCCCGCGGTGCCGCGGAACCCGGAAGGCCCCCCGCTTCCGCGAGGGGTCTTCGATCCGGATGCCGGGACTACGGGGTCACCAGGTTGAACACCGGGTAGGTCTTCGGCTGCGCGTCCTTGATGCCGATCTCGGTCAGGATCGGCACGATGATCTCGCCGAACTTCTGGAACGCCTCCTCGGACTCCCAGACGTCGGCGACGATCCAGCCGTCGGCGGTGGGGGCGGCGGTGTGCGAGATGAGGCCGGGCACCGGCCAGTCCGCGGAGTTCTTGACCGTGTCACGGCCACCGGTCACCTTGACGACGCTCTGCTGGTAGTCGGCCTGGGTCATACCGGGGAATTCGAAGATCACGAGGATCGCCATGCGGGGCTCCTATGGGGGGAGTTTTGCGACACCGGACCAGTCGACCACCTCACCGGGCCCCCCGCGCGCCGGCCTGCGCCGTGCGGGTCGCGGCCGGAACAACCGGCCGGAAACGACCAAAGGTGCTCTTCCCGGAGGAAGAGCACCTTTGGTGTTCTGCTGTGCGCCGTCAGGGACTCGAACCCCGGACCCGCTGATTAAGAGTCAGCTGCTCTAACCAACTGAGCTAACGGCGCCTACGGGTCAATCATACGGGGCCGGAGGGGGTGCTGATGACCATCCTCCCCTCCAGCCCCGCGTCATGATCGGCGTGCGGCGAGCACGCCGGGATCAGCCGCCGGGATCGCTCCCGGGATCGGCTCCGGGATCAGCGCAGGCCGAAGGCGCGGATGATCTCCTGGCTGACGGTGCCGCCCTTGCCGTCCTGGGCGGTGGCCTTGAGCGAGACCGCGCCGCCGGGCTTGTTCGGCGTCCTGACGAGCGTGGTCCAGGAACCGTCGCCCGTCCTGACCAGGAGGGTCGGCGCCCAGGTCTTGCCGTCGTCGTACGAGACCGACAGCGTCGCCCTGGTGGCCTTCGTCACGCCGGCCAGCCACTGCTGCGTGGCGGACGACAGACCGATCCGCGTCCACTGCCCGGCCTTGACGTCACCCGCGGTGTCCGTGGGTACGTCGTAGTCGAGCTGCAGCAGCTTGACGTCCTCCTGCCAGGGTCCGTTCTGCGGAATCGCGCCGGAGACGAAGCCCCACTCGGTGTGCGTGCGGATCGAGCTCTTCCACTCCTTCGCGTCCCGTGCGGAGTCCAGCACCAGGCGGTACGGGAGGGTCTGCGGGGACACGTTCCACAGTCCGCCCGCCCGGCCGGTGCCCTTCGCGATCACGGTGTCGCCCTGGTAGCCGGTGTACGTGGTGGTGTCGTACTCGTCCGGCGGCATCGAGCCGGAGTGGCCCGCTCCCGCGTCCGTCCACGGCGTGATGTTGAACTGGATGTCGTTGTAGACGCTGCGGTTCGGACCCCAGAACGCCTGGCCCAGACGCGGTCGCACCACCCCGCCGAACCACTCGGTGGAGTAGTGCCGGCCCGCGGCGAAGTGGTCGTTGCCGCCGCGCATCTCGAACAGCTCGTCCGAGTAGTCCGGCCGGTAGACGGCGTGGTCCTCGTACCAGAAGCCGGCGCCGTGCTGCGGCGAGACGTACTCGGTGCGCACGCCGGGGTAGGACTCCTTCTCGGTGAAGCCGATGCCCGGCCCCCAGGCGGGGATGTCGTAGCGGAAGCCGCCGCCGGCCCGCTGCCGGTCGCCGTCGTACTTGGCGTCGATCCGGGCGAGGTCCCGCTTGGGGTCGGGGGTGTAGGCGAGGGACCGGTCGGGGATCGCGCCGTCCTGCTGGGAGAGCAGGTCGTAGAGGTAGCGCGGGTCGGTGCGCTGTGTGACGTCGAGGGTGAGCCTGCCGCCCCTGGCGTCGGCGACGAGCCGGGCGCCCGCGTCGCGCATGATCGAGACGACGCCGAGCGGGGTGCTGGTGCCCGCGTCGTCCGCGTAGTAGTCGGAGAGCCGGCCGGTGCCGTCGTTGACGACGATCAGCAGCTTGGCGCCCGCCTTGGCCGCGTTCGCGGCGCGGTCGGCGGGGGAGACGTCGTCGCTGCGGGTGATGACGACGGCCTTGCCCCTGGCGTCCAGACCCGCGTAGTCGGCCGCGGCGCCCTTGCCCGCGGTGACGACGCGCAGCTCGGCCGAGCCGTCGTGGACGGTGGCGCCGGCCTGCGGCAGCAGTTCGAGGTCCCGGCCGTGCGCCGAGGCGTCGACCTGCTTCTCGCCGAGCCGCCAGCGGGTCACGAAGGAGAAGGTGCCGTCGGTGACCTTCCGGGTGGGCGCGGCGTAGATGGTGTCGACCGCCGGCGGCACGATGTACGCGTCGCGGATGAGGTTGCCGTTGGAGAAGGTGCGGGCCAGGTCCAGGTGCAGCTGGCGCTGCTCGGTCTCCTGCGGGACGCGGGCGCTGACCTTGTGCGCCGTGCTCGCGTCGAGCGTCACCGTGGTGTTCCTGGTGAGCACCGTCCCGGGGTCGGTGAGCACCGCCAGGCCGCGGGAGTCCGGGGTGTCACCGGTGACCTCCAGCTCCGCGTACGCCATGTACGTGCCCGGCGGAAGCCGCAGGGTGCGCTCGCCGGCCACGTCGAGCGGCGACGGGTACGGGTTGTCCTTCTCGGCGAGGACGACGGTGCCGGCGGCCGGCTTCCCGTCGCGTCCGGTCAGCTTGATCGTGTAGTCGTAGAGCTCCTGCTCCTTGGTGAGCGCGAAGCCGGTGTGCGCGACGGCCTTGCCGCCGGCCGCGTCGGTCGCGGTGACCTGGCCGGAGAAGGTGGTCGCGGCCGGGACGGTCGTGGGGTCGAGGGTGAGGGTGACCGCGGCGGTGCCGCCCGCCGGGACGGCGACCGTCTTCGCGGACAGCGTGTAGGCGCCGGCCGCCTGGGCGGCCGGGTCCAGCGCGAGGTTCAGCGTGACGTCCGCCGTGCCGTTGTTGCGGTAGGTGATGGTGCGCGTGGTGCTCGTGGCACCGGCGTGCGGCCACTTGTAGACGGCGGCGTCGACCGAGCCGGTGGCCTGGACCGTGGAGTCCACGGCGGCGAGCACATCGACCCGCCCGGTGCCCATCTCGTACGGGGTGAAGGCGGTGAGCTGCTTCGACGAGCTCATCAGCGCGTCCTTGAGCTGCTGCCCGCTCCAGTCGGGGTGCCGCTGCTTGAGGATCGCGGCGGCGCCGGCGACGTGCGGCGTGGCCATCGAGGTGCCGGACATGGTCTGGTACATGCCGCTGCCGGAGGCGAGCGCCTGCGAGCGGGCGGCGGTGATGTCGACGCCGGGCGCCGAGATGTCCGGCTTCAGTGCGTACGAGCCGGTCAGCGGGCCCATGCTGGAGAAGTCGGCGCGGCCGTCCTGCTTGTCCACGGCGGCGACGGTGAGCGCCGCGGCCGCGGAGCCGGGCGAGCCGATGGAGCCGGCTTCGTATGCGTTTCCGGCGGCGATGACGAAGAGCGGTCCGCCGTTCGCCGAGAGGTTGTCGACCGCCTGTGACATCGGGTCGGTGCCGTCGTCGGGGAGCGGCGAGCCGAGGCTCATGCTGACCACGTCGGCGCCCTGGGCCTTGGCCCACTCCATGCCCGCGATGATCCAGGAGTCCTCGCCGGAGCCCTCGTTGGAGAGCACCTTGCCGATCAGCAGCTTGGCGCCGGGCGCGACGCCCTTGTAGTCGCCGTTGGAGGCGGCTCCGGTGCCCGCGATCGTCGAGGCGACGTGCGTGCCGTGACCGTTCCGGTCGGTGACCGGCTGGTCGGGGACGAAGCTCTGCTCGGCGGAGACCTGGTCCTTCAGGTCCGGGTGGGTGTCGTCGATCCCGGTGTCCAGGATGGCGACCTTCCGGCCCTTGCCGTCGTAGCCCTGCGCCCAGGCCTGCGGCGCGTTGATCTGCGGTACCGACTCCTTCAGGCTCGCCTCGACCCGGCCGTCCAGCCACAGCTTGTCGATGCCGTTGTCGAGCGACCGTGCCTTCGCCGCGGCGGCCGGCGCGGCCACCACGTCCTGCCAGAAGGCGCGGCTGTCCTTCTTCCGGGCCTTGAGCGCGGCGCCGCCGATGCTCGGCAGCTGCCGGGTGGTGGTGCTGCCGGCGGGGGCGGCGGGCAGCGACCGGGCGGCGCGGGCGGCGGCGGTGTAGGTGGCGATCATCGGGACGCCGCCGGAGCGGGCGTCGTCGTAGCCCATCTTCACCAGCGCGGTGAGGTCGAACAGCCGGCGGTCGAGCTTGCCGGCGGCGATCAGCGGCAGCGCCTCGTCCGGCAGCACGTAGGTCTCACCGCCCGCCTGCTGGACGTGCACGCCGCCGGGGGCGCCGTGCGGGCGGTCCACGGTGACGGTGTCCTGGTTGCCGGCCCCGTCGGCGAAGTGCACGACGTCCCCGGTGACCAGGGTGATGTCGTACGTGGTGGCCTGCTGCGGTGCCGCGGGGCGCGGGGTGGCGCCGGGGGCGGCGGTCGCGGGGGTCGTGGGAAGGAGGAGTCCGGTACTGAGCGCGAGCGCGGTGGCGCTGGCGAGCAGGGAGGCGCGGCGTCTTATCGGCGTCATGCACATGATCTATCGGCCCGGAGCCGCGCCGCGCACCGGCACGGCCTGGCAGGATCCCGCCTGGCGGAGATCCGCCGCCGGTTTTTGAGCACCCCGGAGGATCGGGTACGATCTTCCATGTCAGCACGCGCCGTTAGCTCAGTTGGTTAGAGCAGCTGACTCTTAATCAGCGGGTCCGGGGTTCGAGTCCCTGACGGCGCACAGACGGTCGAAGGCCCCTCGCGGAAGCGGGGGGCCTTCTTCGTGTCGTACACCGGGTAGTGGCCGGTCCTGGTGGGTCAGAAGCTGAGCGAGAGCAGCACCGGGGCCGCGCGTTCGTTCAGGGTGTCGACGGCCGGTTTGAGGCGGTGCGCCTGGGAGGTGGGCATCGACAGCGCGAGGCAGGCGACCGTCTTCCCGATGGTGACCGGTACCGCGGCGCAGACCGTGCCGACCGCGTATTCCTGCAGGTCGAGCATGGGGTGGCTGGCCGGCCGGCTCTCCAGGTCGGAGAGCAGGGCCTTCTCGTCGACGACGGTGCGCGAGGTGAGGCGCGCGGTCCGGTGCCGGGACAGGTGTTCGCGGCGGCCGCGGTGGTCGAGCTGCGCGAGCAGGCACTTGCCGACCGCGCTGGCGTGTGCGGAGGAGCGGAAGTCCACCCATTCGTTCACCCGCGGGGTGGCCGGCCCGTCCGCCACGTCGACCACCGTCACCTCACCGTCGTCGTAACGGCCGAAATAGACGGCGGCGCCGACCTCGTCGCGCAGCTCGTTGAGGACGCTGTTGAGCTTGTCGGCGAGCGCCTGCTCACGGTCGGCGGCGCCCAGCAGCACGAGGGATTCGCCGGTCACGTATCCGCCGCCGGGCAGGAACGCGAGATAGCGCTCGCGCTTGAGCATGGCCAGCAGTTGCGAGAGGTAGCCGATGGGCACGCCGATCTCGCGGGCCAGCTGCTCGGCCGTCACGCCGTGCCGGTGGTGGTCGACGGCCTCCAGTACGCGCAGCGCGTACTGGACCGCGTACACCGGCGCGATCTGTCGGTACTCAAGCGCCACGGAATCCCCCTGCAGGTGTGCCGTTCGCGTCCGGTGCGGCGTGCCGTACGTCACGGCTGTAGCTGCTGGTCACGGCCGATGGGCGTACCGATCGGACCCGACAGCCGAGCCGCTTCCCACGATAGCCGTAACGGCGTTGAAGGTAGAGGCCGTTGACCGGCCGATCGGTGGGCTTCGTGCGTATATGCAGGAAAGCGTCGCATCGGCATATGCCATTGGCCTGGTCGAGGGGTGATCGGGGTGGAGGGCGGGGTGCGGGTCGGCCGATGGTCGGGTGATGGTCGGCCGGGAATAACCGGAGTGCGTCTCCGGTTCCAGTTGCCGCAGGCGAATACATGACCGAGGAGGCGCCCCCCGTGGGAGACGAACCGCAGACCACCGATGACATCCGCGGAGCAGCCCGTGGCAGCGCGCCCGTGCCGCTGTCCGTGCTCGACCTGGCGACCGTGGGAAGCGGGCTGACCGCCACCCACGCCCTGCGCGCCAGTGTCGAACTGGCCGAACTCGCCGAGGCCCGCGGATTCCACCGGATGTGGGTCGCCGAGCACCACTCGATGCCGGGTGTGGCCAGCTCCTCCCCTGCGGTGATCCTCGCCCACCTCGCCGCGTTCACCCGCACGCTGCGGCTCGGTTCCGGCGGAGTGATGCTCCCCAACCACGCCCCGCTGGTGATCGCCGAGCAGTTCGGCACGCTGGAGGCGCTCGCCCCCGGCCGGATCGACCTCGGTCTGGGCCGCGCGCCCGGCACCGACGGCGCCACCGCCGCGGCGCTGCGCCGCACCGACCGCCCGGACGGCGCCGACGACTTCCCGCAGCAGCTCGCCGAGCTGACCCGGTTCCTGGACGACGACTTCCCGGACGGGCACCGCTACGCGCGCATCCACGCGATCCCCGGACCGGTGCAGGGCTCCGTCGCCGGCGGGGTGCAGTCCGCGTCGCGTCCGTCGGTCTGGCTGCTCGGCTCCTCCGGCTTCAGCGCCCGGCTGGCCGGCGCGCTCGGCCTGCCGTTCTCCTTCGCGCACCACTTCTCGGCGGCCAACACCGTTCCCGCGCTGGAGCTCTACCGCGAATCGTTCCGCCCGTCCGCGGTCCTGGACCGCCCGTACGCCGCGATCGGCGTCTCCGCCCTCGCGGCCGACGACCCCGCCGAGGCGCGCCGCCAGGTGCTCACCGGTGCGCTCGGCATGCTGCGGCTGCGCACCGGGCGGCCGGGGCTCATCCCGTCGCCCGAGGAGGCCGAGGCGTACGAATTCAGCGCCCTGGAGCGGGAGTTCATCGACTCCTGGCTCGTCAATGTGGTGCACGGCGGTGCGGAGGAGGTCCGCGACGGGCTCGACGCCCTGGTGAAGCGGACCGGTGCGGACGAGCTGATCATCACGGCCAACGCCCATACGCCGGCCGCCCGTCTGCGGTCCTACGCGTTGATCGCGGACGCCTACGGGCTGCCCGGCGGCGAGTCGTAGGGCACTCGGAACGACCCCGCGGGGCGACCCCGAGCCCGCACCGCCGATCGCCCCGCCGAACGCCCCGGCGGTTAAAAACGGGTTTCCCGAAGGGGCGTGGTTCGTCTCCCGGAGGGACATGTTCCGGATCCTTAACTCAGGCTAAAGCCGCTTGTCAGCACCTGCGACAGGCGGCTTTTCGCTGGCCGGAGGGGGTTTCTGGCGGGTAGCCGGCGCGCCAATTGGTCTAGTCCTAAGTCTGGTTCAGACCATTGACCGGAGCATCTCAAGGGCGCTATTCATGGCGCAGCCCCCTGCTCCTCCCTCTCCCCCCGGAGGTCTTTCGTGCAGCTCCAGAAAAGATCACTCGTGGCTGCCGCCACCAGTGCGGCCCTCGCCCTCGGCGCGATCACCGCGCTCGTCGGCGGACTCGCCCCGGCGAGCGCCGCGGGCAGTGCGGGTACCGACGCCCAGCCGGCCGCCGCGGCCGCGAGCAGCGGCGGGGTGAAGATCGCCTACTACGACCAGTGGAGCGTGTACGGCAACGCCTTCTACCCCAAGGACCTCGACACCCGGGGGATCGCGAGCAAGCTCGACGTCATCAACTACTCGTTCGGGAACATCCACCCGACCGACCTCACCTGTTTCGAGGCCAACAAGGCCGCCTCGCAGGACGAGAACAACCCCAGCGCCGGTGACGGCGCGGGCGACTCCTTCGCGGACTACCAGAAGTCCTTCGGCGCGGCCGACAGCGTCGACGGGGTGGCCGACACCTGGAACCAGCCGATCACCGGCGCGTTCAACCAGCTGCGGAAGCTCAAGGCGAAGTACCCGAAGCTGAAGGTCGACATCTCCATCGGCGGCTGGACGTACTCCAAGTACTTCTCGGACGCGGCGAAGACCGACGCGAGCCGCAAGAAGCTCGTGACGTCCTGCATCGACCAGTACATCAAGGGCAACCTGCCCGTCGACGGCGGCTTCGGCGGCCCCGGCTCCGCGGCCGGCGTGTTCGACGGGATCGACCTCGACTGGGAGTACCCGGGCTCGACGGGCGGCCACCTCGGCAACCACGTGGACGCGGCCGACAAGCAGAACTTCACGCTGCTGCTCGCCGAGTTCCGCAAGCAGCTCGACGCGTACGGCACCGCCAACGGCGGCAAGAAGATGCTGCTGACCGCCGCGCTGCCGGCCGGCCAGGACAAGATCTCGCACATCGAGACCAACAAGGTCGGGCAGTACCTCGACTACGCGAACATCATGACCTACGACATGCACGGCGCCTGGGACACCGACGGACCGGTCTACCACCAGTCGCCGCTCGTCCCGTCGGCCACCGACCCGACCGACCCGATCGCGCCGGGCACCGAGAAGTACAACATCACCAACGCGGTGAACGCCTGGCTCGACGGCAATGCCGCATACGGCATCGCCGGCGGCTTCCCCGCCAACAAGCTGACGCTGGGCTACGAGCTCTACTACCGCGGCTGGACGGGCGTTCCCGCCGGTGCCAACCACGGTCTGGGCCAGCCCGCCAGCGGCCCCGCCCCGGCCCGCAGCCTCAGCGCCACGGCCGGTATCGCGTACTACAAGGAACTCGGCGGCATCGTCGACAACCCCGCGACCACCTTCTGGGACGACGCGTCGAAGTCCTCGTACTTCTACAACGGCACGGAGTTCTGGACCGGTCTCAACGCCCAGTCGATCCAGGCCCGCGCGGACTACGCGCACTGCCGCGGACTGGCCGGCGCGATGATGTACTCGCTGCTGGACCTGGACACCGGCACCACGCTGCTCAACAAGATCAACACCGCGGTGGGCGGCTCCGCGAGCGGCTGCGGCACCACACCGCCGACGACCCCGCCCACGACTCCTCCGACCACCCCGCCGACCACTCCGCCCACGACGCCTCCGACCACGCCTCCCACCACCCCGCCGACGACGCCGCCCACCGGCACCTGCGCCGCGGCCGCCTGGAGCTCCTCCGCCGTCTACACCAGTGCCAGCGGAACGGTCTCCTGGAAGGGCCACAACTGGAAGGCCAAGTGGTGGACGACGGGCGAGGAGCCCGGCACCACCGGCGAATGGGGCGTGTGGCAGGACCTCGGCGCCTGCTGACCTGACCGCCCCATCCGGAGCCCGCGTCCCTTCCCCCCACGGACGCGGGCTCCGGCATGTGCGGGTACAGGGGCCACACGGGCCTGGCAGCGGCCGCCCGGCGTCAGCCCGCGAGCAGTTCGGAGATCCGCTCGGCGGCGACGGGACGGGAGTAGTGCCAGCCCTGACCGGTGTCGCAGCCGATCCGCCGCAGCCGCTCGGCCTGTTCGGCGTTCTCGACGCATTCCGCGGTGACGGTGAGACCGAGCCGGTGGGCGAGCTCCACCAGGGCCTCGACGATGGTCTCGTCGGCGGGGTTGGGGTGTTCGGCCGAGCGGAAGCCCTGGACGAAGGAACCGTCGAGCTTGAGGGCGGAGACCGGCAGCCGGCTCATGTAGGCGAGGTTGGAGTAGCCGGTGCCGAAGTCGTCGATGGCGATCCGCACGCCCATCTCGCTCAGCGCGTGCAGGGCCTGCAGCGGCCGGCCGGCCGAGCCCATGACGGCGGACTCGGTGAGTTCCAGCTGCAGCAGTTCCGGCGGCAGCCCGGTCTCCTCCAGGATGGCGGCGACATCGGCGACGAGGTCGGAGTCCCAGACCTGCCGGACCGCGACGTTGACGCTGATGAAGATCGGGTCGTCCGGGTGGTCCTTCTGCCAGACCCGCGCCTGACGGCACGATTCGGCAAGCACCCAGCGGCCGAGCTGGACGATGGAGCCGTTCTCCTCGGCGAGGCCGATGAAACGGTCCGGCGCCAGCCGCCCGAAGTGCGGGTGCTGCCAGCGGACCAGCGCCTCGACGCCGCGCAGCACACCGCTGTCGAGCCCGACGAGCGGCTGGTACTCCAGGATGAACTCCCCGCGCTCCACGGCCTGTCGCAGCGTGCTGGACAGCGCCTGCCGGGTCATGCGGTGGGCGTTGCGCTCGGGGTCGAAGAGCGTCCAGCGGGCCTTGCCGTCGGCCTTGGCCCAGTAGAGCGTGGTGTCGGCGGCCTGCATCAGTCCGGTGGCGGAGCTGCCGGCCACCTCGCGCTCGACCACCCCGATGCTCGCCGACACGGCGAGCCGCTGGCCGTCCACGTCGAACGGCCGCTGCAGTGAGGTGAGTACGGACTCGGCGAGCACGGTGGCCTGTCCCGTGCCGGTGGAGTCCCGGACGAGCAGGGCGAATTCATCGCCGCCGAGCCGGGCGACCAGGTTGCCGCCGGGCTCCGCGCAGGTCAGCAGCCGCTGGGCGACGGCGGCGAGCAGCTGGTCGCCGATCCGGTGCCCGAGGGTGTCGTTGATGGCCTTGAAGCCGTCGAGGTCGAGGTAACAGAGCCCGATCCGGCCGGTCCTGCTGCCGGCGCCGTCGAGGGCGGCGGAGAGCCGCTCGAAGAACAGCGCCCGGTTGGGCAGCCGGGTGACGGAGTCGTGCATCTGCAGATGGCGCAACTGCTCGCGCAGGCTGTGGCGTTCGCCGATGTCCTCGACGGACAGCAGCGCCGTCCCGCAGGCGCTTCCGGTGCCGGAGAGCGTCACCTCGGCCCACAGGGAGCCGCCGTCGCGGCGCTTGATGCGGCGGGTGCAGCGCAGTTGGTCGCGGCGGCCGCCGAGGACCTCACGGTAGGCGGTGCGGACCGGATCGTCGTCGGCCAGGCCCAGCAGTCCGGCGGCGACGCGGGCGGCGAGCCCGGCGGTGCTGGTGCCGAGGAGCGCGCCGAGCGCCTGGTTGGCCTCCAGCACCCAGCCGTCGCGGTCCACCAGCGCCATGGGCAGCCGGGCCGCGGTGAAGGCGGCGCGGTAGTCGCGCGGTTCACCGGCCGTGGGGCCGGGCGGCCCCGGAGGGGAACCGTTACTCAGCGTGAGGATTACCGGTGTGATGTCGGGTTCGGCACTGGGGCCGCCCGAGGGTCCGCCCATTGCCCGCTCCCCGTGTCGCGCTGGTCTCGGTGGCGATCATAGGCGCTGGCGGAGCGGCTGATCCAGCGCCGTCGTGGTGATTCTTGGCACGCAAGCTGACGGATTGATCGTTTCTGCACGAATGCGGCGAGCAACTGACCGATTCGGATAGGCCATTACGCACAGTAATGACGACGGAATCACCCCGGGCGGAGCAACTCAACAGGACATAACGTCGCAATTCATAGCAACGTGGTGAAGGTGTCCCGAACGGGCTCACGATTCCTCCCCGGAGGTCCATGTGCGGCGGTCAGGCATCCTCATACGGGCGCGGCGGCGACCCCTGCGCGCGATGGCGGCGGCGGCGAGTGTCTTCGCCGCCGTCGTCGCCTGGACGCTCGTCGCGGGGCCCACCGCGGCCGCCGCTCCCGGCGGGGACTGCGCCCTGCCGCGCACCACGGCCCACCACTCCGAAGGAGTGGATACGTGGAACGCCTCGTACCCCCGGCCGAGCACGGCGCTGGACGCCGTGATGATCTTCCTCTCGTTTCCGGACGCCGTGCCGGCCCTGACGACCCAAGAGGTCGCCGCCGACCACTTCCCGGAGACCTCGCGTTTCTACGACCGTGCCTCGTACGGGCAGTTCCAGCTGCGCGACCACCCCGTCGACCACTGGATCAAGATGCCGCGGAACTCCACCGACTACGGGATCCGGCGCGACTGGGACCCCGATCTGCGCACCGGGTACCTGCGGGACGCGATCGCGGTGGCCGACCCCACGGTGGACTTCTCCGCCTACGACTTCGTCTACCTGGTCGCGGACCCGGACGCCCCCGGCGTCGACGCGGACGCCACCAAGGTCGTGAACCTCGCCACCCCGATGCGGGCGGACGGCACCGATCTGCGGCGGCTGGTCACGGTGTTCGAGCAACACCCCCCGGACCACAACGTGCTGGCCCACGAGACCGGCCATGTCTTCGACCTCCCCGACCTGTACTCCAGGCCGGCCATCGGCAGTGACGCCGACTGGGACACCCATGTCGGCGACTGGGACCTCATGGGCAGCCAGTTCGGCCTCGCCCCCGAGCCGTTCGCCTGGCACAAGTGGAAGTTCGGCTGGCTGCAGGACAGCCAGGTGCAGTGCGTGTCCCGGCGGGGCACCACCTGGCACGAACTGACACCGCTGGAGACCGCGGGCGGCAGCAAGCTCGTCGTGGTCCGCACCGGGCAGCGCACCGCGCTCGCCATCGAGGCGCGCACCTCGGCCGGCAACGACGTGGGGCTGTGCCGGGAGGGCGTGCTGCTCTACGAGGTGCGCTCCGGCACCGAGTCCGGCGAAGGCCCCGTCGACGTCCTCGACGGCCACCCCGCCACCTCCGCCTGCCACGACGGCTCCGCCTACCCGCAGCTGGCCGACGCGCCGCTCGGCGTGGGCGAGTCCTACTCCTACGACGCGGGCCGGGTCCGCGTGACGGTCGCCTCCCGCTCCCTGGACGGCTCCTGGGCCGTCAAGGTCAGCGAGGGATAGCGCCGTGGCGACGGACGGGCGAATACCGTGGATGCCCGGAGCGGGGCTGAAGGCCGCCGCCATCGGGACGGTCGCGCTGCTCGCGGTGGCCAGTACGGCCACCACCGGGCCGCAGGCCGCCTACTCCCCGCCGACGGCCGCCCGGCCGTGCGCGCTGCGCGCGACACCGGGCACCGCGATGTCCGAGGGCTTTCCCGACCGGGCCGCGCGCGGGGTGGGCAGTGAGTTCGCCCCGTCGACCGGCCGGGTGCGGGCCCTGACCCTGTTCATCGACTTCTCCGACGCGCCCGCGCCCTACAGCGCCAAGGAGCGGTACGCGGAGTTCTTCCCCGCCGTCCAGCAGTGGTTCGACCGCGGCTCGTACGGAAAGCTGCACTACGAGTCGACGCCCGTGATGCGCTACATCCGCATGCCACGGCCGTTCTCCTCGTACGGGATCGGCCGCGGCTACGGCTGGGACGCGCACACCGCGATGATGCGCGACCTGCTCCAGGTCGCCGACCGGGACATCGACTTCCGCGGCTACGACCTGGTCAACATCCTCGTCACCCCGAACGCGGGTCCGCCCGCCGACGAGGCCGTCCTGTCGGTCACCTGGACCGGCGCCTCGGCCGCCACCACCGACGACGGCGCCCGGCTCGACCGGGTCTCGCTGATCTACGGCCACGACCAGTCGGGCTCCCGCGTCCTCGGCCACGAGAACGGCCACGCCTTCGGCCTGCCCGACCTCTACGCCTCCGACGACTTCCAGCGCACCGACACCCTGGCGGGCCAGTGGGACAGCATGTCCCTGGACTGGGGTCTGGGCGGCGACCTGCTCGCCTGGCACAAATGGCGGCTCGGCTGGCTGGACGACACCCAGATCGCCTGCGCCTCGGTGCGCGGCGAATGGACGTACGCGCTGCGCGCCGTGTCACTGACAGGTGGCCGCAAGGCCGTTGTCGTTCCGTACGGGCGGACCCGCGCCTATGTGATCGAGGCCCGGCAGGCGTCGGGCAACGACGCTGAGGCCTGCCGCGAGGGCGTACTCGTCTACCAGGTCCGTACCGACATCGACTCCGGCGCCGGCCCGGTGACCGTACGGGACGCCCATCCCACCAGCAGCGCCTGCGACTTCAGCAGCGGATCGTTCAACTCCCTCAACGACGCGCCCTTCCGCGTGGGCGAGGTCTTCAACGACCCTGCCGCGGGCCTCACGGTCCGGGTGCTGGGCCGTGACTCCGCCGGCGAATGGGAGGTCCGGGTGACCCGCCACTGACCCCTGGACCGGCACCGGCGGGGCGCACCGGCTCTCGGGAGGGGGAGAGCCGGCGCACCGCGCCGGGGCGGGTCCGGGCGGAGAGCCGGTGTCAGGCGAGGAGTTCGGCCTTGAGGGTGATGTTCTTCACCGCGGCGAGGGCCTGGCTGACCGGGCAGTTGGCCTTCGCGTCCTGGGCGAGGGCTTCGAACGCCTCGGCGGTGATGCCCGGCACGGTGCCCTTCACGGACAGGACGATGCCGGTGATGCCCTCGCCCGGCTGGAAGGTGACGTCGGCCTGCGTCTGGAGCAGCTCCGCCGGAGTGCCCGCGCCGGCGAGGGCGTGCGAGAAGGCCATCGAGAAGCAGGACGAGTGCGCGGCCGCGATGAGCTCCTCGGGGCTCGTCTTGCCGTTGGCCACCTCGGCGCGCGAGGCCCAGGAGACCTCGTAGGTGCCGACACCGGAGGTGTCGAGGGAGACGGTGCCGGAGCCGTCGAGGAGGGCGCCCTTCCACTGGGTGGTCGCGGTGCGGGTGGTTGCCATGGTCACAAGCCTCCAAGAGAGAGCGGGAAACGCCTCTCGAACGCTACCGCGCCCCCGGGTCCCCGGCGGGGAACGTCGGCGGGAACGCAGCGGGAAGGTCAGCGGGACGGTCGGCGGGAAGGTCAGCGGCCGGGGAAGCTGTCAGCGCCCGGGGAAGCTGTACGTGTAGTGCTGCGCGTCGAGCTGGTCCAGCAGCCGGGACAGCGCCTGCACCGTCTGGGTGCGGTCGCCGCCGCCGTCGTGCATCAGCACGATCGCGCCGGGCCTGAGGTTGGCGTTGATGTGGCGCATGATCGCGGCCGTACCGGGGCGCTTCCAGTCGTCGGAGTCGGAGGTCCAGCCCAGCGGGCGCATTCCGTGGCCGGCGGCTATCTCCCGTATCCATGGCTTGAAGTCGCCGCCGGGCGCCCGGTAGTACGGCACTTCGGCGCCGGGGCCGGCCGCGGTGGCGATCTCCTGGCGCGCGTCCAGGATCTCGTGCGTGTTGTAGTCGGCGGACTTGGCGCTCTGGTGCTCGTCGTGGTGCACCGAGTGGTCGCACAGCCGGTGCCCGGCCGCGGTGATCTGCCGGACGACGGCGGGGTGGGCCTGGGCGTTCGGGCCGATCTCGCAGAAGGTGGCCTTCGCGTGGTGCCGGGCGAGCAGCGCCAGTATCTGCGGCGTCCAGCGCGGGTCGGGGCCGTCGTCGAAGGTCAGGGCCACCGCCTTGCCGCCGTTCTCCAGGCCGTGTTGTATCTCCCGGCTCACGCGGGTGCCGCCGGGCGCGTCGTCGGTCGGGGTGGTCGGCGAGGACGAGGCGGGCGGTGACGCGGGCCGCGAGGACGGGGCGGGTGGGGTGCCCGTCCGGGTCTGATGGGGGATCGTGGCGGAGGACGGAGCAGGCGACGGGGCGGAGACGGGCGCCGTGCGGGCGCCCTGCTGGGCGCCCTGCTGGGCGCCGCAGGCCGCCAGGGCGGCGCCGGCGAGCGTCATCCCCAGAGCGGTGGCGGTCGTCTTCTTCGCGCTGCTCAGCGCCACGGTTGTACCTCCATCGATGCCAGGCCCCGTACCGCGTTGTCCGAATTGCGGAAAATGGGGTGGTTGTTATGATTTTTGAAGAGTGGGGAGAAGTTGGTTCGAATCCAGCCGGCTCCACGCACGGGGCCGTAGCTCATCGGTAGAGCGACCCACTCGCTAGTTCGTGTCGTCGGAGGGCCGGTCCGCTCCGGACCGGCCCTCCGTACGTCCCGTGCTCCCACCGTAAGGGCAGCCCCCGGCCGGCGCCCTCGTCCGTTCGGCCAATGTCCGGCCGTCCCGTATCCCCCTAGGGCCGGTATATCCGCAGATCAGCGGCGGCGGACCAGGGGGAACGGCAGGGTTTCGCGGATCGACCGGCCGGTAAGGAACATCACCAGGCGGTCGACGCCGATGCCCAGCCCCCCGGTCGGCGGCATCGCGTACTCCAGGGCGGTCAGGAAGTCCTCGTCGAGTTCCATCGCCTCGGGGTCGCCGCCCGCCGCGAGCAGCGACTGCTCGGTGAGCCGGCGGCGCTGCTCGACCGGGTCGGTGAGCTCCGTGTAGGCGGTGCCCAGCTCGGTGCCGTACGCGACCAGGTCCCAGCGTTCCGCGAGCCGGGGGTCGACGCGGTGCTGCCGGGTGAGCGGGGAGACGTCCAGCGGGAAGTCCTTGTAGAACGTCGGGACGGTGGTGCGCTCCTCGACCAGCCGCTCGTACATCTCCAGCACGATGTCGCCGCGCCCGTCGGCAGGGGTGTGCGGGACGCCCGCGCGGTCGCAGAGCCGCCGCAGCACGTCGGGCGGGGTGTCGGCGGTGACCTCCTCGCCGAGCGCCTGCGAGATCGCGTCGTTGACGGTCCGCACCGGCCACAGCCCGGACAGGTCGACGTCGCCGCCGTCCCGGCGGGCGGTCTGCGAGCCGTTGGCGGCGGTCGCGGCCTGCTGGATCAGTTCGCGGGTCAGGTCGAGCATCGAGTCGTAGTCGGCGTAGGCCTGGTACGCCTCCAGCATCGTGAACTCGGGGTTGTGCTTGTACGACACGCCCTCGTTGCGGAAGGTGCGGCCGAGCTCGAAGACCTTCTCGACACCGCCGACGCAGAGCCGTTTGAGATACAGCTCCGGGGCGATGCGCAGATACAGGTCCAGGTCGTAGGCGTTGATGTGGGTGGTGAACGGGCGGGCGTTGGCGCCGCCGTGCACCGGCTGCAGCATCGGCGTCTCGACCTCCAGATAGCCGCGGGCCACCAGTGACTCGCGCACCGAGTGCACCGCGGCGCTGCGGGCCCGCAGCACGTCGCGGGCCTCGGGCCGGACCACCAGGTCGAGATAGCGCTGCCGGACCCGGGCCTCCGGGTCGGTCAGGCCGCGCCGCTTGTCGGGCAGCGGGTGCAGGCACTTGGCGCTCAGCCGCCAGGTGGACGCGTCGGCGGTCACCTCGCCGGTCCGGCTCGCGCCCATCACGGCATCGAAGTCCAGCAGGTCGCCCAGGTCGACGTCGGAGCCGAACGCCCGCATCCCCTCGGCGGTGAAGTGGTCACGGCCCAGCAGGATCTGCAGATCGCCCGACCAGTCCCGCAGCGTCACGAAGACCACGCCGCCGTGGTCGCGCAACCGCAACACCCGTCCGGACAGCCGTACTTCGGTGCCGGCGGGCGCCGCCGCCGCGGCCGCCAGGGTGTGCGTGGGCACGATGCCGGGCGGGTACGGGTCGGTCTCGGCGTCCCGCAGCCGCTCCAGCTTCCGCAGCCTGACGCGTACCTGCTCCGGGCGCCCGGAGCCGGCAGTCCGGCCCGGTCCCGCCGCTGCCGCCGACAGGTCGGCGGCGGCCGCCGAGGCCTCCTCCAGTTCGACGAACGCGGGCAGCGCGGCCGGTCCCTGCCCCACGTTCCGGTCCCGCCAGAAGCGCAGCCGCGGCATCTCCACGAAGCCTTCGGCGATTCCGGACGCCAGACCGATACGGGCCAGGTCCTTCGCCTCGGAGTAGCAGAGGAAGCGCGGATACCACTCCGGCTGGTACTTCACGTTCGACCGGTACAGGGCCTCCAGCTGCCACCACCGGGAGAAGAAGAGCAACAGCCGCCGCCACAGCCGCAGCACCGGGCCCGCGCCGATCCTCGCGCCCTCCTCGAAGACCGAGCGGAAGACCGCGAAGTTCAGCGAGATCTGCCGGATGCCGAGCCGGGGCGACTGCGCCGCCAGCTCCGTCACCATGAACTCCATGATCCCGTTGGGGGCGGCGGGATCGCGCCGCATCACGTCCAGCGAGACCCCGGCCCGGCCCCAGGGCGCGAACGACAGCAGCGCGATGACCTGTCCCGCGTCGTCCAGCGCCTCGACGAGCAGGCAGTCGCCGTCCGCCGGGTCGCCGAGCCGGCCCAGCGCCATCGAGAACCCGCGCTCGGTATCGGTGCCGCGCCAGGCGTCCGCCCGTGCCACGACCTCGTGCAACTCGTCAGGCGACAGCTCGCGGTGCCGGCGGATCCGGCTCGTCGCACCGGTGCGCCGCACCCGGTTGACGGCCTGCCGGGTGCCACGCATCTCGCGGCCCCCCAGATCGAAGCCACCGACCTCCAGCACCGCCTCGTCGCCCAGTTCCAGCGCACCGAGCCCGGCCCGGGAGTACGCCTTCGCGCCCTCCTCGCCCGCGCCCATCACCGCCGGCACCCAGCCGTACTGCGCCGCGTGCTCCAGCCACGCCTCGATGGCGGGCCCCCACGCCTCGGTGTCACCCAGCGGATCGCCACTGGCCAGACAGACGCCCACCTCGACGCGGAAGGTGACGGCGGCCTTCCCGCTGGGCGAGAAGACCACCGACTTGTCCCGCCGGGTGGCGAAGTAGCCGAGCGAGTCCTGCTCCCCGTACTTCGCCAGCAGGGCGCGGATCCGCGGCTCGTCGTCGCCGTGCAGCGCCGCTTCGACCTTCTGCGAGCGGAACAGCGTGGCGGCGGCGGCGAGCAGCGCGAGCGCGCCGAACAGACCGAGCCAGAAGTTGGTCCAGAAGGGCGGATGACCGATGCCGGCCGGCAGGTCGTTGACGCCACCGACCACCCGGTTGACCGCCCACCGCAGCCGGTCCTTCCCGACCAGCGTGCCGGGGAACACCGACAGCAGCGCCCAGCCGGCCAGGACGCCGATCACCAGGCCCACCAGCAGCACCAGCAGCGCCCGCCAGAACGCGCCCTTGCGCACCCGCGCGGAGAACTCGCCGCGCGCCAGCACCAGCGCGGCGAGCGCGGCGCCGGTGATGGCCAGCGCCGGGATGGCGCTCCACTCCGAGAAGACGATCAGCACCACGTTCGCCAGGACCGTCAGCCCGAGGAACACCACGACGATCCAGTACGCCACCCGCTTGCGCGCGGCCAGCGCGCCGGCGAGCAGCATCAGGAACGCCGCGTAGGCGAGGTTCGCGGACGCCGGCACCGTCAGGATCTCCACCCAGCGGCGCACGGGTTCGAGGAGACGGTGCAGGGGGCCGACTACGGCGAGGACGGCGCAGAAGATGGCGAGTGAGGCGAAGAACTCCCCGAACCACCCCGGTACCGAGCGCTTCCAGCGGGGTTCCTCCATACGACCATGCTGGTCGTCCCCCGGCTTTCCGCAACCGGGACGCCGCCGCCGGAGCCCCCACCGGAGCCCGGTCCGGCACCGGGCTTCCCCCACCCGCCCGCCCTGTGCCCTCAAACGCCGGGCGGGCTGGGGGTGGCCTCAAGCGCCGGCCGGGCTGGGGGTGGGGAACGGTCTTCAAGCGCGGGGCGGGCTGGGGAGGGTGTCAGGCGCGGGCAGGTTGGGGGTGGCCTCAAGCGCCGGGCGGACCGGGGGAGGGGAACGGCCTTCAAGCGCCGGGCGGGCTGGGGGTGGGCCTCAGGCGCCGGGCTGGCGTTCGGGTCTGCCTTCGCCCGGCGTGCGGGGGCCCGTGGGGGCGTTTAGGTTGGCGGGATGGGGCTCGGGTTGTGGTTGGCGGTGGGGTCGACGACGGCGTTGGTGCTGGTCGGAGGCCCGGCGCAGCCGGATCTGACGCGGTTCTACGCGCAGCGGATCACCTGGTCCGCATGCGCGGCCGACGGCATGCAGTGCGGCAGCATCGTGGTGCCGCTGGACTACGCGACGCCCTCCCGCGGCACCGCCGACATCGCGCTGTCGCGCTACCCCGCCACCGGCCCCGGTGACCGCATCGGCTCCCTGCCGGTGAACTTCGGCGGCCCCGGGGTCTCCGGGATCGACACGCTCGCGGGCCGGGCCGGTACGGACCTGGCGGTCCTCAACACCCGGTACGACCTGATCGGGTTCGATCCGCGCGGGGTGGGCCGCAGTGTGCCGGTGGACTGCGGTGAGCCGCCGCCCGCGGAGGGGGAGCTGATCGAGCAGGTCCGGCGGCTCGCCGGGCAGTGCGGGCAGCGCTCCGGCAGGATCCTGCCGTGGATCGGGACGACGAACGTGTCGCGCGATCTGGACGTCATGCGGGCGGCGCTGGGTGACGAGAAGCTCGACTACCTGGGCTTCTCGTACGGGACCAAGCTGGGCGCGGTGTACGCGCACCAGTTCCCCGACCGCGCGGGACGGCTGGTGCTGGACGGGGTGGAGGATCCGGCGTCCGACAGCGAGCGGGTGGCGCTCGGTCAGGCGGCCGCGTTCCAGCGCGCGCTGGAGGCGTTCGTCAAGGACTGCGCGGCGCAGGGGAAGGCGTGCCCGATCGAGGGGGCCGACCAGCGCGCACGGATGGCAGGACTGGCGGACCGGAGCGAGCGGCTCGCGCACGACCCGCTGCGGACCGCCGTCGGGGACCTCGGCCAGGACGAGTACCTGGCGGCGCTGCAGACGGCCCTGTACAGCGCGGACTCCTGGCCGGTGCTGAGCGAGGCACTCGCCGCCCTGCGGGCCGGCGACGGCGAGCCGTTGCTGCTGCTCGCGCAGGACGGGGGCTCGGACGTCCGGCGGCGGAACCCGTCCGACGGGAGCGATCCGGGGCGGACCAACTACGCGGTGGCGAAGCTGGCCGTGGACTGCCGGGACACCTCCGACCGCTACACGGCCGGTCAGGTGGCGGCGGCCGGGGCGGCGTTCGCCGCCGCGTCGCCGGTGTTCGGCCGGGCCATCGCCGATTCGATGCTGGCCTGCGCCGGCTGGCCGTCCGCCGGGGACAACACCTCACGCGACGTCAGGGCGGTGGATGCCCCCAAGGCGCTGCTGGTGTCCACGAAGGGCGACCCGGCGACGCCGTACGCGAACGCCCGGCGGATGAGCGACGCGCTGGGCAACGGGAGCCCGGTCCTGACGTTCAACGGACAGGGCCACGGTGCCTACTTCGCGCACAGCACCTGCGTGACGGAAGCCGTCGACGGTTTCCTGCTGGAGGGCAGGCTGCCCGCGGCGGCCACCGTCTGCGACTGACCGACTGACCGACTGACGACCGACGGACCGATCGACCGACCGCGAGCAGCCCGCGCCACCGCTCAGCTGTCGCTGCCGCGGGCCCGTCGGCGTCCCAGGACGATCGTGCCCGTGAGAGCCGCGGCCACCAGTGCCGCGCCCAGCGCGGTCTCGGCCGGATCCATGCCGATGCCGCCGCCGAGGCCGGTCTGCACACCGCCCTTGGGCGTGCGGGACGAGACGGTGAGGGTGCCGGTGAACGGGCCCTGCTTGCCGGTGGTGGCCTTCTGGCAGGACACCGAGACCTCGTACTGGCCCGGCTCGGTGCCCTCCGGGACCGTACCGACCCCGCCGACCTGGTTGCTGAGCGTGGAGAGGTTGACCGAAGGGATGGCCGAGCCGCCGGAGGCGGACCTGAACGTGGCGACGCCGCTCGTGCCGCTGCAGTTGCCGCCGTCGAAGACGGAGAACTGGCCGCCGGGGGCCACCGGGTCCGGCTGGACGATGACGGGATTGGCCGGCCCCACCGGCGTGAGGGGCACGGCGGGCGAGGAGAGCTCGCTGGGCACGTCGGGCGAGGCCAGGTCGGTGGGCACGTCGGGGGAGGAGAGGTCGGCGGGTGCCGAGGGCTCCGCGGACTCGACGGGGGCGATGGGCTCGGTCGAGACGGCTGACGCGGCTCCCACCGCGCTCAGCGCGATGACCGCGGCAAGGGCGGAGCCGGCGAGTAGGTGCTGTGAGCGCATCGGGTTTCTCCCAGGGCGGGGTCACGGACGGTGTTCCGCGGGGCGGACAGGAGTCCGCCCACCCTCCGAGGACACCCGGACGGCGCTCCCGGTGCCTGTTGACGATCGCTCAGGACTACTCCGAACGGACCAACGGACGACCGGGGCCGACGCGGCAGGCGCAGGTCAGGGAGCGGGTCGGGACACGTTGGGAACGGATGCTGGTGCCACGGCCGGTCGGGTGAAACGGGTCCGGCCGGCGCCCCGCACCCGGCCCGCCTCAGCGCGGGCCGGGAGCCGAATCGTCCGGCGTGGAATCCGGCGTGGAATCCGGCCCGGTACCGTCCGGTTCGGAACCCAGCGCCGTCGCGGGCGCCGCCGGGTACGGCGCCCCGCCCAGCCGCGGCAGCCGCGGCGCCGTCAGGAAGCCCTCGGCCATGGCGGTGGCGGTGGCGATACGGGGCAGCTCGGCGGACCGCTCGTACAGCAGGTGGCGCGGGCGCCACTCCGGCAGGTAGGCGGCGTAGGAGCGGTAGCGGGCCTCCAGGTGCCAGCGGCGGGAGAGCAGCCGGAGGACCTTGCGCCACAGCCGCAGCAGCGGACCCGCACCGGCCTTGCCGTCCTCCTCGAAGACCGAGCGGAAGACCGCGAAGTTGAGGGACACCCGCTCGACGCCGCGCACGGGCTCGGCGTCCGCCCGGGCCAGCAGCAGCAGTTCGGTGATCAGGTAGTCGATCAGCGCGCTGCCGGACTCGCGGTCGCGGCGCATCAGGTCGAGGCAGAGGCCGCGCCGGCCCCACGGCACGAAGCTCAGCAGCGCCGATGTGCGTCCCTGCGGGTCGCGGCACTCCACCATCACGCACTCGCCGTCCGCGGGGTCGCCCAGCCGGCCCAGGGCCACCGAGAAGCCGCGCTCGCTGGCGTGCCGCCGCCAGGCGTCGGCGAGATGGGCCAGATCGGCCATCTCGTCGCGGGGGATGTCGCGGTGGCGGCGTACGACGGCGGTGTAGCCGGCGTCGCGGATCAGCCCGTGGGCCTCGCGCAGCGGGCGCAGCGCCGCACCGCCTTCCGCTGACGTGCCCAGGTAGGTTCCGGCGAACGCGGCGACGTCGACCACCGCCTCGTCGCCGAAGTCCAGCGACTTCAGCCCGGCCCGTTCGTAGACCGCCGCGGCCCCCCCGCCGGCCCCGGTGACCCCCGGGATCCAGGCGTGCCGGCGGGCGTCGGCCAGCCAGCCGTCGATCGCCGCCGGCCACTCCTCGCGGTCCCCGATCGGATCGCCGGAGGCCAGCGCGACCCCGTTCACCACCCGGTACAGCACGGCGGCCCGGCCGCCGGGCGACCAGCTCACCGACTTGTCGCGGCGCAGGGCGAAGTACCCGACCGGATCGTGTTCGCCGTGCGTGGCGAGCAGATCGCGCAGCCGCTGTTCGTCCGCCGGCTGGAGCCGGGCGCGGCCGCGCGGGGAGCGGAAGAACGCGAGCAGCACCATCAGCATCAGCGTGACGCTCAGCAGGTTGATGGCGAGGTCGGTCCAGGCGGGCACGGTGATCTCGGGCAGGTCGAACAGGCTGGAGACGGTCAGCACGCGCAGCACGGCGTAGTGCAGGCAGGCACGCCAGCTCGCCGGCGGCGGGGCGTCGGTCGCGTGCACCAGGACGGTGCCCAGGCCCACCGTGACGACGCTGCCGATCAGCAGCGACACCAGTCCGAGGGCGACGTTGCCGCGCTCGCCCCGCACGTTGAACGCCCGGCGGGACACCGCCAGCGCGAGTGCCAGCAGCAGGGTGAGGCCGAGGGAGATCCAGTTGAAGGGGTGCGCGCGGGCCTCCGGGAGCAGATCCAGCGCCAGCAGGCACAGCGCCAGATATCCCCAGACCAGCGTGACGGCGACGATCCAGGACGCGCGCTTGCGGCGGCGCAGCGTCACCGCGAGCAGGAAGGCCAGGACGGCGCCGGTGAAGCCCGGGCTCAGCAGGAAGGCGGTGAAGAACTCCCCGTCGGTGGCCCGGTGCACCCGTTCGCGGAACGGCGCGATCAGCCCGGTCAGGACGTTCACCACGGCGGCGGCCCGCAGGTACCAGACGGCGACCGCCGCGCCCGGCTGCTGCAGCGGCCGCAGCCACACCTCGATCCGGGACGGCGGGATGTCGACGAGCGTCGGGCGCGGCACGGGGGCGCTCTCGGACTTCGACTTCAGGTGCGGGGCGCCCGCGACCGCGTCCATCAGCCTGGTCTTGAACGCGACCAGCCGCCGGTGGACGCGGTCCTCGCGGCGCTCGGAGCGGGCCAGCCGCCGGGGCCGGGAGTGGTAGCGCCAGCGGGACCAGGGGCTGGCCGGGCGGGCCAGCCGCAGCGCCCCGATGATCGCGACCGGCGGCATCATCACGCCGATCAGCCCCGTCCACACCTTGCCCTTGATCAGGCAGATGACCACGAAGCCCAGCAGGACCGCCGCGACACCGATCTGTTCACCGTTGATCCCGCCGACGAAGCCGCCCAGCGGGGCCTCCCCGATGAGCAGCAGACCGATCACCGCGACGGCGAGGATCACCGCGTCCACGGACTTGCGGCCCTGCTCGCTCCAGTAGACGTCCTCCAGGTGCAGGACGAGGGCGAACTCGTCGAGCACCAGCCCGCAGCCGATGCCGAACAGCACGGCCAGCAGGTTGTGCGCGAGGACCCCGCCGCGTACGGCGAAGGAGCCGATGCCGCCGATGAGCATCATGGCCTGGCCGAAGACGACATGGTGGATGTGCAGGCCGCCCGGGTTGACGTTCCCCGGCCACCAGCTCACCCCGCGCCGGATCATCCGCACGCTGAAGCGGATGAAGAGGAACGAGCCGATCAACCCGACGAGCAGCAGGAACAGCGGTTCGCGACCGTTGTCGACGATCCGCGACCGGTAGGCGTCGGCCAGCCAGTCCCACATGGCGTCACCTCAATCCGGATTCGGACCCCGGCTCAGGAGCCGGACAGCTGGCGGACCAGCCGTACGCCCTGAGCCGCCGTCATGTGCGGAAGGTAGGCCTTGCCGATGGCCCGGGTGATGGTCGGCAGAGCGGCCGGATCGGGGTAGCACATGTACATAGGGTGGTAGTCGGGCTGGAATTTTGCCTTGAACGCGAGCAATGAACGGAAACCGTACACCGGTTCCAGTAGTCGCCCCGACACATCGACCAGCCGCTGCAGTGGCGCCGGGGCCTCGCCGCGGTCCACCCGCGCCATCGGCGCCCCCGACAGGCTGATGAACTCCGCGCCCTCCTCCTTCAGTCCGAGCGCGGAGGAGGCGATCAGGAACTCCATGACGCCGCGGAAGCCGGTGGAGCGGCGCCGCATGAAGTCCAGCGTCCAGCCGATCGGCTCGCCGTCCCGGTAGACCGGCATCCAGCTGGTGATGCCGTGGACGGTCCGGTCGGCGTCCAGCGCGATCAGACAGCGCACCTCGGGGTCGTCGAGTTCGTCGAGGCCGCCGAGGGTGAAGCCCATCTCGGGCAGCCCCTTGTCGGCGACCCACTCCTCGGAGATGGCCCGGATCTGCTCGGTGAGCGCCAGCGGCGCGTCCGGGAAGCGCCACCACTCGGCGGTGATGCCGGCCTTGCCCGCCTTGTTGAGCGCGGTGCGGACGTCCTGCCACTTCTTGCCCTTGAACTCCAGGCCGGCCAGCGGTACGACGGTGTCCTCGGCGACCTGCAGGGACTTCCAGCCGAGCGCCTCGGCGGCCTGCCGGGACTCCTCGTTGACGCTGTAGAAGCACGGTGACCAGCCGCGCGCGTCGCAGAACGCGGCGAACTCGCCCACCGCGCGCTCCCGGGCCGACCGCTCCCCGAAGGGGTCGCCGGTGGTCAGCGCGATGGTGGAGAGCACCCGGTACGCGACGCCCGCGTCGCCGCCGGGGGACGTCCAGTAGTGGTTGCCCTGCCAGGTGGACAGGTACGAGAGCGTGGAGCCGCCGTGCTCGGTGAGGATCGAACGGGCCCGCCGGGCCTGCTCGTCGGAGGACCGCAGCCGGTTGCTGCGGAAGACCACCAGCAGCGAGACGAGCGCGACCAGCCAGGGCACCAGACCGCAGTACTCGTACAGCCAGTGGGCGCCCGAGCCGACCGGGATGGGGCCCTGGTCGGCGAGGTCGCTGTAGATGGGCGGCAGGAAGACGGAGACGAGCCCCTGGCACAGGAAGGAGACGGTGGCGACCGGGTAGAACTGATCGCGGATCGCGTAGGCGGTGCCCACGTACACGGCGGCGACGGCCAGCACGCTGCCGCCGACGACCAGGGCGAGCCTGCGGACCGAGCTGCGCGGCAGCCGCAGTTGGAAGCGGCTCCGGGTGACGACCAGCAGGACGATCGAGGCGGCGGGCAGCAGGATCTGCTCGATGCAGGCGCGGATCAGCCAGCTCCGGTCGTCCCGGCCCTCCGGGGTGCTGAGGTCCAGCGAACCGAGGAAGTCCACCATCTCGTAGAGAACGATCGCCATCAGCGCCAGATTGACCACGATGGCGAGGATCCAGGCCAGCCGCCGGCCGCGCCGCAGTCCTTCGGCGAGGACGAGCAGCAGCAGCGCGGGCATGACCGTCATCAGGATCGCGGGGGAGTCGTAGAAGTGTTCCTCGGCGTGGATCTGGTGGCAGGCCCGCACCGATTCGGCGCAGGCGTCCTGGACGGCCTGGGCGTCGGGGTGCGAGGTGACGAGCAGATCGCGGAAGGTGGCCAGCGGGCCGAGCGCGTCGGGCGAGAGCATCGTCAGCGCCGGGCCGATCGCGGCGGCGGCGATGAACAGCCCGACCAGCACGCGGGTCTCGGAGTGCGACGCACCGGCCGGCCGGTGCGGCCGGCGGTGCGGCAGCCGGTGCCAGAACACCGCCCCGACGGCCAGGCCGATCACCCCGCCGGTGACCTGCAGCAGGTCCAGCAGGGTGCCCAGGTACAGCGCGAGGACCAGCACGACCGCGGCCAGCAGCAGGCGCACCCGGCGCCGCCACAGCGCCGTCATCGTCCCGCTCACCGTGAAGGCCACCCCCGCCACGGCGACCGTGGGGCCGACCGCCGCCTGCAGGGAGAGCAGTTCCAGCCAGTCGTCGCCGGCCAGGTCGCCGAGCTTGGCCAGGCCCACCCCCAGCAGGGTGCCGGCCACCTGGGCGGCCACCAGCGCCAGCACGGTGCGCGCGGAGCCCATCCGGCGCTCCGCCAGGGTGCCGAGCACGGCGAGCGCCACGGTGCTGATCAGATACATGTCGAGGCTGGAGCACCACAGGCCGGAGCTGAGCGGGGTCCACCAGTGGCCCTCGGCGAGGGTCTCCCAGCCGACGCCGACGGCGTCGAACAGCTGGTCGTCCGGGCCCCTGCGCAGCGATCCGGTGGCCGCGCCGGTGATCCACAGGGCGGCGATCAGGGTCACGGTGACGGGCGCGTGCCGCAGCTGCCCGGCGCCGCGCCGGGTGTTGGCCGCCCAGGACCGCCACCGGCCGGGCGGCTTCGGCGTACTGGGCCCGGTCGGCTCCGGGCCGTCGGGGAGTTCCCGCGCCTGCGTTTCGGTCATCGGTGCAGTCCCGTCAGCCGCTGGATGGGGAGGTCAGATGGGTGACGCCGCCGAGCCAGGCCAGCCCCACGCCGAGGGCGGGCCGCCAGACCGCCCAGCTGTGGCCGCCCGGCAGTTCCTTGTACGTGACGTTCATCCCGGCCTTGCGGGCCGCCGCGTACGCGTCCCGCTGCTGCGGCGCGAAGGTGCCGTCGGCGGAGCCGACGATGAACAGGCCGTTGGTGCCGGGGAAGGACTTCTTCCGCATGATCTTCAGCGGGCTGATGGCGTCGTAGGCGGCCGAACTGCCGCCGAACAGCTCGTCGACGGTGCGCTGGTGGCCGCCCAGGGTCGGTTCGCGCTGCCCGGAGATGTCGACGAACGACCCGAAGAGTTCCGGCGCGGTGACGGCCAGCTGCAGCGAGCAGGTGCCGCCGAGCGAGTAGCCGCCCGCGGCCCAGGACGCGGGTGCGCTCGCGACCTGGAGGTTGGCCCTGATCCAGGCCGGTACGTCCTGGGTGAGGTAGGTGTGCACCTTGCCGCGTTTCGAGTCCACGCAGATGGTGTTGTTCAGCGGCGAGTGGAGGGTGTCGACGGAGACCGCGACCGGCGCGAGACCGTGGTGCTCGGCGGCGTACGCGTCCATGGTCTCGGCCAGCTGCCCGGAGTCGAGCCAGTCCTGCGGCGATCCGGGCTGACCGGGCATCAGGACGATGACGGGGAGCAGCGCGCGCGGGCTGGTCCGGTAGGCGGGCGGCAGATAGACCCAGGCGTCGCGCGCGTCGAAGCCGGAGACGGTGCCGGGGATCTTCACCTTCGACAGCGATCCCTTGCCGGGCATGTCAGCCGGCGGTTTCCACACCGATTCGAGCGTGCCGCCTTCCGGGGTGCGGACGGTGGCGTTCTGCCTGCCGCCGCCGGCTGTCCTGAGGTCGGTGCTCTGCCGGGTCAGCGCGGTCACCAGGGTGCGGAGCCGGGGGTACTGGTCGTAGAACACGTTCACTTGGGAGCACGCGGCGAGCAGCACGAGCAGGCCCGCCAGCAGCGCGGCCAGCCTGATCCGCCAGTGCGGGGTGCAGAAGCAGCGGGCCACGGCCAGGGCGACGCCGAAGACTCCGACCCCGATCCACACCAGGACGCTGATCGGCAGTTCATCGGCGATCAGCCGCCAGGAGTTGTCCTCCAGGTACTGCACGACGAACACCGCGACGGCGGTACCGAGGGCGATCAGCGGGACGGTGACGGTCCACCAGGAGCGGCGGCGGACCACGAGCAGCCAGCCGAGCGACAGCAGGCCGATCACGAGCACGATCCAGGGCACGGCGCCGTTGGTCAGCGGCCACTCCATCGGCCCGCTCATGGCCAGCGGCTGTCGCACAGCGACCTCCCCGGTGACGCGCAGATTCATAAATGACATCAGAAATACCTAAACTAGGACATACTGCATTCACCTGCCAGTGGTGGCCCCCGGTTCGGCCAACCGGCCGTTCCGGGGGTGGGCACGCCGGTTGAAGGGGTGTGGGCGACGGGGTGCCGGTGCGTCAGGAGGATGCGCCGGGCGGGTCCGTCGGCGGGTTCGTCCGCGGGTTCTGGGGCTGGTTCTGCTGGCCGGTTCTCGGGCTGGTCCTCAGGCCGGTCCGGTGGAGCCGGTGAGCCGGGCGTAGACCACGACGTTGCCCAGGTATCCCGCCGCCTTGCTGAACACTCCGCCGCAGGTGATCACGCGCAGCTCGGCGTCCGGCGTCGCGCCGTAGACCCGGTCGGTGGGGAAGTCCTGCTTCTCGTAGACCTCGATGCCGTAGACCGTGAACACGGCGGTACGGCGGTCCGCGCGGTCGATCTCGATCCGGTCGCCCTTGTGCAGCCCGCCCAGCTCGTAGAAGACCGCGGGGCCCTCGCGGGTGTCCACGTGTCCTGCCAGCACGGCGGCGCCCGGAGCGCCGGGCGCGGCCCCGCCCGCGTACCAGCCGGCCAGCCCGCGCTCGGACTCCGGCGGGGTCTGCAGATGGCCGGTGGTGTCGAGTCCGAGCCGCATGAGGGGCGCGTCGACCCCGATGACCGGGACCCGGATCCGTTCGGGGGCGGCGGCGGTCAGCGGGACCGCGCGCGGCGGCAGCGCGAACTCCGTCGGCCCGCCGGGGTCCGGGTGCCGCCCGGCCGCGGACACCGCCTCGGCCGCCGTGGGCAGCGGCGGCTCCCGCTCCTGCGTGCCGTCGCGCAGC
Source organism: Streptomyces sp. RKAG293 (assembly GCF_023701745.1). Taxonomy (NCBI): domain Bacteria; kingdom Bacillati; phylum Actinomycetota; class Actinomycetes; order Kitasatosporales; family Streptomycetaceae; genus Streptomyces; species Streptomyces sp. RKAG293. The sequence continues at coordinate 3,588,596 of NZ_JAJOZB010000001.1, read as the reverse complement.
AGCCAGGCGCCGGTCACCACCGTGACCGCGAGGATGCCCGCCGCCATCCGGCCGACGCGGCGCGGCGGCGGACGCCACGCGTCCTCGCGCGCGCCGTCGGGCGCGTCCGGGGGACGGTAGTGCGGCAGCGGCATGCGGGGCCTCCTGGAGACGGTCTCTCCCTGGCCTTGTTACCGCGCCGGGCCGCTCCCGTACCGCTCTCGCACTGCTCCCGTGCCGCTCTCGCACTGGCCCCGTACATGACGAAAGGCGCCCCTCCCGAAGGAGGAACGCCCAGGTCAACGGTTTCCCGTAGGTGCGCCGCCAGGGACTCGAACCCCGGACCCGCTGATTAAGAGTCAGCTGCTCTAACCAACTGAGCTAGCGGCGCGTGCTGCGAGACAGACATTAGCATCCGCTTCCGGCGGAGTGAAAATCGATATCCCGTTCAGGCCGGGGAGCCCGAGGGGACCGTCGCGGAAGCGGTCGTACGGGCGGCGGCGCGGGCCGCGCGGATACAGGCCCACAGCAGCACGTCGGGGCCGGGGAGCCAGGGATGACGGGTGTCGGGGGCCACCACCCAGCGCGACGATCCGCCCTCGGTGTCCAGGCCGGACTCGTCGCCGTACAGCGGCGGCACGGTCACCGCGTCGCCCAGGCCGTGGCACATCAGCGGCGGCACCGAGCGGCTCCACTCCTCCCAGCCGAGCAGCGACGGCAGCCGCTGGGCGGACCCGGGGGCGACCAGCAGCAGCACCCGGCCGCGGTGCAGGGCGACCGGCCCGCTGCCGGGCCCCGCGGCCCATAACTGCTCCAGCACCCGGCGGCCGAAGAGCGCGGGGAGGTTCACCACGTCGAACACGGTGCCGCACGGCAGCACGCTGGGCGCGGTCGGGCGGGCGCTCCACAGCGCCTGGACGCTGCGCGGGAAAGCGCTGGCGGAGGCGAGCCAGGCGGCTCCCGCAGGGGTGACGTACGCGGTGTGCGACTGCCGTTCAGGGTCCGTCGGGTCGCCGGCCACGGTGATGTCCGGGTGCCTCCAGGTCTCCCACTGCCATTCGCTCATACACCTAGAGGTACCGGCCGCTCGCACTGCGTCGATGTTAATCGGACGAATACGGGACAGGAACGCCGGTCGTCCGGTACCTTGCGCAACCCGCATATGCCAAAGGGCCGTGGTCGCTTGACACAATCACCGGCTCAGGGCATTGGTTCTGGTCACCGCTCCTGCAGACGTGTCCCGAACTCGACCATCTTCTTCGCGTAGTCCTCGGTCCAGCCCGACTGCTCCGCGATCGCGGCATACGTCAGCCGGTCGAAGCGCCGGGGATCCGCCAGCTGGGCAGCGGCTATCGCCTGGTACTCCGTCGCCCGGTCGGCGGCGGCGCGGAAGGCCAGCGCCAGCTCCGTGGAGCGCGCCAGCAGCTCCCGGGGATCGTCGAGCGACTCCAGGTCGAAGAAGTGCTCCTCGTCGGCGAGGGCCTGGGCGGGCTCGAAGAGCAGCTCCGCCGGGCGCAGGCGCCGTGCGGGGGCCGGCGGGACGGCGTCGCGCCGGTCGTGAGCCGACTGCGGCTCGGACATGTACCTACCTCCAAGGGATTCGCGCGTTCCATTGTCCCGCGCCCGCGCAAGTGGGCCTCCGGGCCGTCCGAAGTGCCGTCTGACGTGCGGTTCCGCAGCGTCCCGCACCGTTCCGCACCGGGGCTACGCCCGATACGGGACCCGGTGCTCGTCCAGGTGCGCCAGCACGGCGTGGTTGGCCTCCCAGCCGTCCGGGAACTTCACCGTCACGCCCAGCTGCACCGGTTCCGTCGACGGGTGCTCGTCCAGCAGCCGGGCCACCCCCGCCCGGCACACCACGATGCACGCGTGCCGGTGCCGGGAGGCGAGCACGCAGAGCCGGCCCGTCTCCAGATGGAAGGCCGTCGCGTCCGGGCGGCCGGACAGCGGGTGCAGGAAGACCGTCACGTCGAACTCCCGGCCCTGCAGCCGGTTCGCGGTGTCCACGGCGACACCGGACACGCCCAGCGCGGTGAGCGCCGACCGCACCGCCGCCGCCTGGTCGCGGTGCGCCGTGCCGACGGCGATCCGGTCCGCGGTCAGCGGCGCCGGCTCCGGCGAGCGCTCGCTGAACGTCACCCCGCCCCGGTCCAGCAGCCGCCGCACCACCTGGGCCACCGCGTGCACCGCCTCCGGATCCGTCCGGGGAGTGTGCCGGGCCGGCAGCTCCAGCAGCCCCCAGCCCGACGCGGCCGCCTCGTCCAGCACCTCGTCAGGGCCGGTGCCCTGCGAGGGCACCCCGAACGACAGCCGCCGGACGCCGGGCCCGGTGCCGCTGCGGAACGGCGTGTACGGGTAGAACGCCCGCGACACCAGCGGCGCCGCGGATGCCGGCAGCCGCCACGAGACGGGCAGCCGGTGCTGCGGGAGGCCCGGATTGTGCGCCAGCAGCGTCACCACCGCGCTTGCCGACGGGTCGTAGCTCAGCCCCGCCCACTGGTCGGCGCCCACCACGCTGAACGGGTCCAGCTGCCCCGGGTCGCCGACGAACAGCGCCCGCTCGAAGAGCCCGGCCACCTGCAGCAGCGCGTCCGAGCGCATCTGGTAGGCCTCGTCGACGATCGCGTGCCGCCAGGGCGACGTCAGATCGGTGGTCTTGACGTACGCCCACTTCGCGGAGGTCGCGATGACGACCTTCTGCTGGGCGAGATCGGCGACCTTCGCGGACTTCACGATCGACGGATGCCGGTCGAGCAGCGGATCGGGCGGTGACTCGCTGCCGTGCAGCCGGCCGATCGGGAGCCCGGGATCGGCGGTCGCCAGCCGGTCCGCGAGATCGTCCACCTGCGCGTTCGTCTGCGCCACCACCATCAACGACTCGCCCGCCGCGGCCAGTTCCCTGGCCGCGCGCACCACGAGCGTCGACTTGCCCGCGCCCGGCGGGGAGTCGACGACGACACCGCGCGACGAGCCGTGCAGCGTGTCGCGCAGGATCGCCTCGGTGACCGCCGCCGCCTCGGCGGCGGGGTCGCGCGGCGCGGGCCGGGCCGGGCCGTGGGGCGGAGAGTCCTCCGTCGTGCGGCTCACAGGAAGTCCTCCACGGTGACGGGATCGGGTGCGGGCGCTGCCGGTGCGGCGGCGGTCCCCGGCGGGCCGCCGTGCGTCCACGGGGTGTCCTCGGGGTCGGGCAACTCCGGTCCGCCGCGCGGCGCGTGCTCGAACAGCGTCCAGCACACGCGGTCGCCGGCCGCGGGCACCGACCCCTCGTCCGGGACCTTGCCCCGGCCCATGCCGTTCAGCAGTCGTACGGTGACCTCCCCGGGCGACGGCCACTCGACGAACCGCGCCTCCTGAGTCTTCCCGCCGGGCAGCGCGCGGTAGAGCTTCGCGTCGGCGTCGAAATGCGGTACGTCGGCGGTCGCGACGGTTACCAGCGGGCGCGGGCGCGGCACCTTCGCCTCGCTGTACGCCATCACCACGCCGGTGACCTCGCCCGCGAACGCCTCGCCTGACAGCCGCCGCCCGGCCATCACCAGCGGATCGTCCAGCGCCTCCTGCGCCTCCAACCGCACCTGGGCCGTCTCGCGGCCCATCAGCTTCTGCGCGGCCGCGATGGCGTCGTCGCGCTTCGGCTGCGGCGGCTCACCGGCCCGCACCCGGTCCCGGTGGCCGGTGTACGACCAGCGGTCCCGCTTCCAGCGCTCCTCGACATGCCCGCCCTCGGGCAGCGCCCGCAGCAGATCGAGACCACGCCACACATCGTCCCAGGCAGGCCGCAACTGGCTCTCGACGAGCGCCCGCACCTCGGCCTCGGCGAGGGACATCGCGGCGGACCGCTCCGCGCCGGCCGTCCGCGCCGCCGCCCGGGCCGCGTCGAAGCGGGACATCGCGGGCGCCAGCACCGTGTTGTCGAAGGCGGGGTCGGTCGCCGGGCCGGCGGGCGGGCTCAGCAGCAGGCCGTCGGGTCCGCGTCCGGTCTCCGCGCGGCGGGCCGCCTCCGCGCCGGTCATTCCCTCGGGAGGGTCGATCCAGCCGAGCAGCGCGCCGAGGTGCTGGTCCTCCAGATTGCTCTGGCCGGTCGCCCAGTGCCGCGACAGCAGCTCCGTCATCGACAGCAGCAGCGAGGCGCCGGGGGTGCGGGCGCGCTCCGCGTAGTGGGTCAGCCAGCGACCGGACAGCGGCACCTGGGACGGCACCGGATAGGGCTCGTCCGGATTCTCCTCCGCCGTACGGCGGAACCGGGTGGAGCGGCCGAGCAGCCGGACGTAGTCCACCGCCGCCGCGTTCGGCACGATGATCTGCGGGGCGTCCGCACAGACCTCGGACTCCTCGCGGTTCCGGGTCGCCGGTTCGGTCTCCACCTCGTCCGCGTACCGGTCCATGTGCGCGATGACCGCGGTCGCCAGCGCCGCGAGGAAGTCGAACCGCAGGTCCCGGTCGCGCGGCTGTGTGACCACCAGCAGGCTCGGCGCCTCCCGGTCGCGGCCCACCAGCGCGCCCAGTGGAGCGCCGACCTCGCCGGCCGTCGTCAGCGGCACGAAAACCAGCGGATGCGGCGACAGGTGCCGGTGCCGGACCGTCGCCACCGGCTGCGCCCGGCCCGCGACCACGGCCTCGGCCCGCGCCAGCGTCCCGATCAGTGACATGCGGCACCTCCGGCGGTGAGCGCCTCGGCGCGCAGCACGGCGGCGCGGCGCAGCGCGGCGACGGCGGGGTCCGCCTCGGCGCCTGCGGCGTCCGTGCCGAGGGCGGCGGACAGCACGGCCTCGACCGTGGTGAGGGTGCCCAGCTCACCGCGCAGGCCGCGGCCCAGGGACTCGACGGAGCCGCAGGCACGGGAGCGGTCACGGCAGTGGAGGGACAGCTCGCAGGCGGCCAGGCACTCGGGGGAGTACGCGGCCGGGACCGCCTCGACGGCGGCGGCCAGTTCGGGGGCCGGCCGGGTCGGGGTGCGGCCGTCCTCGGACCAGCGCAGGTCGAACGTGGTGCCGTCCGGCAGCTCGGCGGCGATCTCCTCGATACGCGTCAGCCGGGTCAGCTGCCGCCTGGTCACCGACAGCTGTTTGCGCACATCGACGAACTGGGCCGTCGGCAGGTTCGAGAAGTCCTTGGGGCACACCAGCAGCACATCGTGCGACACCCGCACGGGACCCGCGGTCTCCTCCAGCGGCCCCGCCAGCCGCTCCAGCGCCAGCACGTACACCGCGGCCTGGCGGGCGGCGGCGCCCACCTTCACCGAGTCCGCGCTGCCGTCCAGGATCGGGAAGGACTTGACCTCGACGACCGTCCAGGAGCCGTCCGGCGCGACCGCCACCGCGTCCGGCTCCAGGTAGGCGGTGGACCCCGCCACGTCGAGCGCCAGCAGCGGGTGGTCCAGCAGCGTCCAGCAGCCGGCGGAGGTCGCCTCCGCCAGGGCCAGCCGGGTCCTGGCGGTGCGGCCCTCGGGACCGGCGGCCGACAGGTCCGGCAGCAGCGCCCCGCTGTCCTCGGGGGCGCCCAGCAGCCGCAGCAGCTCGGCGCACTCCTCCGCCTTGACCCGGGCCTCGAAGGCATGACCGCGGGCGAAGGCGAACTGGGACTGCCCGAACGGGGCGGGCGCGCCCAGCACCTGCGCGACCGCGCCCTTGTCGATCCCGGCGGCGTCGAGCAGGGCCCGGCGGCGGCAGCCGGGATTCGCGGCCAGGGCCGCGAGGGCCCGCGCGTCGAGCGGACGTGGAGACGTGGCCGGTCCGCGCAACTCGGCCAGCCGCTCCCGCAGATAGTGCGTAGTGCTCACCCGCGGAAGTCTCGCACCCGGCTACGACATTCGGCCCTGACCCACGGAAGACCTGTCCGAGGGATCCGATCTGTGCTCGTCCTGGGATCGCGTCCGCGACGTCGGGACCCCGCTGGGTACCGGGCCGTGCGGAGCGCTTCTGGGAGCCGCCGGGGCCGGGGCCTGCGTCCCGGAGGCGGCAGCGGTCGCGGAGGCCGCCACGACCGGGCTGTGGCCCTCCGCGGAGGTGGTGGCGCCGGACCGGACGGCCCACCGGGCGCGCAGCGCGTCGACGGCGAGCAGGGCCCGCGGGGCCAGCAGGTAGCCGATGCCCATGACGGCCGCACCGGCGACCGCGTCCAGCAGGTAGTGGTTGGCGGTGCCCATCACCACGAACGTGGTGATCAGCGGGTACAGGATGCCCAGCGAGCGCACCAGCGGGGTCCGCCCGTAGCGCCACAGCATGATCCCGCACCACAGCGACCAGCCGACGTGCAGGCTCGGCATCGCCGCGTACTGGTTGGTCAGCCCGCCGAGGCCGCGCGGGGCGCTGGCGTCCTGGCCCCACCAGCCGTAGGAGCCGTACTGCGCCATGGTGTCGATGAAGCCGTGGCTGCTGTCGAGCAGCCGCGGCGGCGCCGTGGGCATGAGGGTGAAGCCGATCAGGCCGATCAGGGTGGACAGCATCAGCCACGTGCGGGCCGCGCGGTAGTGCGTCGGCCGCCGCCGCCACAGCCACACCAGGATCATGGGCGTCACGAGATAGTGCAGCGAGGCGTACGCGAAGTCCGCGGGGACGCCGATCGCGGCGTACTTCGTACAGATGCCGTTGAGCCAGCGCTCCGGATCGATCCGCATCAGCTCTTCGAGATGCAGGATGTCGATCCCGCTCTCGACGGCGTTGTCCACGTCGCCGCGGACCAGCAGGCGGCCGCACGAGTAGAGGGCGTACACGACGGCGATGAGCGGCAGCTCGGTCCACCAGCGCAGCCGGCCCCGGTAGGCCGAGGCGCGAGGCGCTGTGGCGGTGATCGTCATGCGGCCGTTCTCCCCGTTCTGCGGATGTGGCTCCTTGCGGACCATGTCGTAGGCTCTACCGTACGTCGTACGCTAGACAGCCCGCACATCGCCCCGGAAATTCCCGGCCACACTGCGTTCGTTCTGTGTTCAACATCTCTTGGTCGGGTATGCGTGCGGGAAGACGCCCGGGGCGCCCTCCCAGGTTGCTCTCCGCGAGAAGTTAGAGAATGGCATGACCGTCACCCAGTCGGCCCGCACCCCCCGGCGCCGCGCTCCACGCAACACGCTCAACCCCGACAGAATCCTTGACGCAGCGGTCGTACTGCTCGACCGCGACGGCGCCGAGGCGTTCACCATGCGCGCCCTCGCCGCGCAGCTCGGCGTCGGCACGATGGCCGTCTACTCGCACTTCCGCAGCAAGGAAGAGATCAGCGACGCCGTCGCCCAGCGGCTGCTCAGCGAGGTCGAGCTGCCCGCCATGGGCGAGGCCGAGGGCACCGCGGACGCCCGCGAGCAGCTGCGTGAAGTATGCCGCAGCGTCTTCCGGCTCTTCGCCGACCACCCCTCGGCCCTGCAGCTGCTGACCACCCGCCCCATGCGCGGCGACGAGGCCATCGCCGTCATCGACCGGATGCTCGGCCTGCTGCGCGCCGCCGGCCTCGACCGGGTCGACGCCGCGCGCGCCCACGTCGCCCTCATGCAGTACACGGTCGGCTCCGCGCTGTGGAACGTCCGGCGGGACCGCGCCCTGTGCGAGGACGGTCTGCGCGACCGGGTACGCGCCCGGCTCGCCGACCTCCCCGCCGACCGCTACCCCGCGCTCACCGAGCTCGTCCCCGAGCTCGCCATCGCGCAGGACGCGGGGATGGCCCAGTACGAGCTCGGCCTCGACGGACTCCTGACGGGCCTCATCGGCCCGGCCGCCCGGAGTGCGCGATGATGGAGTGATCTCCATTACGTGATGAAAGGTCCCTCCGCATGGCTCCGCGCATCCTTCTGGTCCGGCACGGCCAGACGGAGTGGTCCCTCTCCGGCCGCCACACCGGCCGCACCGACATCCCCCTCACCGACGAGGGCCGCCGCACCGCCCGGCTGCTCGCCGAGCGCCTGCACGGCGCCCCCTGGGACGGACTGCCCGGCCTCGAGGTCCGCACCAGCCCCCTCGTCCGCGCGAGCGAGACCTGCGACCTCACCGGCTTCGGCGACCGCGCCGAGCCGTGGGACGCCCTCATGGAGTGGGACTACGGCGCCTACGAAGGACTCGTCCCCGACGAGATCGCTGAGCGCGAGCGCGCGGCGGGCCGGCCCGAGTGGAACATCTGGCGGGACGGGGTGGTGGGGGGCGAGTCCCTGGCGGGGGTGGCGGCGCGGGCGGACGAGGTGGTGGGGTGGGCGCGGTCGGCGGAGCGGGACGTGCTCGTTTTCGCCCACGGGCACTTCTTGCGAACGCTGGGGGCGCGGTGGTTGGGGTTGGATCCGTCGTTCGGAGCGTCGATCCGGCTGGATCCGGCGTCGCTGTCGATTCTGGGGTGGGCGTACGGGGACCCGGCCGTTGAACGCTGGAACGACACGGGTCACCTCGGGTGACGTTGGGGGTCGGGGGCCGGGTCCTCCGGGAGGGGGGTCCGAAATCGACTATTCAGGGCCTGGCGGCCCACAAATAGCTCGGCAGCATTTCGGACCCCCCTCCCTGCGGCCCCGTCCCCCTCACGTCACAGCTGGCCCGCTGGTGCGGGCAGGAACGCCGTCCCCGGGTCTGCGGGCGGGTGCCGACGCACCTGCATCGGTGCCGGTGTCGGGCGGGCGGGTGGGGAAAAGCCCGCCGCAGGCGTAACGGTGGGGGTGGGCGCCGACGTACCCGCACCCCCACCGCAGGTGGGTCCTGAAACCTCCGCCGGAGGCGACTAGCGCTGGCGGCTCAGGAAGGCGGCTACCGCCGTCGTCCGGTGGTGCGGGCGGAGGCGGGTGGCGGTGGTGTCCAGGAGGGCCCGTACGCGGGAGGACTGGACGCGGCCGAGGAGGTCGAGGACGCGGGAGCCCGCGGCGGCGGCCTCGTCGGGGCGGTTGCCGGCGGCCAGGTTTGCGGACAACTCGGCGCCGTAGAGGGCGATGTTGCGGGTGAAGTGCGGGTCCTGGAGGCTGACGGCGCGGCGGGCGGAGTCCGCGGCGCGGCGGTGGTCGCCGAGCGCCGACCAGGACTGGGCCTCCAGGCCCGCGAGTTCGGCCTCGCCGAAGAACGTCATCCACTGCGGGTCGGCGTCGGACGGGCCGCGCCCGAAGAGCGACTGGGCGCGCGACAGCGCGCGTTCGCAACCGGAGCGGTCGCCGAGTCCCGCGCGGCCGCCCGCTTCGCGCAGTGCGAGCAGGGAGAGTAGCCGAGGCGAGGCGAGGCGGCGGGCGGCGGCCTGGGCGGCCTGGGCGGCGCGGACGGCCTCGTGCGGCCGGCCCGCGTCGCGGGCGAGGAAGGCGGTGTTGCAGAAGGCGTGGGCCTCCAGGGCGGCGTCGCCCGAGACGCGGGCCGTGGCGAGTGCCTCGGCGTAGTAGGAGCGGGCGTCGGTGAACCGGCCGGAGTCGTGGGCCAGCCAGCCGACGGAGACGGCGAGTTCACCCGCTCCGGCGTACAGCCCGTCGGCCACGGACTGGCTGTAGGCGCCCTCGTCGAGCAGCCGGTAGGCGGTGCGCAGGGCTTGGCCCGCCTGTTCGTACAGGCCGTCCGCGCCGTGCCGGTCGTCGTGCAGCCGGATGTGCCGCACGGCCTCCTCGACGGCGTGGACCTCGCCGACGCCGACCCGGCCGGCGGGTGGGTGCACGGCGGAGCCGGACACCAGGGCGGTCGCGACGACGGCGGGGCCGCCGGTCATGAACACGCGACGCAGCACGTCGCTCTCCTCGAATTCGAATTCGTACGTCTCCAGCGGTGGCGCGCCGCCGCGTCTGCCCCGTACCGCTTCGCGCGGGGCGAAGCCCAGGTCGCCCAGCGAACGGCCGGGGAACATATGGCGGAACACCCGTTCGTAGGCGTAGTTGGGGCACCGGATCTCCCCGGCCTCCACCCGCCCGATGTACCGGGCGTCGCAGCTGACCTGCTCGCCGATCTCGCGGGCGGAACGGCGTACCGCCGCAGCGAACTCGTTGGGGGAACGGTCTCCGCGCAACTGCCGGAAGGCCGCGTTGGCCATGGTGGCGGTTCGGGCTGGATCGGGGCTTGAGGACGGTGAAGCCATGGCGGACTCCTGGTGCGGACGGCGCGACGACGGTACCCGCTGTGACAGGGCCGATACCGAGAGTTTGCCTACAAAACGGATATCTCACCCGCGATCCGCCATGAAATGCCACCCCTTGCGGCGTTAGCGGGGCGTAGCTGTTGACACGGAGGCGCGTTGTACTCCTCGTAAGGGCGGTGCTGCGTCCGCCCGCGAGGAGGGTTCCCCTTGTTGGACACCGATCGGCACGAACCGAGCCCGGAGCGGAGCGAGATGCCGCAGGCGACGCCGCCGTGCGATCTCGTCACCGTTCCGACCCAGCAGGGCCTGGAGGCCGTGGACATCCTGCGGCTGCGGACCGGCGTCGGGCCGGTGCTGCACGACGACGCGGGGGACGGCATCGGGTTCCTGGTGCCACAGGGCACCGCCGACGGCTGGGACCTGCCCGGCAGTTCCTGTACGCGGAGCAACGGCCGCGGCTTCTCGATCGGCGCGGAGCCGTCGGTGGCCGGTTCCGGGTGGCTGGTGCCGCCGGACAGCGGGCCGGGCAGGATCACCGCCACCGACCCGGCCGTCCTGCGGGCGGCGCTCGGTGAGGCGGCCCGCACGATCAAACTGGCCGGCGGCGTCTGACCGCCCGCTGGCCGATACTGGTCGGGTGGCAGGCAAGAAGCAGGGCGGAAGGGCGCAGGCCCGCGAAGCGGTCGGCGCCGTGGTCGACGGCGGGCAGGCCGAGCTGGTCCCGGACCGGGAGCGGCCGCACGGCTGGACACTGCTCATCGACGGCGCCCCGCAGTCGCACGTCGACCTCGACGACCCGTCGTACCTGGACTTCTCGTACCAGCGCAGGCTCGGCCACATCATCGACCTGGTCGCGCCCCCGGGGCGCCCGCTGCAGGTGCTGCACCTGGGCGGCGGCGCGCTCACCCTGGCCCGGTACACCGCCGCGACCCGGCCGCGCTCCACCCAGCAGGCCGTCGAGATCGACGGTCCGCTCGTCGAACTGGTCCGCCGTGAACTGCCGTGGGACCGGACCTGGCGGATCAAGGTGCGGGGCGGGGACGCCCGGGCGGGACTCGGGAAGGTCCCGGACGGCTGGGCCGACCTGGTCATCGCGGACGTCTTCGGCGGCGCCCGCACTCCCGCGCATCTGACCAGCGCCGAATTCCTGCACGAGGTCAGGCGCGCGCTGCGGCCCGGCGGTTTCTACGCGGCCAACCTCGCCGACGGCGGCGCCCTCGGCTTCCTGCGCGCCCAGATCGCCACCGCACGGTCGGCGTTCGCCGAGGTCTGTGTGTCCGCCGACCCGGCGGTGCTGCGCGGCCGCCGGTTCGGCAACGCCATCCTGCTCGCCGCCGACGTCGAGCTGCCGCTCGCCGAGCTGACCCGGCGGGTCGCCTCCGACCCGCACCCCGGCCGCGTCGAACACGGCCGCCCGCTGGCCGACTTCGCGGGCGGCGCGGCCCCGGTCACCGACGCGACGGCCGCCCCGTCCCCGGCCCCGCCGGAGTCGGTCTTCCGCTGAACCGGAGGCCGGCCTAGCTCTTGTACATCTCCACCACGGGCGGGTGGCCGTTCCAGGTGCAGAAGACCGACGAGGTGGTGGTTCCGCTGGTGAAGTCCACCCGGATCCATTCGTCCAGCTTCCAGACCTTCATCTCCCAGCCCGTGTCGGGGGTGGCCGAGACGAGGGTGGCCGAGGCCGGCCCGAGGTCGAGCACGACGCGGCCGCCGGTGACCTTGTAGGCGTGCACATTGCCCGTGGTGTTGCTGGTGGAGGCGTCGTGCGAGGTGCCCGGCGGCTTCTCGGGCGGCGGGGACGGCGCCTTCGTCGCGGGCCTGGTGGTGGGCGGCACGGTCGGTGCGGGGGACGTCGTGGACGGCACCGGCTTCGGCCGGTGCGTGGAGGAGGCCACCGGCCGCGCCGAGGAGCCGGCGACGGCATCGGAGACCGGGAGCGCGCGCGGTGGATCGTAGGCGGTACCGGCGAGCACGGAGTGCACCCCGAACCACGACATCGTCACCGCGGCTGTGGTCGCGAGCGTCCAGGCCCCGGCGTGAAGCAATCCTCGTTGCATCGGCACATCCTGCCGTACGCGCGGCAGGTCCGGGCGCGGAGGGCGGTAAACGGACGGAGCGGTACCGGGTCCCCCGGATGGGCTACCGTGCGGGCCATGGCAAGTGTGCTCGTGGTCGAGGACGACCAGTTCGTGCGCTCCGCCCTCATCCGGCACCTCACCGAGGCGGCCCACACCGTACGCAGTGTGGGCACGGCTCTTGAGGCGCTGCGCGAGGTGGCGCAGGTCGGTTTCGATGTCGTGATCCTGGATCTCGGCCTCCCGGATCTGGACGGGTCGGAGGCGCTGAAGATGCTGCGCGGGATCACCGATGTCCCGGTGATCATCGCTACCGCCCGTGACGACGAGGCGGAGGTGGTCAGGCTGCTCAACGCGGGCGCCGACGACTATCTCGTCAAGCCGTTCTCGGTCGAGCACCTGTCCGCCCGGATGGCCGCCGTGCTGCGCCGGGCGCGCGGCCGGGAGGCCGCCCCCGACGAGACCGCGCGGCTCGCGGTCGGCGGGCTGCGGATCGATGTGCGCAGGCGGCAGGCGGAGCTCGACGGGGTGACGCTGGACCTGACCCGCCGCGAGTTCGACCTGCTGGCCTTCCTCGCGTCGCGTCCCGGTGTCGTCGTGGCCCGCAAGGAACTGCTGGCCGAGGTGTGGCAGCAGTCCTACGGCGACGACCAGACCATCGACGTCCATCTGTCCTGGCTCCGCCGCAAACTGGGCGAAACAGCCGCCCGGCCGCGGTATCTGCACACGCTGCGCGGCGTCGGGGTGAAGCTGGAGCCACCGGCATGAGATGGCTGCTCGTCAAGGTGTGCCTGGCGGTGACCGCGATGGTCGTCGTCGCGTTCGCCGTACCGCTGGGACTGGTGGTCAAGGAGCTGGCCCGCGACCGGGCCTTCTCCAACGCCGAACGGCAGGCCGCCGCGATCGGCCCCGCGCTGGCCATCACCACCGACCGCGTCCAGCTGGAACGGGCGCTCGCCTCCACCCAGGCCGGCGCGGACGGCCGGATGGCGCTGCATGTGCCGGCCACCCCCGGCACCACCGCGGTCGAGATCGGCAGGCACCGTTCCTCCGACGCCGCGATGGACGCCGCGTCCAGCCGCGGCCGGGCCTCCACCGTCGCGGTCGGCGGCGGGTACGCGCTGCTGCAGCCGAACGCGGTCAGCTCGGGCACGGTCGCGGTCGTCGAGGTCTTCGTCCCGGACAGCGACATCACCCGGGGCGTCGCCACCGCCTGGATCGTGCTGGCGGCGGTCGGCATCGGCCTGATCGTCGGCTCGGTGGCCATCGCCGACCGGCTCGGCACCCGGATGGTGCGGCCGGCGGGCCGGCTGGCGAACGCGGCGAACGCGCTCGGCCGCGGCGACCTCGGCGTCCGGGTCTCGGAGGCCGGGCCTTCGGAACTGCGCTCGGTCGCCGTCGCGTTCAACGCCATGGCCGACCAGGTCGTCCAACTGCTCGCCAACGAGCGCGAACTGGCCGCCGACCTCTCGCACCGGCTGCGCACCCCGCTCACCGTGCTCCGGCTCAACGCCGCCTCGCTCGGGAACGGGCCCGTCGCCGAGCAGACCCGCGAGGCCGTCGCGCAACTGGAGCGCGAGGTCGACACGATCATCCGTACCGCGCGCGAACAGCAGATCACCGCGCCGGTCATGGCCGGCTGCGACGCCGCCGAGGTGATCCGGGAACGGATGGCGTTCTGGTCCGCCCTCGCGGAGGACCAGGGGCGCACGGCCCGCACAGCGGGCGTGGACCGGCCGGTCCGGGTGCCGGTGGCGCGCGGTGAGCTGGCCGCCGCGCTCGACGCCATGCTCGGCAACGTCTTCCGGCACACCCCGGAGGGCACCGCCTTCGCCGTGGACGTGCACAACGGCGAGGACGCCGTGATCGTGCTGGTCTCCGACGCCGGTACCGGCATCCGGGACCCCGCGGCCGCGCTGCGCCGCGGCCAGGGCGACGGCGGGCCGGGCTCGACGGGCCTGGGCCTGGACATCGTGCGCCGGGTCGCCGAGTCCACCGGCGGCGACATCGCCATCGGCCACTCCGTGCTCGGCGGCACCGAGGTCCGGGTCTGGCTGGCGCTGCGCCCCGGCTCCGGCGAATCCGGCCGGGGTCACCGTGTGCCACGCCGCCGTCGCAGGCCGGGACAGAAGTCCCCCGCCAGTGGTCTGAACCTTTAACTCGCTCCGATGCCGTCCTTAAGGGCGCCATAAGAACCCCAACCCCCGCTGTGGTCAGGGCTTTTGTCCGTTCCGCCCGCGCTAGCGTCGTGCCGCACCCCGCCCCCCACGAAAGGCAGGCCGGTATGGCCAGCACGCATCGCCGTCGACCCGGGATCAAGACCAAGGCGATCGGCGGCCTCGTCGCCGCGGCTGTCGTGGTGGGAGGCGCCTTCGCGCTGGCCGGGTCAGCGAGTGCCGCCCCGGTCGGCGCCGCCTACACCAAGACGAGCGGCTGGACCGGTGGCTACACCGGGCAGTACGAGATCACGAACTCCTCGGACAAGGCGCTCGCCGGCTGGACCCTGTCGTTCGACCTGCCGGCCGGCACCACGCTCAGCTCGCTGTGGAACGGCAAGTTCACCGCGAACGGCCAGCACATCACCGTGAAGCCGGAGGGCTGGAACGCCACCGTGGCGCCCGGCGCGAAGGTCGACGTCGGCTTCGTGGCGGCGTCCGGCGGCACCGCCGCGGACCCGGTCAACTGCCTGATAAACGACGCCAAGTGTTCGGTGGACTCCGGCCCGACCGCCACCCCCAGCGGCCGTCCGACCGTGACCGCGAGCCCGACCGCCTCGCCCACCCCGACGAAGACCGCGTCGCCGACCCCCACCAAGACCAGCACGCCGACGCCGACCCCCACCCCCACCAAGACCGGCGGCACCACTCCGGTCGCCGGCGCGGGCTTCTCGCCGTACATCGACACCTCGCTGTACCCGGCCTTCGACATGGTCGGCTCCGCCAAGAGCACCGGCGTCAAGCAGTACAACCTCGCCTTCATCACCTCCGGCGGCGGCTGCACCCCCAAGTGGGGCGGGGTGACGGACCTCGGCTCCGACGCGGTGGCCGGCCAGATAGGCGCGCTGCGGGCGGCGGGCGGCGATGTCCGCGTCTCGTTCGGCGGGGCCTCCGGTTCCGAACTGGGCACGGCCTGCACCTCGGTCGGCGATCTGACGGCCGCGTACGGCAAGGCCGTCGACCAGTTCAAGCTGACGAAGGTCGACTTCGACATCGAGGGCGGCGCGCTCCCGGACACCGCGTCCAACAGCCGCCGCGCGCAGGCCATCGCAGCGCTCCAGAAGAGCCACAGCGGGCTGGACGTCTCGTACACCCTCCCCGCGATGCCGACCGGTCTGACGCAGGACGGCATCAACCTGCTGGCCGACGCCAAGAAGAACGGCGTGCGGATCTCGGCCGTCAACATCATGGCGATGGACTACGGGCCCGCGTTCAACGGCGACATGGGCCAGTACGCCATCGACGGCGCCACGGCGACGCAGGCGCAGGTCAAGAGCGTGCTCGGGCTGTCGGACGCGGCCGCCTGGAAGGCGGTGGCGGTCACCCCGATGATCGGTGTGAACGACGTCAACACCGAGATCTTCAAGGTCGACGACGCGACCCAGCTGGTGAACTTCGCCAAGTCCAAGGGCCTGGGCTGGCTGTCGATGTGGTCCTCGACCCGTGACAAGCAGTGCCCCGGAGGTGCGAAGAACTTCGCCGACGCGAGCTGCAGCTCGATCGTCCAGGGCGACCTCGCCTTCACCAAGGCGTTCGCCTCCTTCGGCTGATTCCACGGCCGGCCCCATGACGCAGCGGCCCATCGGCGGGGTTTCCCGCCGGTGGGCCGCTGCCCGCGTGAAGTGGTGTCGACGGCACCCTCGAACCCCCGCACCACCCCGCGTTCCTTACGGAGCGTCAGGCTCCGTGATCTCACCCGTGCGCGCCACCTGGGCGTACCAGTGGGCGCTGGACTTCGGGATCCGGGTCTGGGTGGCGTAGTCGACGTACACCGCGCCGAACCGCTTGCTGTAGCCGTAGGACCACTCGAAGTTGTCCATCAGCGACCACAGGAAGTAGCCGCGGACATCGGCGCCGTCGGCCATCGCCCGGTGCACGGCCGCGAGGTGACCGCGCAGGTAGTCGATCCGCCGCGGGTCGTTCACCGCGCCCTCGGGCGAGACGTAGTCGTCGAAGGCGGCGCCGTTCTCGGTGACCATCAGCGGCAGGCCGGGGTTCTCCTCGGCGGTGCGCCGCAGCAGGTCGTACAGCCCGCTGGCGTCGACCGCCCAGCTCATCGCCGTGGTCTCGCCGGGCGGGAGGTGGAAGGCGACCTGCTCCGAGCCGGGCCAGGGGGAGTGCGCGCTGGCGCCGTGGCCGTCGAAGCGGGCGGCCTCGGTCCCGTCGGGCGCGGTCCGCGGGCCCGAGACGACGGTGGGCGTGTAGTAGTTGATGCCCAGCAGGTCGATGGGGCGGGAGATCTCGGCGAGGTCGCCGTCCCGCACCAGGGACTGCCAGTCCACGACGTGCGCGGTGTCCTCCAGCAGGTCCGCCGGGTAGTCGCCGTGCAGGACCGGCCCGGTGAAGATCCGGTTGCCGACGGCGTCGATCCGGCGCGCGGCGTCCAGTGCCGCCGCCGACCCGTCGAGCGGGCGCACCTGGTGGAGGTTGAGGGTGATCGAGGTCCGCGCGGTGGCGGGGAGCGTGGAGCGCAGGACCCCGATCGCCCGGCCATGGGCGAGATTGAGATGGTGGGCCGCCTTCAGCGCGGCGTCCGGCTCGGTGCGGCCGGGGGCGTGCACACCGGATCCGTAGCCCAGGAACGCCGAGCACCACGGCTCGTTGAGGGTGGTCCAGTACGGAACGCGGTCGCCGAGCGCGCCCGCCATGATCGCGGCGAAGTCGGCGAACCGCTCGGCGGTGTCGCGTACGGTCCAGCCGCCGACCTCCTCCAGATCCTGCGGCAGGTCCCAGTGGTAGAGCGTCGCGACCGGGGTGATCCCCTTGCCCAGCAGCTCGTCGGCGAGCGCGCGGTAGAAGTCCAGGCCGCGCTGGACGGCGGGCCCCCGGCCGGTGGGCTGGACCCGTGACCAGGAGACGGAGAACCGGTACGCGCCCAGGCCGAGGTCGGACATCAGGGCGACGTCGTCGCGGAACCGGTGGTAGTGGTCGGCCGCGATGTCGCCGGTGTCGCCGTTGTGGACCCGGCCCGGAGTGTGGCTGAAGGTGTCCCAGATGGAGGGGGTGCGGCCGTCTTCGGCCACGGCGCCCTCGATCTGGTACGCGGCGGTGGCCGCGCCCCAGACGAAGCCGGGCGGGAAGCGGAGCAGACCGGTGGATGCGGTCTCGGTCTCGGGTCGGACAGCGGTCATACGGGGGCACTCCCAAAAGTGAGCATGACGGGGGTGGGGGCGTCGGCCTGCGCGAAGCGCTGCGAGCGGGTCAGCTCTTGACCGCGCCGGCGGTGATGCCGCCCACGATGTGTTTGCCGAGCAGCGCGAAGACCAGCAGCAGCGGCACGGTCGCGATCAGCGCGCCGGTCAGCACGACCGCGTGGTCGATGGTGTGGTCACCGGAACCGAGCCCGGCCAGCGCCACCTGCACGGTGGGGTTCTGTTGGTTCAGCGCGATGAACGGCCAGAAGAAGTCGTTCCAGGACTGGACGAAGACCAGCATCCCCAGCACCGCCATGGCCGGCCGCGCGATCGGGAAGACCACGTGCCAGACGATCCGCAGGCTGTGCGCCCCGTCCACCCGGGCCGCCTCGATCAGCTCGATCGGCAGCGCCTCGGCCAGGAACTGCCGCATGAAGAACACCCCGAACGCCGCCACCAGCGACGGCAGGATGACCGACTGCAGCCGGCCCACCCAGCCCAGATCGGTGATGATCTGGTAGAGCGGGATCACGCTGAGCTGCGGCGGGATCGTCATCGTCGCGACCACGAGGGTCAGCAGCCCGTTGCGGCCCCGGAAGCGCAGCTTCGCGAAGGCGAAGCCCGCCAGCGTGGCGAACAGCACCGTGCTGAGCGAGACGAACCCGGCCACGATGGTGGAGTTGACCAGCGCCTGGCCCATGTTGACCTGGTCCCAGGCGATCTTCAGGTTGTCGATCAGATGGCTGCCGGGCAGCAGCTCGGTCGGCGGCTGCACGATCTGGGTGTCGGTACTGGAGGCCGCGACCACGGTCCAGTACAGCGGGAAGAGCGAGACCAGCGCGGCGACCACCAGGACCACGTACGTGACGGGTCCCGCGTGGTCCTGCCGTCCGGCGCGGGCCGCGAAGCGCCGCGGTTTGGGCGGGGTGGGGGTGGGTTCCGACCGGTGCGCGGTCCGGTCCGCGACTGCGTGTGCCATGAGGTCAGCCCCCCAGCTTCCTGCGGTTGACCCGCGTGATGATCAGTTGGACGGCGCCCACGAGCAGCAGGATCAGGAGCATCACCCACGCGACGGCCGACGCCTGTCCGAGCGCCCCGTTCTGCCAGCCCTTCTCGTACATGTAGAGGCTGAGCGTCTGGTACTGGTGCGCCGATCCGCCGCTGACGCCCAACCCGCCGCCGAACAGCATCGGTTCGCCGAACAGCTGGGTCGCCCCGATCGTCGAGACGATGATCGTGAACAGGATCGTGGGACGGATCGAGGGGATGGTGACGCTGAGGAACTGCCGCCAGCGCGACGCCCCGTCGAGCGCGGCCGCCTCGTACAGATCGCCCGGCACGGCCTGCATCGCGGCCAGGTAGATCAGTGCGTTGTACCCCGTCCAGCGCCAGGTGACGATCGTCGAAATGGCGATCTGGGACGGCCACTTGTCGGCCTCCCACTGGATGTGGTGCACCCCGAAGTGGCCGAGCAGCTGGTTGACCATCCCGTAGTCGGGATTGAAGAGCTGGACGAAGACCAGCGAGGCCGCCGCGATCGACGTCGCGTACGGGGCCAGCACCGCGACCCGGAAGAACCCGCGCGCCCGGAGCTTGTAGTTGAGGAGATGGGCCAGGCCCAGCGCCATCAGCAGCTGCGGGACAGTGGAGATCACCCCCAGCGAGAACGTGTTGCGCAGCGCGTTCCAGAAGAACTCGCTGTCCCACAGCCGGGTGTAGTTGTCGAAGCCGCGCCACTGCGCGGTGCCGCCCAGTTCGACCTGGTGGAACGAGAGCCAGCCCGTGTAGATCAGCGGGAAGAGCCCGAAGGCGGCGAAGCAGACGAAGAAGGGGGCGATGTACGCGTACGGCGTCGCCTTGAGGTCCAGGCGGTACAGCCGCGAGCGCCAGGAGGGGCCGGCGGGGGTGCCGGGGGTGCCGGGGGTGCCCGGCGGTGCGGCGGCGGGGACGGGCCGGGCCGGCGGCGGACTGCCGTCGGCCGACGCCCTGACGGAGGTGGCCACGAGTGGCGTCCTTCCCGGTCGGGTCGGTCGGTCTCAGTCGGTCCCGGCCGGGACGAGGGGTCGCGGCCGGATCAGCGTCGTGGGGCGGGCCGCCCGGCAGGTGTGCGCACTGCCGGGCGGCCCCGCCGGCTACTGGTCGATCTTGTCCTTGACCAGCGCCTGCACGGTGGACCACGCCTTGTCCTTGGACGTGCCGTGCTGCTCGATGTCGAGCAGCCCGTTGTCGGTGATGTACGTCTTCACCTGGCCGTCGTAGCGGCCGATCGGCGCCGGTGTGACGCTCTTCGCGGTGGCCGTGTAGACCTTGCCGACCGGCGCGGTGCCGAAGTACGGGTTCGTCGCGCCCTGCACGGCCGGCGAGTCGAGGCCGGCCTTGGTGGACGGGATGTTGCCGTTCTTGGCGAACACCTTCGCCTGCTGCTCGGGTGCGGTCAGCCAGGCGGCCAGCGCGGTCGCCTCAGCGGTGTGCTTGCCCGCCTTGGGCACGGACAGGAACGCGCCGCCCCAGTTGCCGGACTCCGGCGCCGCGGCGATGTCCCACTTGGCCGCGTTGGCCGGGCCCGCCTGTTCCTTGATGATGCCGGTCATCCAGCTGGGGCAGGCGATGGTGGCGAACGTCGAGTTCTTGAACGCCGCGTTCCAGGTGCCCTTGTCGTCGAACTGCCGCAGCTTGGCGCTCAGGCCCTGCTGCGCCGACTCCACCGCCAGGTCCCACGCCTTCTTCACCCCCGGGCTGGTGTCGTAGATCAGCTTGCCCTGGTCGTCGGAGTACTGCTGCGCCTGGCTGGAGACCACCGCGTTGAAGACACCGCTGGCGGAGTCGGTGAAGGAGACCCCGGCCGGTGCCTTGGCCTTGAACTGCTTGCCGGTCTCGATGTACTTGGCCCAGTCGCCCGCCCACAGCGCGGCGACCGCCTCGCGGTCGGTCGGCAGACCGGCCTTCTGGAACAGGTCCTTGCGGTAGCAGACCGCCATCGGGCCGACGTCGGTGCCGAGCCCGATCACCTGGCCGCTCTTCGTGGTGGCCTGCTTCTCCTTCCAGTCCAGCCACTTGGTGGTGTCCACCCCGGCGGCCTTGCCCAGGTCGATGAACCGGTCCCCGAGCGTGGCGGTCGCCTCGGCGATGAAGCCGACCTCGATCGCCTGGACGTCGGCCAGGCCGCTGCCCTGCGACAGGTGCAGCTTCAGCGCGTCCCAGTACTTCTGGCCGTCGGCGACGTTGTCCTCGACGATCGTGATGTTCGGGTGCAGCTGGTGGTACTCCGAGAACAGGGCTGCGCCCGTCTTGTCGTCGTAGCCGAACGAGCCGAAGTCGCCGACGTGCAGCGTGATGTTCCCGGCCCCGGTGTTCCCTTTCTTCCCCGAGTCCGAGCCGCTGTCGCTGCTGCAGCCGGTGATCAGGGTCGCGCAGGTCGCGAGCCCCGCGACCGCTATCAGTGCGGTCCTGCGGGCGCGAGTGCCGCTGGAAGTGCGCATTCCACTCTCCTTGTCCAGGGTGGTTCTGGCGTGCGTGCTGGCTTCTGTTCCGACGTGCGGGTGTGCGACGAGGTGTGGGAGCGCTCCCACGAAGGCTTGCCGGAACAGTCCTGCCTCGGAGGGGGAAGTGTCAAGGCATGAAGTCGTTTTCGTTGCCGGAACGTGTCCGGACCGGACCTTCGATCACTTCTTGAACGAAACCGGCACCGCACGGCCGCTATCGTGAGAGATCGTGGGAGCGCTCTCACGCACGGTGCGTCCGAGCGCCTAGGATGGCGCGTCAGTCATGTCGGGAGGCGGAAGTGACCGTGAACGGTCGGCACAGCGGACGGCCCACGCTCGAAGAGGTCGCCGCACGCGCCGGGGTGGGCCGCGGCACGGTCTCCCGGGTCATCAACGGCTCCCCCCGGGTGAGCGACCGGGCCAAGGCCGCCGTCGAGGTCGCCATCGCCGAGCTGGGGTACGTCCCCAACCGCGCCGCCCGCGCCCTCGCGGGCAACCGGACGGACGCCATCGCGCTCGTCATCCCGGAACCCGAGACCCGGCTCTTCGCCGAGCCCTACTTCTCCGACATCATCCGCGGCGTCGGCGCCGAGCTCGCCGACACCGACATGCAGCTGCTGCTGACGCTGATCCGTACCCCCAAGGAACGCTCCCGCTTCGCCCAGTACCTCAGCGCCCACCGGGTCGACGGCGTCCTGCTCGTCTCCGTGCATGAGGACGACCCGCTGCCGGACCTGCTGGAACAGCTGGACATGCCCGCCGTCCTGAACGGCCGGCGCTCCGACCTGGAGTCCGTGTCCTACGTGGACTCCGACAACGTGGGCGGCGCCCGGTCCGCCGTCGGCTATCTGCTCGGCCGCGGCCGCCGCGTCGTCGCCACCATCACCGGCCCCGTCGACATGTACGTCGCCCGCTGCCGCCTCGACGGCTACCGCCAGGCCGTCGGCGCGGCGGGCCTGGGCGACGACGCCTCGCTCGTCGCCCGCGGCGACTTCACCGAGGAGGGCGGCCGGCGCGCGATGCGCGAACTGCTCGCCCGGCGGCCCGACGTGGACGCCGTCTTCGCGGCCTCCGACGTCATGGCCTCCGGCGCCCTCCAGGTCCTGCGGGAGGCCGGCCGGCGGGTCCCCGACGACGTGGCGCTCGTCGGCTTCGACGACTCCGTCATCGCCCGCCATATGGACCCCGCCCTCACGAGCGTCCGGCAGCCCATCGAGGAGATGGGCCGCACCATGGCCCGCGTCCTCCTGGAGGAGATCGCGGAACGCACCTCGGTGCGGCGGCATGTGGTGCTCGCCACGGAACTGGTGCGGCGGGACTCGGCGTAGCGAGGGTCGGCGTTCACCGGAAGGTGTGACGTCGGACACAGGGCGAACGGCGCCGCCCCGGCCCCCACCGGGCCCTCGGGACCCAGGACATGACGAAGACCCGGTCTGTTCTCACAGACCGGGCCTTCGTCGTTCAGGGTGAGTGACGGGACTTGAACCCGCGGCCACCTGGACCACAACCAGGTGCTCTACCAACTGAGCTACACCCACCATGTCCGGCGCTTCTCGGCGCCGACCTGAAGAAGCATACAGGGTCCGGGAGGGTGCTCGCCTCAGGCTATTCGGCGGCCAGGACGTGCTTGGCCGCGATGGCCCGGGCGGTGTCGGTGTCCGGGCCGGGCTGCGGCACGAAGACGGCCTCGCGGTAGTAGCGCAGCTCCGCGATGGACTCGCGGATGTCGGCCAGGGCGCGGTGGTTGCCGTTCTTCTCCGGGCTGTTGAAGTACGCCCGGGGGTACCACCGGCGGGACAGCTCCTTGATGGAGGAGACGTCCACGATCCGGTAGTGGAGGTGCTGTTCGAGAGCCGGCATGTCCCGGGCGAGGAAGCCGCGGTCCGTGCTGACCGAGTTTCCGCACAGCGGGGCCTTGCGCGGTTCCGAGACGTGCTCGCGCACGTAGTCGAGCACCAGCTTCTCGGCCTCCTCGAGCGTCACACCGCCCTCGAGCTCCTCCAGGAGCCCGGAGGCGGTGTGCATCTCGCGTACGACGTCGGGCATGGTCGTCAGGGACTCGGCGGGCGGGCGGATGACGATCTCCACCCCCTCGCCGAGAATGTTCAGCTCGGAGTCGGTGACCAGTGCGGCCACCTCTACGAGCGCGTCGTGGGCCAGGGACAGCCCGGTCATCTCGCAGTCGATCCACACCATGCGGTCGTTCATGGGTCTCACCCTAAGGGGCGATCGCGTGGACCAGGCATAGCCGGGTTGCGGCCGCGTGCGATGCGCTCCGCGCGCAGCCGCCCCCTGATGATGCCGTCGGAGCCGTCCATGCGGCTCTGCTCGGGCACCCGAGGGGCGTACACGTCGGAGTCGGGCTTGCCCGGCACCGTCAGGAGCTGTGGCGGCGTGCCCCGGCGGGGCGGCAGGTGCTCGGCCGGCGCGGGTGGCCGCTCCGGGTCGTCCTGCGGGCGCCGGGCCCGGTACGCGGCCCGGTAGGAGGCGGGCGACGACCCGAGCTGGCGGCGGAAGTGCCCGCGCAGCGCGACGGGGGAGCGGAAGCCGCAGCGGCCCGCCACCTCGTCCACCGAGAAGTCGGACGTCTCCAGCAGCCGCTGCGCCTGCAGCACCCGCTGAGTGATCAGCCACTGCAGCGGGGCACTGCCGGTGAGCGAGCGGAAGCGCCGGTCGAAGGTCCTGCGGCTCATATAGGCGCGAGCCGCCAGGGCCTCCACGTCGAACTGCTCGTGCAGATGCTCCAGCGCCCAGGCGACGACCTCGGCCAGCGGGTCACCGCCGA
The DNA here is from genome assembly GCF_023701745.1 of Streptomyces sp. RKAG293. Classification (NCBI taxonomy): domain Bacteria; kingdom Bacillati; phylum Actinomycetota; class Actinomycetes; order Kitasatosporales; family Streptomycetaceae; genus Streptomyces; species Streptomyces sp. RKAG293. The sequence goes on along the minus strand of NZ_JAJOZB010000001.1, from coordinate 3,564,926 downwards.
TCTCTTCTGGTAATGACCTGTCGAGGTGGCGCTGGCTGGAGGGCCAGTCACTGCGGCGCGGCGGCACGACGAGCCGCCGGGCGAGCGCGTTCGCGGCCTCGGCGCCGTGGTCGGTGCGTACGACATGCAGGCAGAGGTCGATTCCGGCCGCGGTGCCGGCCGAGGTCAGTACATCTCCGTCGTCCACGAAAAGCTCCCGGGGGTCCACATGCACGGAGGGATAGCGCTTGGCCAAGGTGGGCGCGTACATCCAGTGGGTGGTCGCGGGGCGGCCGTCCAGAAGCCCCGCGGCGGCCAGTACGAACGCCCCTGTGCACAGGCCGATGATCCGGGCGCCCTCCTCGTGGGCCCGGCGCAGCGCGTCGAGGGCCTCGGGAGGTGGTGGTTGGGAGATCGAGCGCCAGGCGGGCACCACTACGGTGCCGGCCCGTGAGAGCGCTTCGAGTCCGTAGGGGGCGCTGAGTTCCAGGCCCCCGGTGGTGCGAAGTGGCCCGTCCTCGCCGGCGCAGACCAGCAGCCGGTAGCGGGGCACGCCCGCGTCCTGCCGGTCGATGCCGAACACGGAGAGCGGGATGGAACTTTCGAAGATCGGCCCGCCGCTGAACAGCAGCACGGCGACGACTTCGGCACGCCGCCGCGCGGACAGTTTGCGAGTGGCGCGGGACGACGCTGACGGTGCTGAGGATCCGGCTGATGGCGACAGGTTCTCCATCGCCGTACCGGTCCTGGACTCCTGGCTCATCATGGAGCTCAAGCCCCCCTCGATCGACGCGGCCCCTCGGTCCTGCACGTTTCCCCCGCCGTATTTCCCAAGATCGAATCTACTGTGTTTGGTGTGTCAGATGAGGCAGTTGTGAATACTTCACCACCTGGCGCTAAGTCGACTTGACCACGTGGCGTGAAGCATTCGATCACGAAGCGTTCCACTCACCGGGCCTGCTGGGAAGTACGCCTCTGGCTCCCGCGGTGGCCTACGACGCTCCTCGCGCCCCCTGGAGCCGTTTCATTGCAGGTGGCAGACGTGTCAGCAAGGCCTATTACCAACAGGGGTACTGCGGCCAGAAGTTGGCTGAAAAACATAGGCACCGATGTGCACGCCCCTGGACGGCGCCCCGGTGTGCGCCCCCTGGCCAGCCAACCGCCCCGGTGCGCCCCTCGCGGCCGTCGGCGTCGTCGGGGCGTTATCGGGCCATTTGCCGGTCCCGCTCCGAGCCCGTGTCTTGTTCACGCCGGTGCCGCGGGGAATTTGGTTTGCGCGGGGGGCGGTGTTCGTGCGGTGGCCTCCTGCCGGGCGTCCCGTGCAGGTCCGGGGTGCTCTCCGCATCGCACCCGGGTGCCTCCGGGGGAAGCCCTCGGATCGCTCCGGAAGACCCCTCGAGCCGTTCTGGAGCCGCCCTGGACCCGTTCTGGAGCCGGCCCGCCCGCGACGGCCGCTCCCGCCGCGCGGATTCGTCCGGCCGGATGACGGCGCGACGTTGCGCTCACGGCCGGGCTGCGGCATTCTCCTGGAAACTCCGGGTACGTAATGCCTGCGGAGGCTCGATGAGTCTGTGCAGGGATACGTCTCCGCCGTACTCTGGAGTCACAAGGATCGGAAGCCTCGAACTGGCCGAAACCGGTCAGCCTCGCGGCCCCCGTCAGGGTATTACCGAAGACGCAGCGAAGCTCGCTGTGACGACCGCAGCACCGCCGTTGTCCGCCGGTCGGCGTCTCCACGCCGCCCTTGTCGAGAAACCGCATCATGGCCGGTTATGAGCTCCCTGAGCCCGCTGAAGGCAAGCCGCTCGCCGAATCGGCGGCGCTCCCCGAAGCGGCCCCCGAGCTGCGCTCGTCCTGCGACCCGGCCTTCCGGCACGGTGTCGTGGTGGGATTCGACGGTTCGGTCTCCAGCGAGCGGGCACTCGCCTACTCGATCGGCATGGCCCGCCGCCTCGGCTCGGCGCTGATCATCGTCCACGTGGCCAACCGCCTCCCCGCCACGGTCTGGGCGGGCTGCGAACCACCGGTCTTCGTCGATGTCCCCGACCACAGAACCGAGGTCCTGGGGCTGGAACTCGCCTGTGCCGACCACCTCGCCGAAGTCCCCTGGATCCTCGTCGAACGCGGCGGCGACATCTGCCACGAACTGGAGGAGGTCGGCCGCGAGTACGAGGCCGACGCCATCGTCGTGGGCGGCACCCAGGGCATCATCGGCCGCATCTTCGGCTCGGTAGCGGGCCGCCTGGCCCGCCGGGCGCAACGCCCGGTCATCGTCATCCCGTAGAACCACCACGGACCCACGCGCCCCGCAAACGTCGCCGCAGCAGGCCCAAGCCCCGGACCCCGGCGGCGCTAGCGCGCCCGCATTCCCGCAGGTCAGAGGGGACGCAAGGGGGCCGGGGCCGCAGGGGTGGGGTTCCGAAATGCTGCCGGGCTATTTGTGGGCCGCTGGGGGCACCCCCGGCCGAAGGTTGGGGGACCGTAAATAGTCGATTTCGAAACCCACCCCGGAGGACCCGGCCCCCGGAACCACAAACCAACCCGCAGGCTTACTCCACCGTCACGGACTTCGCCAAGTTCCGCGGCTTGTCGATGTCCCGCCCCATCGCCTTCGCCGTGTGGTAAGCGAACAACTGCAGCGGAATCCCCATCAGGATCGGATCCAGCTCGACCTCGTTCTTCGGCACCACGATCGTGTGGTCCGCCTTCTCCTGCACCTGGTGCGCCACCGCCAGAATCCGCCCGCTCCGCGCCTTGATCTCCTCCAGCGCCGCCCGGTTCTTGTCCAGCAGATCGTCGTCCGGCACGATCGCCACCGTCGGCAGCGCCGGCTCGATCAGCGCCAGCGGACCGTGCTTCAACTCGGAGGCCGGGTACGCCTCCGCGTGGATGTAGCTGATCTCCTTGAGCTTCAACGAGGCCTCACGCGCCACCGGATAGCCCCGCACGCGCCCGATGAACATCATCGACTTGGCGCCCGCGTACTCGGCGGCCAGCTTCTCGATCTCCGCCTCGCCCTCCAGCATCTCGGCGATCTGCGCCGGCAGCTTCCGCAGCCCCGCGATGATCCGCTTGCCGTCCGCGACCGACAGGTCGCGGATCCGGCCCAGGTGCAGCGCGAGCAGCGCGAACGCGACCACGGTGTTGGTGAAGCACTTCGTGGAGACGACGCAGACCTCGGGGCCGGCGTGCACGTACACGCCGCCGTCCGTCTCGCGGGCGATCGCCGAGCCGACGACGTTCACCACGCCCAGGACGCGCGCGCCCTTGCGCTTGAGCTCCTGGACGGCGGCGAGCACGTCGTAGGTCTCGCCGGACTGGGAGACCGCGATGTAGAGGGTGTCGGGGTCGACGACCGGGTTCCGGTAGCGGAACTCGGAGGCGGGCTCGGCGTCCGAGGGGATGCGGGCCAGCTCCTCGATCATCTGCGCGCCGATCTGGCCCGCGTGGTACGACGTGCCGCAGCCGAGGATCTTGATCCGGCGGACGCTCCGCGCCTCGCGCGGGTCGAGGTTCAGACCGCCCAGGTGCACGGTGGAGAACCGGTCGTCGATACGGCCGCGCAGCACGCGGTCGACCGCGTCGGGCTGCTCGGAGATCTCCTTGTGCATGTACGTGTCGTGGCCGCCCATGTCGTACGACTCGGCCTCCCACTCCACGGTGGTCGGCGTGGCCGAGGTGCTGGAACCCTCGGTGGTGTACGTGCGGAAGTCGTCGGCCTTGAGGGTGGCCATCTCGCCGTCGTCGAGGGTGACGACCTGGCGGGTGTGGCTGACCAGCGCGGCGACGTCCGAGGCGACGAACATCTCCTTGTCGCCGATGCCGAGCACGACCGGCGAGCCGTTGCGGGCGACGACGATGCGGTCGGGGAAGTCCTGGTGCATGACGGCGATGCCGTAGGTGCCCTCGACGCGGCGCAGCGCTTCCTGGACCTTGGCCTCGAGGGTGTCGGCCTGCGAGCGGCCGATGAGGTGCACGACGACCTCGGAGTCGGTCTCGGAGGTGAACTCCACGCCGTCGGCGATCAGTTTGGCGCGCAGGTCGTCGGCGTTGTCGATGATGCCGTTGTGGACGAGGGCGACTTTGCCCTCCGCGTCAAGGTGGGGGTGCGCGTTCTCGTCGTTCGGAGCGCCGTGCGTGGCCCAGCGGGTGTGCGCGATACCGGTGGTGCCGGCGAAGCGCTTGGGGATGCGCGCCTCCAGCTCGCGGACCCGGCCCTTGGCCTTGACCGTCTTGAGGACCCCGGACTTGCCGGTGATGACGACGCCCGCCGAGTCGTAGCCCCGGTACTCCAGCCGCTGCAGGCCTTCCAGCAGCAGTGGAGCCACGTCGCGCTTACCGATGTATCCGACGATCCCGCACATATGGTCGTCCCTCTCCGTCGTAAGTCAGTAGTAGGTGGTGCCCGTTCCGCACGAGGGGCACCGGGTGCTTCCGGTGTGTCAGCCGGCGTCCGCCGAGGTGAGCCGGCGTCCGCCGGCGTCAGCCGTAGACGATGCGGCGCAGTTGCCGCAGGGAGAGCTCGGGAGGCGTCACCGCGCGGTACGGCAGCTCCTCGGTGATCCGCTCGAAGATCACCGCGTTGACCAGGCCCCTGGCCTGGAGCTCGCGGTGCCGGCGGCGGACGAACAGCTCGGTCGTCTCGTCGAAGTACGCCAGCACGTCCTGGATCACCCGGACCGCCTCACCGCGGTGCAGCGGTGTGGTGCGGACCAGGTGGTCGACAAGGTCCTCATGGGACGTCTGGCGTTCGGGCATCCGTCGATACTGGTGTGATCATCGCCCGTTTGCAAGAATCCTGCCCGATTTCGGGCAGGAGGTGGATCGGGGTGAGCCAAAAGTGTGGGGAATTGGTCTACACCTTGACCGCTCGGGGGGTGCAGGGTACCCAGAGGGCATCGGTACTCTCCGCCGCCCGCCGAAGGGAATCCCCCTGTGAGACGACCCAGCGTCCGGAACCACCTGCCCCAGGTCCTCTGCTCGCTGCTGCTGATCACCGGCGCCGCCTGCGCTTCGGCCCCGACCGCGCCGGCCGCTTCGGCCGCCGGAGCCGACGCCGAGGCGACCGTCATGGAGCGGGTCGTCCCCGCCCCGGCCTCCGTACAGTCCGGCGGCGCCTCCTACGCCATCGGTGCCGGCACCCGCATCCACGTGCCCGGGAACTCCGACGAGGTGCGGAAGGTCGGCGACTACCTCGCGGCCGTGCTGCGGCCGTCCACCGGATACCCGCTGCCCGTCGTCGCGGACGACGGAGGCGGCGACGGCATCGTGCTCAAGCTGGGAGCGACGATCAGTGGTGCGGGCAGCGACAAGGCCGCCGGCGCCGGGACGGCCGATCCCAAGGCGGACGGCGCCGGGGCGCCCCGCGACACGGCCGTGGCACTCGGAGCGGAGGGGTACCGGCTCGTCGTCTCCGGGCAGTCGGTGACCATCGGCGCCGAGCAGGCCGCCGGGCTGTTCCACGGCGTGCAGACGCTGCGCCAGCTGCTCCCCGCCACGATCGAGAAGCGCACCGCGCAGAGCGGCCCCTGGAAGGTGCCGGGCGGCACCATCACCGACGCACCGCGCTACGCCTACCGCGGCGGCATGCTCGACGTGTCGCGGCACTTCTTCTCCGTCGCCCAGGTCGAGCGGTACATCGACCAGCTCGCCCTCTACAAGATCAACCAGTTGCATCTGCATCTGTCGGACGACCAGGGGTGGCGGATCGCCATCGACTCCTGGCCGCGGCTGGCCGCCTACGGCGGCAGCACCCAGGTCGGCGGGGGACCCGGCGGCTCGTACTCGAAGGCCGACTACCGCGAGATCGTGCGCTACGCCGCCAGCCGCTATCTGACGGTGGTGCCCGAGATCGACATGCCCGGCCACACCAACGCGGCCCTCGCCTCCTACGCGGAGCTGAACTGCAACGGCATCGCCCCGCCGCTCTACACGGGCACCAGTGTCGGCTTCAGTTCGCTGTGCGTCGCCAAGGACGTCACCTACCGGTTCGCGGACCAGGTGCTGGGGGAGCTGGCAGCCCTCACCCCGGGCCCGTATCTGCACATCGGCGGTGACGAGGCGCACTCCACCAGCCACGCCGACTACGTGACGTTCATGGACAAGGTCCAGCCGCTCGTCACCAAGTACGGGAAGACCGTGATCGGCTGGCACCAGCTGGCGGGCGCGCACCCGGTCGCCGGGGCCGTCGGCCAGTACTGGGGCACGAACGGCGGCGAGAAGGAGGTCGCGGACGCGGCCAAGGCCGGAATGCGGCTGATCCTCTCGCCCGCCAACCGCGCCTATCTGGACATGAAGTACAACGCCTCCACCCCGCTCGGCCAGAACTGGGCCGGCTTCGTCGAGGTGAAGGACTCCTACAACTGGGACCCCGCCACCTTCATCAAGGGCGCACCCGCCGCCGCCGTCCTCGGCGTGGAGGCGCCGCTGTGGACGGAGACCATTGTGACCAGCGCGGACGCCGACTACATGACCTTCCCGAGACTGCCGGGAATCGCCGAGATCGGGTGGTCCCCGGCGGCCACCCACCAGTGGGATGCCTACAAGGTGCGGCTCGCCGCCCAGGGCCCGCGCTGGACGGCCCTGGGCATCGGCTACTACCGCTCGCCCCAGGTCCCCTGGCCGAGCGGCTGACAGCCGGCCGGCGGCGGACGGTCCTCGGGACCGACCGCCGCCGGGCCCGCCGGCCGCCGATCGACCCGCCGCGTCAGCCCGAGAGCCCCAGCTCGCGGGCGATCAGCATCCGCTGGACCTCGCTGGTGCCCTCGCCGATCTCCAGGATCTTGGAGTCCCGCCACATACGGGCCACCGGGTACTCGTTCATGAAGCCGTATCCGCCGTGGATCTGGGTGGCCTCACGGGCGTTGTCGACGGCGACCGTCGAGGAGTAGAGCTTGGCGATCGCCGCCTCCTTCTTGAACGGCTCGCCGTTCACCAGCCGGGAGGCCGCGTCGCGCCAGCCGATACGGGCCATGTGGGCGCGCATCTCCATGTCGGCCAGCTTGAACTGGATCGCCTGGTTGGCGCCGATCGGCCGGCCGAACGCCTCCCGGGTCTTCGCGTACGCCAGGGACTCGTCGACGCAGCCCTGGGCCAGCCCGGTGGCCAGCGCCGAGATCGCGATCCGGCCCTCGTCGAGGATCCGCAGGAACTGCGCGTAGCCGCGGCCCTCCTCGCCGAGCAGGTTCGCGGCCGGGACCCGGCAGTCGGAGAACGACAGCTCACGGGTGTCCGAGGCGTTCCAGCCGACCTTGGAGTACGGGGCCGCGACACCGAAGCCCGGCGTGCCCGAGGGCACGATGATCGACGAGATCAGCGGCCGTCCGTCGTCCTTGCGGCCGGTGACGGCGGTGACCGTGACCAGACCCGTGATGTCCGTACCGGAGTTGGTGATGAAGCACTTGGTGCCGTTGATCACCCATTCGTTCGTCGCCTCGTCCAGCCGGGCGGTGGTGCGGGTGCCGCCGGCGTCGGAACCGCACTCGGGCTCGGTCAGCCCGAACGCGCCCAGGATCTCCCCGGAACACATCCGCGGCAGCCACTCGCGCTTCTGCTCCTCGGTGCCGAAGCGGAAGACCGGCATCGCGCCCAGGGAGACGCCCGCTTCGAGGGTGATGGCGACGGACGAGTCCACCCGCGCGAGTTCCTCGAGCACGATGCCGAGGGCGAGGTAGTCGCCGCCCATGCCGCCGTACTCCTCGGGGAAGGGCAGACCGAACAGGCCCATCCGGCCCATCTCACGGATGATCTCGTACGGGAACTCGTGGTTCTCGTAGAACTCCCCGATCTTCGGCGCGATCACGTCGTGCGCGAACGCCTCGACGGTGCGGCGCAGTTCCTCGTGCTCGGGGGCGAGGCGGTGGTCGATCGACATGACTACGGCTCCTGGTGGGAGAGGGCGCGGACGGTGCGGGAGGGGCTTGGCCTCCCGAGCTGCTCCGCCATCCACACGCTCGTGGCGGTGAGGCGGTCGAGGTCGACCCCGGTGTCGATACCGAGGCCGTTCAGCATCCAGACGAGGTCTTCTGTGGCGAGGTTGCCGGTGGCGCTCTTCGCGTACGGGCAGCCGCCGAGGCCGCCCGCGGAGGCGTCGACGACGGTCACCCCCCGCTGGAGGGCGGCCAGGGTGTTGGACAGCGCCTGGCCGTACGTGTCGTGGAAGTGCACGGCGAGCCGGTCCGTCGGGACCCCCTGCTCCACCAGGGCGGCGAGCAGCGCGGTGACATGGCCGGGGGTGGCGACCCCGATCGTGTCGCCGAGGCTCAGCTCGGTGCATCCCAGGTCGTACAGCCGGCGGGCGACGGCCGCCACCCGCTCCACCGGGACCGGGCCCTCCCACGGGTCGCCGAAGCACATGGAGAGATAGCCGCGCACGGTGGCTCCGGCCTCCCGGGCCCTGGCGACGACCGGCTCGAACATGGCGAGGGACTCGTCGACGGTCCGGTTCAGATTGGCCTTGGCGAACGACTCGGTCGCGCTGCCGAAGACCGCGATCTCCGTGACGCCGAGCGCCAGGGCGCGTTCCAGACCCCGTTCGTTGGGGACCAGCACCGGCAGATGCGCGTCCACATCGGCCAGCAGCGGCATCAGCTCGGCGGCGTCGGCCAGTTGGGGCACCCACTTGGGGTGCACGAAGCTGGTCGCCTCGATCGTGCCGAGGCCCGCGGCGGCCAGCCGGTGGATGAACTCGGCCTTCACCGCGGTCGGGACGGTCGTCTTCTCGTTCTGCAGCCCGTCGCGCGCGCCGACCTCGTGGATCCTGACCCGCGCGGGCAGCCCGGCGGCCGGTACGGACATGGGCAGGCCGTTGGTCATGACTCCTCCCGGGGAGTGACGACGGCGAGCACCTGGTCCATGGCGACGGTGCTGCCGGGGGTGACGTCGATCTCGGTGACCGTGCCGTCGTGGGGAGCGGTGATGACGTGCTCCATCTTCATCGCCTCGACGACCAGCAGGCTCTGGCCCGCGGTCACCTCGTCCCCGGTCGCGACCTTGACGACGGTCACCGTGCCGGGCATCGGCGCGGTGAGCGCGCCGGTGCCACCGGCGCCCGCGCTGCCGCTCAGGGCGGCCGCGACGGGGTCGTGGTCCGCGACGTGCCAGCTGTCCCCGTCACGGCCCAGCCAGGCGCCCGCGTGGTGGAAGGAATGGGTGGCGCCGTCCCAGTGCAGGACGCCGCGTCCGCCGTCGGGGACCAGCCGCGCGGGCACCGCCGCGGCGTCGCCCACCCGGACCTCGCCTCCGCGGACCCGGACGGCCAGCGGCTCGTGGCCCGGCACTCGCAGATGGTGGGTGGTCCAGGCCGGCTCGCCGCCCAGCCGCCAGCCGTCGGCCGCCGAGAACGGATCGGTCCAGGTGGTGGCGTCCGACGGGGGGAGCAGAGCGGCCTGGCGCAGCAGTGCCGCGGCGGCGTAGACCTCGGGCGGCACGTCCGGTGAGATCAGCGAGCCGACCTCGCGCTCGACCAGTCCGGTGTCGAGGACTCCGGAGACCACCTCCGGGTGGGCCAGCAGCCGCCGCAGGAAGCCGGCGTTGGTGGCGACACCCAGGGTGACGGTGCCGGCCAGCGCCGCGCGCAGCTTGCGCAGCGCGGTGGCGCGGTCGGGGCCGTACGCGATGACCTTGGACAGCATCGGGTCGTACAGGCTGCCGATCTCGGTGCCCTCGGCGAGCCCGGAGTCGGTGCGGACCCCGTCGCCCTGCGGTTCGTGGAGCGACAGCACGGTTCCGCCGGAGGGCAGGAAGCCGCGGGCCGGGTCCTCGGCGCAGATCCGGGCCTCGACGGCGTGGCCGGTGAGGGTGACGCCCTCCTGCCCGAACGGCAGGCGCTCGCCGGAGGCGACGCGCAGCTGCCACTCGACGAGGTCCAGGCCGGTGATGAGTTCGGTGACGGGATGCTCGACCTGGAGGCGGGTGTTCATCTCCATGAAGCAGTACGCGGACGGGTCCGCGCCCGGGACGATGAACTCGACGGTGCCCGCGCCGACGTAGCCGCAGGAACGGGCGGCCTGCACGGCGGCCTCGCCCATCGCCGCGCGGGTGGCCTCGTCCAGGAGCACGCTGGGGGCCTCCTCGATCACCTTCTGGTGCCGGCGCTGCAGCGAGCACTCCCGCTCGCCCAGGTGGACGACGTTGCCGTGGGCGTCGGCCAGCACCTGGATCTCGATGTGCCGCGGCCGGTCGATCCAGCGCTCGACGAGGAGGGTGTCGTCGCCGAAGGAACCGCGGGCCTCGCGCCGGGCGGCGGCGATCTCGTCGCCGAGCTGCGTCTCGTCCCGCACCAGCCGCATGCCCTTGCCGCCGCCGCCCGCGGACGGCTTGAGCAGGACCGGCATGCCGATCTTCTGTGCCTCGCCGATGAGTTGGGTGTCGGTCAGACCGCTGCCGGACGATCCCGGTACGACCGGGACACCGGCCTTCAGAACGGTCGCCTTGGCGCGGATCTTGTCGCCCATCAGCTGGATCGCCGAGGCCGGCGGTCCGATGAAGACGAGCCCGGCGTCGGTGCAGGCCTGCGCGAAGGCGGCGTTCTCCGCGAGGAAGCCGTAGCCGGGGTGCACGGCCTGGGCCCCGGTACGGGCGGCGGCGCGCAACTGCTCGTCGATGGAGAGGTAGTTCTCGATGCGGACCGCGGTGTCGGCTTCGCGGACGTGCCGGGCGTCGGCGTCGGCGTCGCTGAACACGGCGGCCGATCGCACACCGAGGCGCCGCAGTGTGCGGATCACCCGGACGGCGATCTCACCGCGGTTGGCGATGAGGACGGTGTCGAACATGGTCATCTCTGTCCTCACATCCGGAAGACGCCGTAGCCGGGCTCACCCAGCGGCGCGTTGGCGCAGGCGGTGAGCGCGAGGCCCAGGACCGTGCGGGTCTCCAGCGGGTCGATCACGCCGTCGTCCCAGAGCCGGGCGGTCGCGTAGTAGGCGTTGCCCTGGGTGTCGTACTGGGCCCTGATGGGGTCCTTGAACGCGGTCTCCTCATCGGGAGCCCACTCGCCGCCCGCCGCCTCGATCTGGTCGCGCTTGACGGTGGCGAGCACGGAGGCGGCCTGTTCGCCGCCCATCACGGAGATCTTGGCGTTGGGCCACATCCACAGGAAGCGCGGTGAATAGGCGCGCCCGCACATCGAGTAGTTGCCGGCGCCGTACGAGCCGCCGATCACGACCGTCAGCTTGGGCACCCGGGCGCAGGCCACCGCGGTGACCATCTTCGCGCCGTGCTTGGCGATGCCGCCCGCCTCGTACTGGCGGCCCACCATGAACCCGGAGATGTTCTGCAGGAACAGCAGCGGGATGCCGCGCTGGTCGCACAGCTCGATGAAGTGCGCGCCCTTCATGGCGGACTCGGCGAAGAGGATGCCGTTGTTGGCGATGATGCCCACCGGGTGGCCGTGCACATGGGCGAAGCCGGTGACGAGCGTCGTGCCGTACTCCGCCTTGAACTCCGCGAAGCGGCTGCCGTCGACGATCCTGGCGATGACCTCGCGCACGTCGTACGGGGTGCGGGAGTCGACGGGCACGGCGCCGGTGAGCCCCGCCGGGTCGACGGCGGGCTCCTCGACCGGGTCGAGGTCCCAGGGGCGGGGGACCCGGGGGCCGAGGGTGGACACGATGTTCCGCACGATGCGCAGCGCGTGGGCGTCGTCCTCGGCGAGGTGGTCGGTGACGCCGGAGATCCTGGAGTGCACCTCGCCGCCGCCGAGCTCCTCGGCGGTGACGACCTCGCCGGTCGCGGCCTTCACCAGCGGCGGCCCGCCCAGGAAGATCGTGCCCTGGTTGCGGACGATCACCGCTTCGTCGCTCATGGCCGGGACGTACGCGCCGCCGGCCGTGCACGAGCCCATCACCGCGGCGATCTGCGGGATGCCGCGGGCCGACATCGTCGCCTGGTTGTAGAAGATCCGGCCGAAGTGGTCGCGGTCCGGGAACACCTCGTCCTGCCGGGGCAGGAAGGCGCCGCCGGAATCGACCAGATAGACGCACGGCAGCCGGTTGTCGAGCGCGATCTCCTGCGCCCGCAGGTGCTTCTTCACCGTCATGGGGTAGTACGTGCCGCCCTTGACCGTGGCGTCGTTCGCGACGACCACGACCTCACGGCCGGAGACCCTGCCGATGCCGGCGACGACGCCGGCGGCCGGGGCCTGGCCCTCGTACATCCCGTCGGCGGCCAGCGGCGCGAGCTCCAGGAAGGGCGAGCCGGGGTCGAGCAGCCCGTCCACCCGGTCACGGGGCAGGAGCTTGCCGCGCGCGGTGTGCCGGGCGCGGGCCTTCTCGCCGCCGCCGAGCCGGGCGGCGGCGAGTTTGTCGCGCAGCCGCGCACTCAGTTCGGCGTGCGCCGCCGCATTGGCACGGTAGGTCTCCGACGCCGGATCGGCGGCGCTGGAGAGGACGGGTGCTGCCATGTGTCGGGCCCCCGGAAGTTAGCGAGCGTTAACGTGGTGACCTTCACGTTAACGCTCGCTAACGGGATTGTCTAGACTCGTTCCATGCACCCCACGAAGGCGAGCGAGAACCGCCGCGACCAGATCCTGCGGGAGGCCGCCCGGCTCTTCGCCGAACGCGGATTCCATGGCGTCGGTGTGGACGAGATAGGGGCCGCGGTCGGCATCAGCGGACCCGGCCTCTACCGGCACTTCGCGGGCAAGGACGCGATGCTCGCCGAGCTGCTCGTCGGCATCAGCGGCCGGCTGCTCACGGCCGGGAAGGCCCGGGTCGCCGAGGCCTCCGACCCGGCCGGAGCACTGGACGCGCTGGTCCGCGGCCATATCGACTTCGCGCTCGACGACCGCCCGCTGATCACCCTGCACGACCGCGAACTGGACCGGCTGCGCGACTCCGACCGCAAGCTGGTGCGCCAGCTCCAGCGGCAGTACGTCGAGCAGTGGGTCGACGTCGTCCGGCAGGTGCGTCCGGCCGCGCCCGAGCCGCAGGTGCGGGCCGCCGTGCACGCGGTCTTCGGGCTGCTCAACTCCACCCCGCACCTGGGCGCGCACAGCGGGCTCCCGGACCGGAACGACACCGCGGCGCTGCTGCGCCGGCTGGCACTCGGTGCACTGACGGCCCTGGACAGCATGGACGACCGGCGAGTAACTTACTGAGCGCTTGCTTATTTTCCGGACCCCGGTCCCGGATCCATGTCTCAGGCCCAGAGGAGGCGCGAAGTGCGTCGTACGGTGTTCAACGAGGACCACGAAGCGTTCCGCGAGACGATCCGGGACTTCATCGCCGCCGAGGTCGTTCCCGTCTACGACGAGTGGCTGGCGGCCGGCCAGGCCCCCCGCGACTTCTACCGCAAGCTCGGTGAGCTGGGCGTCTTCGGTATCGAAGTGCCCGAGGAATTCGGCGGGGCCGGCGAGACCAGCTTCAAGTTCCAGGCCGTCATCACCGAGGAGTGCGCCCGCGCGGGCGTCAGCTTCGGCGGCAGCGGCGTGCACACCGGCCTCTGCCTCCCGTACCTGCTGGCCTACTGCGACGACGAGCAGAAGAAGCGCTGGCTCCCCGGCTTCGTCTCCGGCGACATGATGACCGCCATCGCCATGACCGAGCCGGGCACCGGCTCCGACCTGGCCGGCATGAAGACCACCGCCAAGCTCTCCGAGGACGGCACGCACTACGTCCTCAACGGCGCCAAGACCTTCATCACCGGCGGTGTGCACGCCGACCGCGTCATCGTCTGCGCCAGGACCGCCCCGGCCACCCCCGAGGACCGCCGCGCGGGCATCTCCCTGCTGGTCGTCGACACGAAGTCCGAGGGCTACGCCGTCGGCCGCAAGCTGGAGAAGCTCGGCCTCAAGACCTCCGACACCGCCGAGCTGTCCTTCACCGACGTGAAGGTGCCCGTCGAGGACCTGCTCGGCGAGGAGGGCAAGGGCTTCTCCTACCTCGGCCAGAACCTGCCCCAGGAGCGGATCGCCATCGCCGTGGGCGCCTACGCGCAGGCCTCCGCCGCCATAGGTTTCGCCAAGGCGTACGTCCAGGACCGCACCGTCTTCGGCCAGTCCGTCGCCTCGTTCCAGAACACCAAGTTCGTGCTCGCCGACTGCAAGGCCGAGGTGGACGCGGCCCAGGCCGTCGTCGACCGCGCCCTGGACGCGCACGACGCCGGGGAGCTGACCGCCGCCGACGCCGCCTCCGCCAAGCTCTTCTGCACCGATGTCGCGGCCCGCGTCATCGACAAGTGCCTGCAGCTGCACGGCGGCTACGGCTACATGCTGGAGTACCCCATCGCCCGCCTGTACGCGGACAACCGCGTGAACCGCATCTACGGCGGCACCAGCGAGGTCATGCGCTCCATCATCGCCAAGTCGATGGGCCTGTGAGCGCGACCCTGTGAACACAGCGCTGACGTCCCTGCTCGGTCTGCTCGATCTGGAGCGGATCGAGCAGGACATCTTCCGCGGCATCAGCAGGTCGGCGGTCGTGCCACGGGTGTTCGGCGGCCAGGTCGCCGCCCAGGCGCTGGTCGCGGCGGGCCGCACCGTCCCCGGGGACCGCGCCGCGCACTCCCTGCACGCGTACTTCCTGCGGCCGGGCGACCCCGGCGCGCCGATCGTCTACCAGGTGGACCGGATCCGGGACGGCCGCTCCTTCACCACCCGAAGGGTGGTGGCCGTTCAGCACGGACAGCCGATCTTCCATCTGTCGGCGTCCTTCCAGGAGCACGAGGAAGGGCTCGAGCACCAGGAGCCCATGCCGTCGGCGCCGGACCCCGAGTCGCTGCCCACCGCCGAGGAACTGCTGCCCGCGCACGCGGACAAGTTCCCCGACCCCAAGGTCATCGACCGCCTCCTGGAGGCGCGGGCCGCCGTCGACCTGCGGTACGCCGAGGACCCGCCGTTCCTCGTCGCCGGGCAGGGCCCGCGCGAACCGCGCTCCCAGGTGTGGTTCCGCACCCGCGGCAAGCTCGCGGACGACCCGCTGCTGCACGTCTGCCTGGCCACGTACGTCTCGGACATGACGCTGCTGGACTCGGTGCTCCTCGCCCACGGGCGGGGTGGCTGGGCCGTCGGCGACGTGGTCGGCGCCAGCCTGGACCACGCCATGTGGTTCCACCGGCCCTTCCGCGCCGACGAATGGCTGCTGTACGACCAGCAGAGCCCGTCGGCGTCCGGCGGCCGGGGGCTGGGCACCGCCCGGATCTACACCCAGGACGGTCGCCTCGTGGTGTCCGTGATCCAGGAGGGCGTGGTCCGCGTCCCGCGTTAGCGGGTGGGGCACACGGCCCGCCCGCCCTACGCGGCGGGGAGGACGGCCCGCACCAGGAAGCCGCCGTCGGGCTGCGCGCACGCGTCGAGGGTGCCGCCCAGCTGGGCGGCACGTTCGCGCAGGCCGGCGAGGCCGTGGCCGCCGGAGGGCAGCAGGGGGCCCGGCAGCTCACCCGGCGGGCCGTTGCGGACGCTGACCAGGAGCCGTCCCCCGGTCAGCCGCACGTCGACCTCCGTCTCGGCGCCCGTCGCGTGCTTGCGCACGTTGGTCAGCGACTCCTGCACGATCCGGTAGGCGGCCTGCCCGACGGGCTCCGGGCAGCTCCCCGCGTCTACCTGCCCCCGCACCGTGGGGCCCGCCGTCGCCAGCAGCGCCGGCAGCTCGGCCAGTCCGGGTCCGGCCGGCGGCGTCATGCCCGCCTGACGTGCCCGGCCCGCCGGGTCCGACGAGCCGGACGCGTTCGTCACGGGAAGCCGCAGCAGGCCCACCATGCGGCGCAGTTCGTCCAGCGCGTCCCGGCTCAGCTCGCGCACCGCTCCGGCCGCGTCGCGGGCCTCCTGGCTCCGTGCGGTGACCTCCAGCGCGCCGGACTGCACCGCGATGAGGCTGATGTGATGCGCGACGGTGTCGTGCATCTCGCGGGCGAGCCGGGCGCGTTCCTGCACGACGGCCTGCTCGGCGGCGAGCCGCCCTTCGCGTTCCCGGCTCTCGGCCAGCTCGGCGAGCCGGGCCGCCAGCTCCCGCCGGGAGGAGCTGAGCAGCCCCAGGGCCGTGGGGGCGGTGGCCAGCAGGGCGGACAGCAGCAGCGCCAGGATCGTGGGCGCCGGCTCCCAGTCGATCGTGCCCAGCCACGGCCAGGGGACGAAGGAGACCACGGCCACGGCCGCGGCGCAGCCGCCGATGACCCACATCCGGGGTGTGACACGGGGGCCCGACCCGGTGCCGCCGTTCGTGTCCGGCACCGTGCGGCCCGTCCCGCCGGAGGCGACCTGGTAGAGCGCGGCCATCGGCGCCAGCCACACGTACCCGAGCGAGAGCGCGGGCAGCGTCGCCGCGAAGGCGAGCAGCGGAAACCGCCGGCGCACCAGGAGAGCGGCCGTCGCGGTGCACGCGACGGCGAGCGAGAGGGAGCCGCCCATCGACCGCGTCGCCCACACCTCGGTCGCCGAGAGGGCGATCAGGGCGGCATCCAGGACGGCGGGCCGCAGTCTCACGTCCGCTCCGCGGCCGGGGCGAGTCCCGCGCGGTGGGCGAGCACGGCCGCGGCGACCCGGTTGGGCGCGTCCAGCTTCCGCAGCACCGCGCGCACATGGTCCTTGACGGTGGCGACCGTGATCCCCAGCCGTGCGGCGATGTCGGAGTTCGGCAGACCCGCCGCCAGGAGGGCGAGGACTTCGCGCTCGCGCAGGGTGAGCAGGCCCAGGGCGACGGCGTCCGCACCGCCGGGGTTGTCGAGGCCGGTTCCGGCCCCCGCCCCGAGGTACCCGCGGACGACCGTACGGCCGACGGTCGGCGTGAAGACCGTCCCGCCGGAGGCGAGGACCCGCACGGCGTCGATCAGTGTGCCCACGGCCGTGTCCTTGAGGAGGAAGCCGGTAGCGCCCTCCCGCATCGCGGCACTGATGTACGCGCTGGTGTCGAACGCCGTGAGCATGGCGACGGCGGGTGGCCGCGGCAGCGCGCGCAGCTCCCGCAGGACCGTGAGGCCGTCCGGTGCCGGCATGACGGCGTCCAGCAGCACCAGGTCGGGTCCGGCCGCCTCGATGGCGGCCACCGCGTCCCGGCCGTCGCAGTCGACGACCACCGCGATGTCTCCCGCGGTCTCCAGAATCCGCCGCAGGGCGACCCTGACCAGCGCCTCGTCGTCGACGATCGCTACATGGATCAACTTGCGCCTGCCTTCTGAAGCCCCTCTGCGATCGTAACCAGAGACTTCGGATCCGCAGAGTCCGGATCCGCTGCGCGGAGGTAGGCCGCGTGCCCGCGCCGGGCTCAGATCCGTGCTTCGAGGCCTGCGGCGGCCAGCAGGTAGGCGGTCAGCGGGTCGTACAGGTGGGGTGGCACGTTGTCGTCCAGGGGGACCGTCACCGTCAGGTCGCCCTCGGCCTCGCCGACGAACAGCGCGGGATCGTTGCAGTCCGCGAAACCGACCGTGTCGATGCCCTGGCTGCCCGCGAAGCCCGCCCACCCGTGGTCGGCGACGACGAGATCGGGCTCCTGGCCCTCGTTCTCCATGGCGTCCAGCACCTCCCGCATGGGGTCGGGGGAGTGGGTGTGCATGAGGTTTCCGCCGCGGTGCAGAACGGACACACCACCGATGTGCCGGATCTCGCCGTTGTCGGCGTACAGCCGGTCCGCGGGCAGCAGGATCTCGCAGCCCGCGTCGCGCAGCGCGGCGGCGAGCGCCTGGTGCACGGCGAACATCCCGGCCGGGTGACCGGTGGCGAACAGCACGCGGGCCCGGGATTCCGCGGCCTTGCGCAGCTCGACGGCCATCCGGTCCAGCGCGTCGATCGTCAGTTCCGCGTCGATGGTGTCCTGTCCCCTGCGGTGCTTCGGGTTGGCGACGACCCCGCAGCGTTCCACCATCAGCTCCAGCACGGCCCGCGGATCCGTCCAGCGGTCGCCGAGCTCCAGGCCCAACCAGTAGTAGCGGTTCCCCTCGGCGAGCTCACGGTAGTGATCGAGGTTGTTCTCGCGGCTCGTGGCCACGTCACCCGCGATGCGGGTGCGTATGAGGTGCTCGGCGAGGGACTGGCGGGACGGCGTCGTGTCATGGGGCATGTGTCTCATTGTCGCGCCTGGCCGCACGGGCGTAGGGGGCGAGGGTGATCGACACCGATGTGTGACCCTCGGAGGGGCCGGGGACCGGCTTTCCGCCGACTGTCGACGGGGTCCCTTCGGGCTTCGGTTCCGATCCCGGCACGGGTCCCGGTCGCATGTCGACCCCGGCGTTGTCGCTGCTCAGAGCCAGCGCAGGGCGAACCAGAGGTCCATGCGGGTGTCGGGGTCGTCGAGGTCCGCGTCGAGCAGCGCGGCGGTCCGTGCGATGCGCTGCCGCACCGTGTTGCGGTGCACTTCCAGTGCGACCGCGCTGCGGTCCCAGCTGCCGTGCAGCGCCAGCCAGGCCCGCAGCGTCTCCACGAGGGCGGGGGAGTCCAGCAGCGGTGCCAGCAGGGCACGGGCCTGGGCACGCGCCTCCTCGGGCGCCACGAGTGCCGTCATGCCCGCGCCGCCGCCGCGGTGCCGGGCCAGCCCGGAGCGGTTCGCGACGGCCCGGCGCAGCGCACCCGCCGCCTGGGCGTCGGCGGCGGAGAGTTCCGCCGTGGACGCGGGGGCGCTGACCCCGAGCGTCCAGCCGGGCTGCGCGGAGATCCGGCGGTCGGCGGGCAGCAGGGCCCGGACGGCGGCGACCCCGTCCGCGTCGACCAGCGCGGTGCCGAGCGCGGCTGCCAGGGCGGCGGCGGCCAGGGGTGCCGCCTCGCCGCGGGTGGGGCCGGAGCCGCGGTGATGCCCGTGCACCACGATCCAGCGCGGCCCGGCCGCTTCGGGGTGTTCAGCGCCGCTGTCGGTTTCTGCGGCCGGACGGGTGGGACCGGTCAGCAGGGGCGCGACGTCCTCGGGACGTGCGCCGAGCAGCAGCCGCACCAGGGCGGCGGAACGGTCGGTGTCGGCCGTGCCCTGATAGGGGCCGGTGAGCAGCGAGAGCAGCACGGTGGCGACCCCGGTGAGCGCGTTGTCGGCCGGATCGCGCCGCCCCGCCGCGACGGCCAGCACGAGGCCCTCGCCGGGGGCGCTTCCGGCCAGCGCGTAGGCCGCCAGATGCGCGCCGGCGACGGTGTCGGTGGCGGAGGACGGGGCCTGGACGGTCTGCGACCGGTTGCCCGGCAGCGGCCTGACGACCTGCGCCAGCTGGCCGAGCGCCGCGCGGACCGGCGGCCCGGGGCGGGTGCCCGCCCCGTACAGCTCCCCGCCGCCGGGGCCGAGGAGGGCCGCCCAGCCGCCCAGATGGTGGGCGAGCTGACGCAGCACGGCGGGTACCGGCTCGGGGCGGGCGGCGGCGGAGGCGAGGGACTGCTGGGCCTCGGTGACCCGGCGCAGCTCGCGATGACGGGCCTCGGCCATCGCCTGCCAGACGGCCCGGGCGACCGCGGTGAACGGGGTTTGCGGCGGAACCTCCACCAAAGGCAGGGCGTACCGGTCGCACGCCTCCACGAGGGCGCGGGGCGTCCTGTCGTAGACGGGGGCGAGTCCGAAGCCGAGCGCCGCGGCGCCCGCCTCCACGGCGCGTGCCACGTAGTGGTCGAGATAGGCGTCGTCGACACTGCCGTCGTCGTCTTCGGCTTGGCCGGCGCCGACGTCATCGGTGGCGCCGCGGCCGGCGTCGTCCGGGCGCGTTTTCCGTCGCCCCGTGGTGTCGCTCGCCGACGGGAAGTGCACCCCGGCGGTCAGCAGCAGCTCGCCGCCCAGGAGATACGGAACCGGGTCTTCCATCTCGCTGGTGTGCACCCAGTGGACGGGAATGTCCTCGCGCGGACCCGCGACCTGCCGAAGTCCCAGGTCCGTGCGGGCCAGCAGGTCGGCGAGCGGTACCGGGGGAGTGGGCGGCGCCAGACTCGGCATGTGCGGTCCATCCACTGGAGTGACGTCGAATGGAGGAAACGTACACTTCAGCGACATCTTTCGGCCACCTAGGGTCATCCCCGGAATCGCCCGCATGCAGTGAAGCGCTTCGGATGGAGGAGAGCCCATGGCTGTCGACTACGCAGTGATCGTCGTCTACCTGGTCGGCATGCTCGCTGTGGGGTGGTGGGGGATGCGCCGCGCCAAGTCCAAGAGCGACTTCCTCGTGGCGGGCCGCCGCCTCGGTCCCACGATGTACTCCGGCACCATGGCGGCGATCGTCCTCGGCGGCGCGTCGACCATCGGCGGCGTGGGCCTCGGCTACAAGCACGGCCTGTCCGGCGCCTGGATGGTCTTCGCGATCGGCCTCGGCCTGCTCCTGCTGAGCGTCTTCTTCTCGGCGCGCATCTCCCGGCTGCGCGTCTACACCGTCTCTGAGATGCTCGACCTGCGCTACGGCGGCAAGGCCGGGGTCATCTCCGGCGTCGTGATGTGGGCGTACACACTGATGCTCGCCGTCACCTCGACCATCGCCTACGCGACCATCTTCGACGTGCTCTTCGGCCTTGACCGCACCCTCGCCATCATCCTGGGCGGCACCATCGTGGTCGCGTACTCGACGCTCGGCGGCATGTGGTCGATCACGCTCACCGACATGGTGCAGTTCGTCGTCAAGACGATCGGCGTCCTGCTGCTCCTCCTGCCGATCGCGATCGTCAAGGCGGGCGGGTTCTCGGCGATGAAGGCGAAGCTGCCGACCGAGTACTTCGACCCGCTGGGCATCGGCGGCGAGACGATCTTCACCTATGTGCTGATCTACACCTTCGGCATGCTCATCGGACAGGACATCTGGCAGCGGGTGTTCACCGCCCGCACCGACAGGGTCGCGCGGTTCGGCGGCACGGTCGCCGGGACGTACTGCCTGGTCTACGCGCTGGCCGGCGCCGTCATCGGCACCGCCGCGAAGGTGATCTACCCGAACCTCGGGGCGGCGGACGACGCGTTCGCCACCATCGTCAAGGACTCGCTGCCGGTCGGCGTCCGGGGCCTGGTGCTCGCCGCCGCGCTCTCCGCCGTCATGTCGACCTCGTCCGGAGCGCTGATCGCCTGCGCGACCGTCGCCAACAACGACATCTGGTCGCGGCTGCGCGGCGCGGTCACCGGCGGCCAGGAGGGCGAGGACCGCGACGAGGTGCGCGGCAACCGCATCTTCATCCTGATCATGGGCATCGCGGTGATCGCCATCGCGATCGTCCTCAACGACGTCGTCCAGGCGCTCACCGTCGCCTACAACCTGCTGGTCGGCGGGTTGCTGGTGCCGATCCTCGGCGGTCTGCTGTGGAAGCGCGGCACCGGAGCGGGAGCGCTCGCCTCGATCGTGACCGGCGGTGTTTCCGTCGTCGGCCTGATGTGGTGGTACGGCATCCTCGCGAACGAACCCGTCTACTACGGCCTGCTGGCCTCGCTCGTCACGTACGCCGTGGTGAGCCTGGGCACGAAGCCGACCGACGCGGCCGTCCTGGCGGCCTGGCGCGAGCGGCTCGCGGGCCGCGGCGGCACCGCCCCGGCCGTCGCGGAACCGGTGCCCGCACAGGGCTGAACCGGGTCCCGGCACCGGGTCGAACCGGTCCCCGGACCGAACCGAACCGAAGTTATCCACAGCCCCGGCCCGCTTGTCCGCGGGCCGGGGGACACTCGAACCACACCGAAACACCACGAGTAACGCGAAAGAAGGCACCCCGATGAGCAGCAACGAACCGCGTGGACCGATCGACTCGTCCCGCATCCCGCGGTACGCCGGCCCCGCCACGTTCGCCCGGCTGCCCCGGCTGGACGAGGTCGGCACCGCGGACGTCGCCGTGGTCGGTGTGCCGTTCGACAGCGGGGTCTCGTACCGTCCCGGCGCCCGCTTCGGCGGCAACGCCATCCGTGAGGCCTCCCGGCTGCTGCGCCCGTACAACCCGGCGCAGGACGCCTCGCCGTTCGCGCTCGCCCAGGTCGCGGACGCGGGCGACATCGCCGCCAACCCGTTCAACATCAACGAGGCCGTCGAAACCATCCAGGCCGCCGCCGACGATCTGCTCGACACCGGCGCCCGCCTGATGACCCTCGGTGGCGACCACACCATCGCGCTGCCGCTGCTGCGCTCGGTCGCCCGCAAGCACGGGCCTGTCGCCCTGCTCCACTTCGACGCGCACCTGGACACGTGGGACACGTACTTCGGCGCCGAGTACACCCACGGCACCCCGTTCCGCCGCGCCGTCGAGGAGGGCATCCTCGACACCGAGGCGCTCTCGCACGTCGGCACCCGCGGCCCGCTGTACGGCAAGAAGGACCTGGACGACGACGAGAAGATGGGCTTCGGCATCGTCACCTCGGCGGACGTCATGCGCCGCGGTGTCGACGAGGTCGCGCAGCAGCTGCGCGAGCGCATCGGCGACCGGCCGCTGTACATCTCCATCGACATCGACGTCCTGGACCCGGCGCACGCCCCGGGCACCGGCACCCCGGAGGCCGGCGGCCTCACCTCCCGGGAGCTGCTGGAGATCATCCGTGGGCTCTCCTCCTGCCACCTGGTCTCCGCCGATGTCGTCGAGGTCGCCCCCGCGTACGACCACGCGGAGATCACCTCCGTCGCGGCCTCCCACACGGCGTACGAGCTGACCACGATCATGTCCCGGCAGATCTCCGCGGCCCGCCAGAGCGCCAAGTGACGGCCCGCAACGGCGGCGACCTCGTCGTCGAGTCCCTGGCCGTGCTCGGCGCGACCACGGTCTTCGGGCTGCCGGGACAGCACGCCCTCGGCACCTTCGACGCGCTGCGCCGCTCGACGCTCACCTACGTGGGGCTGCGCGTCGAGAACAACGCGGGCTTCGCCGCCGACGCGTACGCCCGGGTCACCGGCGGAGTCGCCCCGCTGCTGGTCTCCACCGGCCCCGGCGCGCTGATGACGCTCGCCGCGCTCCAGGAGTCCGCCGCCGCCTCCGCGCCGGTGCTCGCCATCAGCAGCCAGGTCCCGACCGCCGGACTCGGCGGCGGACGCCACGGCTATCTGCATGAACTGCGCGACCAGAAGGCGTCGTTCCGGGACGTGGTCAAGTCCGTGCACACGGTCCGCACCGCCTCGCAGATCCCCTCGGCCCTCGCCGAGGCCTGGGAGTCAGCGCTCACCGCGCCGTACGGACCGGTGTGGGTGGAGATCCCGCAGGACGTGCTGCTCGCCGACACCGGCGTCCCGCCCGTCACCGCACTGCGTGCGGTGCCCCGCCCGCTGGAGCCGCGCGCCGAGCTGATCACCGAGGCGGCCCGGCTGCTGTCCGGGGCACAGCGGCCGGTCATCCTGGCCGGCGGCGGCGTCGTACGGTCCGGCGCGGCCGCTGAGCTCCTCGCGCTGGCCGAGCAGCTCGACGCCCCGGTCGCCTCGACGTTCGGCGGCAAGGGCGCGTTCCCCTGGGAGCACCCGCTGTCGCTGCAGTCCTGGATCGAGGACCGGCACACCACCGACTTCCTCGAAGCCGCCGACGTGCTGCTCGTCGTCGGCTCCGGCCTCGGCGAACTCTCCTCGAACTACCACACGTTCCGCCCCCGCGGCCGGGTGATCCAGATCGAGGCGGACCTCGGGAAACTGGAGTCCAACCACCCCGCCCTGGGCATCCACGGCGACGCCCGGCTCTCGCTGGCCGCCCTGTGCGACCTGACGGTGCCGCGCCCGGACGAGGAGGCCGCCAAGGCCGTCGCCGAAGTGCTGGCCCTCGTCGGTGACCGGATCGCCGGCCAGGACCTGGGCCTGGAGCAGCAGTTGCTGGCCGCGGTCCGCGACGCCCTGCCCGACACCTCGCCCAGCTGCTGGGACATGACGATCCTCGGCTACTGGGCCTGGTCAGCCTTCGACGCCCGGCACCCCAACACCATGCACTCGGCGCAGGGCGCCGGCGGCCTCGGCTACGGCTTCCCCGCCGCCCTCGGCGCGGCCGCCGCCGATCCCGCACGGCCGGTCCTGGCCGTCTCGGGGGACGGCGGAGCCATGTACTCCATCGCCGAGCTGGCCACCGCGCGGCAGTACGGCCTGCCCGTCACCTGGCTCATCGTGGACGACGGCGGCTACGGCATCCTCCGCGAGTACATGACCGACGCCTTCGGCCAGGCGACCGCCACCGAGCTGGCGCGCCCGGACTTCGTCGCCCTCGCCGAGTCGTTCGGGGTCCCGGCCACCGCCACCACGCCCGGCACCCTCCGCGACGACCTCGCCGCGGCGCTGGCCGCCCCGGGCCCCTCCGTCGTCGTCCTCCCGGCGCACCTGCGGATGTTCGCCCCCACCCATCTCATAGGGAGCTGACCGGGCCCCCGCTCCGCCAGGGGCGGGCCGCCCGGCTCCAGCAAGGCTTAGGTCCATCGCCCGAGAAGAGTGAGACCTTGGCCCCTCTTTGGCTGCGGTTTGTTGCTGCAGGATGAAATTCGCACGCCAGCGCGTTGCAGCGTCGGGTAGTCGTGGATCAGTGGGAGGACCCGGGTGACATCGGCGAAGGTTGAGCCGGAGCAGGGCTGGTTGCGGCGGTTGGTCGGCTATTGCTGGCGGTACCGCCGCAACGTACTGCTGGCGTTGGGCGCGTCACTGGGCGGGATGGCCGTCACCGCGCTCGTTCCGCTGGTGCCGAAGCTGATCATCGACGACGTGGTGCTCGCGCACGACCGTCCGCTGCTGCCCTGGGCGATCGTGCTGGTGGTCGCGGCCGTCGCCGTCTACGTCCTGACGTATGTGCGGCGCTTCTACGGCGGCCGGCTCGCCCTCGATGTGCAGCACGACCTGCGCAGCGACATGTTCCGCTCGCTGACCCGGCTGGACGGCCGGCGGCAGGACGAGCTCGACACCGGCCAGGTGGTCGGCAGGGCCACCAGCGACCTGCAGCTCATCCAGGGCCTGCTCTTCATGCTGCCGATGATGATCGGCAACGTGCTGCTGTTCGTGCTGTCCCTGATCGTGATGCTCACCCTCTCCCCGCTCCTCACCCTCGTCGCGCTGGCCGTCGCCCCCGCCCTCTGGTTCATCGCCGACCGCAGCCGCAAGCGGCTCTTCCCCGCCACCTGGTACGCCCAGGGGCAGGCCGCGGCCGTCGCGGGCATCGTCGACGGGTCCGTCACCGGCGTCCGCGTGGTGAAGGGCTTCGGCCAGGAGCAGCAGGAGATGGACAAGCTGGAGGGCGTCAGCAAGAAGCTGTTCGCCGGCCGGCTCCGCACGATCCGGCTGAACGCGCGCTACAGCCCGGCCCTCCAGGCCGTGCCCTCGATCGGCCAGGTGGGCATGCTGGCGCTCGGCGGATGGATGGCGACCCGCGGGCAGATCACGCTCGGCACGTTCGTCGCGTTCTCCACCTACCTCGCGCAGCTCACCGGCCCGGTCCGGATGCTGACCATGATGCTGACCGTCGGACAGCAGGCACGGGCCGGCGTCGAACGCGTCCTGGAACTGATCGACACCGAACCGACGCTGGAGGAGGGCACCCGGACGCTGCCCGACGGCGCGGCCACCGTCGAGTTCGACCACGTCACCTTCGGCTACGACCCCGAGCGGCCGGTGCTGGCCGACTTCTCGCTGCGCGTCGAGCCCGGTGAGACCGTCGCCGTCGTCGGCGCCTCGGGCTCCGGGAAGTCCACCGTCTCGCTGCTGCTGCCGCGCTTCTACGACGCCACCGGCGGCGCGGTGCGGATCGGCGGAGAGGACGTCCGCGACCTCACCTTCGACTCGCTGCGCGGCGCCATCGGCATGGTGCCCGAGGACAGCTTCCTGTTCTCCGACACCGTCCGCTCCAACATCGCCTACGGACACCCGGACGCCACCGATGAGCAGGTGCTCGCCGCGACCCGCGCGGCGCAGGCCCACGAGTTCATCGAGGCGCTCCCCGAGGGCTACGACACCGTGGTCGGCGAGCAGGGCCTGACCCTGTCCGGCGGCCAGCGGCAGCGCGTCGCCCTCGCCCGCGCGATCCTGACCGACCCGCGGCTGCTGCTCCTGGACGACGCGACCTCGGCGGTCGACGCCCAGGTCGAGGCGGAGATCTTCGACGCGCTGCGCGAGGTCGTGACCGGCCGGACGACACTGCTCATCGCCCACCGCCGCTCGACGCTGGCGCTCGCCGACCGGATCGCCGTCCTGGAGGACGGCCGGCTGGCGGACATCGGCACCCATGACGAACTGGAGGAGCGCTCCGCGCTCTTCCGCAAGCTGCTCACCGACCCGGACGCGCTCGGCGCGGACGTCGTCACCGCCGACCCGGCCGGTGTGCTCGCCGCCGCCTGGTCGGGCGAGGGCGCCGCGACCGGGCTGGCGGAGCGCACCGCCACCGTCACCGCATCCGGATCCGGATCCGAAGGGTCCGACGGGCCCGATCGGTTCGAGACGTTCGACGGGTCCGACAGGTTCAACGGGTCCGACAGGTTCAACGGAACTGGCGGGATCAACGGGTCCAAGGTGTCCGACGGAGTGACCGCGGCGCTGTGGCTCAGGGAGTCGCACCCCGCGGACGGGACCGCCGAGGGCAAGGCACGTGAGAACGGCGCCGCCCCGGCGCCCGTCGTCCCGGCGGCGGGTGGACCCGCCGGCATGGCCGCCGCGATGGCCGGGATGCCGGCCTCGCCCGACCTGCTCGCGAAGGTGGCGGCGCTGCCACCCGCCAACGACACCCCCGACGTGGACGAGGCGCAGGCCCGCATCGTCGACGAGGAGTTCGGGCTGCGCAGCCTGCTGCGCGGCTTCCGCGTCCCGCTGCTGCTCAGCCTGCTACTGGTGGCGGCGGACGCCATCGCCGGGCTGATGCTGCCGGTGCTGATCAGGCACGGCATCGACTCCGGTGTCCGGGAGGCCGCGCTCGGCGCGGTCTGGGTTGCCTCGGCCGCCGGCCTGGTGATCGTCGTCGTGCAGTGGGCGGCGCAGTGGGGTTCGGCGCGGCTGACCGGCAGGACCGGCGAGCGCGTCCTCTACACACTGCGGGTGAAGATCTTCTCGCATCTGCACCGGCTCGGGCTCGACTACTACGAGCGTGAGCTGACCGGCCGGATCATGACGCGGATGACCACGGACGTCGACGCTTTGTCGACATTCCTGCAGACCGGACTGGTCACCGCCCTGGTCAGCGTGCTCACCTTCTTCGGCATCCTGGTCGCGCTGCTCGCCCTGGACGTCCAGCTGGCGCTGCTGGTCTTCGCGACCCTCCCGCCGCTCGTGCTGGCCACCTGGGTGTTCCGGCGCAAGTCGGTCCGGGCCTACGAACTGGCCCGTGAACGCGTCGGCGTCGTCAACGCGGACCTCCAGGAGAACGTCGCCGGGCTGCGCATCGTGCAGGCGTTCCGCCGGGAGCGCGTCGGCGCCGTCCGGTTCGCGGAGCGCAGCAGCGCGTACCGCGAGGCCCGGGTGCGCGGACAGTTCCTGATCTCGGTGTACTTCCCGTTCGTGCAGTTGCTGTCCAGCGGTGCGGCCGCGCTGGTGCTGATCGTCGGCGCCCAGCGGGTCGGCGCGGGGACGCTGACCGCGGGCGCGCTCGTCGCGTACCTGCTCTACATCGATCTGTTCTTCGCGCCGGTGCAGCAGCTGTCGCAGGTCTTCGACGGCTACCAGCAGGCGTCGGTGTCGCTCGGCCGGATCCGTGAACTGCTGCGGGTGCCGAGCACCACCCCGGCCGCGGCCCGGCCGCTGGCCGTCCCGTCGCTGCGCGGCGAGATCACCTTCAAGGACGTGCACTTCCGGTACGGGGACGGCGCCGAGGCGCTGAGCGGCGTGGACCTGCGCATCCCGGCCGGGCAGACGGTCGCCTTCGTCGGCGAGACGGGCGCGGGCAAGTCCACGCTGGTCAAGCTGGTCGCCCGGTTCTACGACCCGACCGGCGGCGGCGTCCTCGTCGACGGCACCGACATCCGCGAACTCGACATGACGGCCTACCGGCAGCGGCTGGGCGTCGTACCGCAGGAGCCGTACCTGTTCGCCGGAACGGTGCGCGACTCCATCGCCTACGGACGGATGGACGCGACGGACGCGGAGGTCGAGGCCGCGGCCCGGGCGGTCGGTGCGCACGAGATGATCGCGACGCTCGACGGCGGCTATCTGCACCGGGTCAGCGAGCGCGGCCGCAACCTGTCCGCGGGACAGCGGCAGCTGATAGCCCTGGCCCGGGCCGAGCTCGTCGATCCCGACATCCTGCTGCTGGACGAGGCGACGGCCGCGCTCGACCTCGCCACGGAAGGACTGGTCAACCAGGCCGCCGACCGGCTGGCGGTGCGGCGCACCACGCTCGTCGTCGCGCACCGGCTGACCACGGCCTCGCGCGCCGACCGTGTCGTCGTGCTCGACCACGGCCGCGTCATCGAGGACGGCACGCATGACGAACTGCTCGCCGCGGACGGGCGATACGCCCGGTTGTGGCGCACATTCGTCGGTGAAGTACGGGCCGCCGCCTGATATTTCACCGTCCCAACGCCCTCTGGTGGTAAGACTCCCGCTCCCCTAGGTTCGCGGCAACGTCCGTGAACCCAGGGGAGGGTGCATGCGTAAGGCGCTCAGATGGCTGCTGTCACTGATGCTGCTCGTCGGCGCGACCGGTGCGGTCGGGGCCGGTGCGACGGGGACGGCCACCGCCGCGGATTCGACCGGTGCGAATTCGGCTCGTTCGGATTCGGCCCGTGTCGATTCGGCGAGCGCGGATATCAAGGACCGCATCCTGGCGATACCCGGGATGACCCTCATCGAGGAGAAGCCGGTCACCGGCTACCGGTACTTCGTTCTCAACTACACCCAGCCCATCGACCACCTCCGCCCCTGGAAGGGCACCTTCCAGCAGCGGCTGACGGTGCTCCACAAGGCGACCGACCGCCCGACGGTCTTCTTCACCTCCGGCTACGGGCTCTCCACCAACGCGAGCCGTTCGGAGCCGACCCGGCTCATCGACGGCAACCAGGTCTCCATGGAATACCGGTTCTTCACACCGTCCCGTCCCACCGAGCCGGCCGACTGGTCCAAGCTCGACATCTGGCAGGCGGCCAGCGACCAGCACCGGATCTTCCAGGCGCTGGACCGCATTTACCACCGGAACTGGATCGACACCGGCGGCAGCAAGGGCGGCATGACCGCCACCTACTTCCGCCGCTTCTACCCGAACGACATGGACGGCACGGTCGCCTACGTCGCGCCCAATGACGTGGTCAACAAGGAGGACTCGGCCTACACGGAGTTCTTCAAGACCGTCGGCAACGCGGACTGCCGTGCGGCGCTCAACGCCGTGCAGCGCGAGGCGCTGGTACGCCGCGACGAGATCGTCGCCCGCTACCAGAAGTACGCCGACGACAACGCGCTGACCTTCACCACCGTGGGCAGCGCCGACAAGGCGTACGAGAACGTCGTGCTGGACCTGGTGTGGGCGTTCTGGCAGTACCACCTGGAGTCGGAGTGCCCGACCGTCCCCAAGCCGACCGCGACCACCGATGAGCTGTACAGCTTCATCGACACCATCTCCGGCTTCGACTTCTACACCGACCAAGGGCTGGAGTACTACACGCCGTACTACTACCAGGCCGGCACCCAGCTCGGCGCGCCCACCTTCGCGACCCCGCACCTCAAGGGGCTGTTGCGCTACCCCGGCATCTACCAGCCGCGCTCGTACGTGCCGCGGTCCATCCCGATGACCTTCAAGCCGTGGGCGATGCCCGACGTGGACAACTGGGTGCAGCACCACGCCCAGCGGATGCTGTTCGTGTACGGAACGAACGACCCCTGGGGTGCAGAACCGTTCCGGCTCGGGAAGGGCGCGAAGGACTCCTTCGTGATGTGGGCGCCCGGTGCCAATCACGGCGCGAACATCGCCGCGCTCAAGCCCGCGGACAACGCCAAGGCGACCGCCGAGGTGCTGAAGTGGGCGGGCGTCACCCCGGCCACGACGCTCGCCCCCTCGTTCGACGCGAAGCTCGACGTACCGAACGACGTCATGGAGCGCCACCCGCTGTAGCGCGGGTCCCGGTCCCGGACGTGATCTGAGCAAGGACGCGGTTCACAGCCGGCGGGCGCATCCGACGCCCGCCGGCCCGACGCTCACGAACAGAGCCGTTCCCGGCGGGCATTGCGCGCGATCAGGTGCGATCACATCCACCCGGTACCCGGGCTTGTTCCGGCTGGAACGGTCACAGGCCGTCTCCTTCACCTGGCCGGCACCCGCGGTGTAGACGCAGTCGCCGACGATGGTGCGCGGACCACCGCCCGCCCCCGGGTCGCCGGGGTGCGGGCCGTCGCGTTTGCGCATGCAGGCGTACCCCGGCGACCGGCCGGACGGCACGGACAGGACGAAGTCCGTCGTCTCCGGACAGCGGTCTCCCGCCCGCACCGTCGGGACCGTCGAGGTCCCCTGGGCGGCGGTCGGCGCCGCCGCCGGCGATGACGCATCCGGCAGCGGACCGTAGAACCGGACCGTGACCTCGGCGATGGCGTTCGGGTCCGAGCACGCCACCTCCCGGTACGAGCCCAGCGGATCGCTCTGCGCACACGCGCCCTCCGCGAGGAACGCCGTATCCGTGCCCGCGGGCGTCAGCGCCGGTGAAGGGGCGGCCGATCCCGCCCCCGAACCGCCGCCCGCCGTCCCCCGGAACGGTGTGCAGGCCGCGAGCGCGGTGAGGAGGGCGAGCGCGAAAACCACGGCGGCCGAGACCACCGCGGTGTGCAGAAACGATCCGAAATGGCCGTACCCGCGCATGATGGCCCCCCTAGGCTTCCCCCGCGCAACATGCACCCATACGTCAGGGTAGGGGGTGGAACCGGCGGAGGGGAGGGCCCGCCGGCTCCGGGTTGGCCCGGCACCTTCCCGGACCGCCCGACACCTGACCCGATGTGTTCTCCGGGGGCCTCGGCTACCGGTATTTCAGCCCGTGTCCGATCGGATAGAGCGTCTGTTCCGGATCGTCGGCGCGCGGCACCGCGACCGGCAGCCGGCCCGTCGGAGCCGCCCTGCCGGCGATGACCCGGGCCACCGCGCGCATCGACACATCGGTCCAGCCGTACATGGCGATCCCGGCCGCGACGCCGCCGAGCCACGCGATGTCGTACGGATTGCGGAGGGCGATCTGGACGATGGGGACGCCGGTGGCCACCAGCGCCTCCACCAGGGCGATCTGGCCGGCCGCGGCCGCCGTGACGTTGTACGTGCCGATGACGACGCCGTCCTTGCCGCGGGCGGCCGCGACGGCCTCGTCGATGACGGCCTGGCCGGGCGCGGTGCCGGTGGGCAGCGCCTGCGCGGGGTGGCCGAGGTCGGTGAGCGCCTTGGCGAGGACCGAGGTCGGCGGGCCACCGGTGCCGGACGGCGCGGCCGGATCCGCGCCGACCACGAGCAGGTTCCGATGGGCGCGGCGCGGCAGCGGCAGGATCCGGGAGGGGTTGGAGAGCAGGGTGACGGTACGGCCGGTGATCCGGTCGGCGGTCGTGAGGTGCGACCGGATGCCGACCGCCCGGTCGACGCCCTGATGCGTGACATACGGATTGCGGAACAGGCCCCTGCGGGCCTTGAGTTCCAGGATCCGGACGAGGGACTCGTCGATCCGCTGATCGGTGATCTCCCCGGACGTCAGGGCGTCGAGTACCGCGTTCCAGGCGACGTCGAGGAGCGGCGGGTTCAGCAACTGGTCGGCGCCGGCCTTCAGGGCGAGCACGGGCACCCGGTCGTCGCCGTACTTCTGCCGCACACCGGCCATGCCGAGCGAATCGGTGATCACGACACCGTCGTAGCCGAGTTCCTCCCGGAGGATCCCGGTGAGGATGGGGCGGGAGAGGGTGGCGGGGTTCCCCGAGTCGTCGAGCGCGGGAACCAGGATGTGGGCCGTCATGATCGAGTCGATCCCGGCGGCGATCGCGGCACGGAACGGCGGGGCGTCGATCCGCCGCCACTCGTCCAGCGAGTGGGTGATGACGGGCAGGTCGAAATGGCTGTCGGTGCCGGTGTCGCCGTGGCCGGGGAAATGCTTGGCGGTGGAGGCGATGCCGGCCCCCTGGTACCCCTTGACCTGGGCCGCCGCCAGGGCGGCGACAGCCTGCGGATCGGCGCCGAAGGACCGTACGCCGATCACGGGGTTGGCAGGATCGATGTTCACGTCGGAGACCGGAGAGAAGTTCTGGTTGACGCCCATGGCGCCGAGCTCGGTGCCGACGACATGGGCCGCTGCGCGGGCGTCGTGCGGATCGCCGTCGGCGCCGAGCGCCATCCCGCCGGGGAAGAGCGTTGCGGGGGAGCCGATCCGGGCGACCGCACCCTGCTCCTGATCGGTGGAGATCAGCAGCGGGATCGGAGTCCCATGGGCCAGCCCGGCGCGCTGGATGCCGTTGGAGAGGTCGGCGATCTGGTGCGGGTCCCGGGTGTTGTGGGCCCAGCTGAAGTAGATGATGCCGCCGAGGTGGTACTTGGCGATCAGTTCGGCGGCGTCGGAGACGCCCATCTCGCTCTGGTTGGACGCGACGTCCACGGGGTCGGGGTCGGTGGCGGAATGGCCGTAGACCCGCATCACGAAGAGCTGGCCGACCTTCTCCGCCCGGCTCATCCGCGCGATGATCGCGCGGATGAGCCTGCGGTCCGGGACGGCGGCCTGGGCCGACGGGACGCCGGCGGCGAAGGCGCCCGCCGTGACGGCGCTGGCGGCCGCGGTGGCGAGAACGGTGCGGCGGGATGGCTGGTGGTGCATGTCGAACTCCTTCCGGCTGGAGGAGAAGAGCACGCTGAAAGTTTTCTTCAGTTGAAACGGATAGCCGGAAAGTTTTCGTCAGTCAATGGCTGTGACGCGAGTCGGCAGCACATTCACCGGGACGGCCAGCACCGCCGCGTAGATCTCGGGCCGGATGCAGCGGAGGTTCTCGCCTCCGGTCGGCGACGCCGATACCCGCCCCTCGGGAGTGATGAGGAGCGCGGCGCCGGTGGGCCGGCAACCGGACAGCTTGAATCCGAAGCGCCGTTCACCACTCTTCAGCGGATGCGCGGCCAGCTGTGCCCGTACGGCGGAGGCGCCGGCGGCGGGCAGACCCGCCAGATAGGCGTTCAGCTGGGCGGGCTGGGTCACTTCCGAGCCCTTGGGCCCCTGACCCTGGGCGGTCCCGCCCTCGAGGTGCGTGAACGCCACCGTCGTACCGGGGCCGGGCGCGGTGGCCGCCGCACCTCCCGTCCCGAACACCGGATGCTTCGGCATACGGTCGCGCGGCACCTCGAAGACCACCGTGACCTGATAGGCGACGAGGCATTCCGGCTGGGGCTTCGGCTGGATGACCCCGAGCGTCAGCCGGTCGCCACTGGCGAGCAGCACGGCCCCGGTGGCCTGGCTGCAGCCGGTGGTCTCCACCCAGCCCACCAGCACATTGCGCGAGAAGTCGGTCTTCTGGGCGCGCTGGGCGATCTCGCGGGCCGCCGTCGGATCGGACCCCGCGAACCAGCTCGGGAAGCGGGACAGCTCGAGTTCGCTGTTGACCACCGAGTGCACCGCGGGTGGCCGGTGCACCCCGGCGGAGAGGTACACGGCCCGGGACTCGATCCCGTGGGCCCCGGACTGGACGGGTGTGGTCGCGGTACCGGCGGACGACGGACTGCCCGACGGAGAACCACCGGTCGACGGCGGAACCCCCGTCGCCGAGGTGGTGGGGCTGTGGTCGCCCCCGGCACTGTCGGAGGGTGGCGCACCGGTGGTGGGCCGGTCCTGGCCACAGCCGGTGGACAGGGCGGTCAGCGACGCGGCCAGCACCGCGACCGACACGGCTCTACGGAGCTTCATCAGCAGCATGTGGCTTGGACGGGCGGATTCCACGACCGGTTCCGTGCGGTGGCTGAACATGGCTCCATCGTCGGGTCGGCCGAGGTCACCGGGCAGTGTGTGATGCGCCGTTTGGCCGAAAGCGCACGGATCGCCCCTGGCATGGACCGACTCCGCGCACTCTCTTCCTGGCATGGCGCGGCCCCGTACGGGCCGCCCCGCGACCGGCGCACGGCCGGCCCCGGTGTCATGCCGAGTTGGCGAGCAGCCGGGACAGATGCTGCCGGGCCGGTGACAGCAGCTCCGGAAGATCCGCGGCCTGCGGGTACCAGCGCTTCTCGTACTCCCAGCACAGCCAGCCGTCCCAGTCCCCCCGGCTCAGCACCTCCACCGTCTCCGCCAGCGGCAGCACACCCGCCCCGAGCGGCAGCGGAGTGGTGTCCTCGGCCGAGGCGATGTCCTTGACCTGCACATACCCCAGGTGCGGGGCGAGTACGGGGTAGGTCTCGGACGGCTGCTCACCACCGCGCCAGGTGTGCATCACATCCCAGATCGCGCCCACACTGCCGTGCCCGACCAGCCCCAGGATCCGGGCCGCGTCCGCCCCGGTCGGGTGCGAGTCGTGCGTCTCGAGCAGCACCTTCACTCCGAGGCGGGCGGCGTCCGGTGCGACCGCCGCGAGGCGCCGTGCGGCGTACAGGTCGGCCTCCGCCGCCGGCAGTTCCCCACCGCCGGGGAAGACCCGCACGAACGGGGCCCCCAGATCGGCCGCGAGGGCCAGGTTGGCCCGAAGGTCCGTCAGTACCGGCTCGTCGTCACCCGGCGCGGCGACCTTGGCGTAGGCCGCCACTGTCAGGATCTCCACCCCCGACTTCTCGAACTCGGCCACGACCGCGCTCCGTTCCGCCGCCGACAGGCCGGTGTGGACGGGTTCCTCGGCGTTGGCCCGGATCTCCACACCGTGGAAACCATGCTCAGCGGCGAGACGGACGACCTGCTCGATGGGGAGTGCGGGGACGCCGAGTGTGGAGAACGCGAGCTTCATCCGGCGGACACTAGGCACCACGCCGGGCATGGTCAACCTCCCACGGCGCTCTCGGCGCGTGCCGCCGCGATCCGGCCTAAAGCGCCAGGCGCCAGTCCTGTCCCACGAGGTCCTTGCCGAAGCTGTGATGCGGCTTCTCCGCGACGAGTTCGAAGCCGGCCCGCTGGTAGATCTTCCGGGCCGCCCCCAGTACATCGTTCGTCCACAGCACCAGCTCGCGGTACCCGGCGTCGCGGGCGAAGGATATGCAGCGCTCCACCAGCCGGTCGCCTATCCGATGACCGCGCGCACCCGGTTCCACCAGAAGCAACCGCAGCCGCGCTACGCCGGGCGCATCGTCACGGACGCAGAACACACAGCCGGCCGGCACGCCGTCGAGCTCCGCCATCCACAGCGCCTCGCACCCGGGATCCGGATCGGCGGCGAAGTCCGCCACGATGCGGGCCACCAGCGCTTCGTACTCGCTGTTCCAGCCGAACTCGGCCGCGTACACCGCCGCGTTCCGCTGGATCACCCATCCCAGGTCGCCGGGGTTCGGTCCGCGCAGTTCGATCCGGGCCGGGGCCGGCCGGCGGTCGTCGCGCAGTATCTCCCGGACGGTGCGCATGGCCTCGGCCAGCCGCGGGCGGTCCTCCTCGGGCACATCGCTGAGCAGCGACCCGACGGCGTCCTCCGCCCGCTTCTCCAGCAGGGTGGCAGCCTCCCGGCCCTGCGGGGTCAGCTCTATGCGCTGCCGCCGGGCGTCCTGCTCGGACGGCGCGCGCGTGACCAGCTGGTCCTGTTCGAACTTCGACAGCATGCGGCTCAAATGCCCGGCGTCGAGCGAGAGTTCCACCCGGAGGTCGGCGGCGTCGGTCCGCCGGGAGTGCGCCAGCTCGTACAGCACCCGCGCTTCGGTCAGCGTGTAGGGAGTATGCAGATGGCGGCTGTAGTCCAGCGCGCCGATGAGGTTGGTGTAGAAGCGGTTGAAGGCACGGATCTCTTGCACGGCCATGGGAGCACCTCGGCATTCACCCTCGAAATTCCTTTGCCTGAGTCAAAGGTAAGTCGACGAGGACGCCACGAAAAGGCCTGTGGATAACTTCCCGACTCCTCTGCGAACGCCCCTGTGAACGGCCCTGCGGAATCCCGCGACCCTCGCACGGCGGCCTTCCGGGCGTCCCGCGAACCCCTCGGCCCACGGTTCAGGCGGAGCCGGCCCGCGGCCGTGCCGTGGACGCCCGCACCATCAGCTCGGTACGGATCGTCGCGAGGCCGCCGGGCGGCGGGGCCTGGCGCCCCATGACGAGGCGGCCGGCCCGGGCGCCCGCCTCCTGCAGCGGAATCCGGACCGTCGTCAGGGCCGGCGCGGTGTCCACGCTGAACGGGAGATCGTCGAACCCCGCCACCGAGACGTCGTCCGGAATGCTCAGCCCCTGGTCGCGCACAGCCGCGCACACGCCGAGCGCGACGGTGTCGTTGGCGGCGATGACGGCGGTCAGCGCGGGTTCCCTGCGCAGGAGTTCCAGCGCCGCGTCATAGCCGGAGGAGCGGTCGTACGAGCCGTGCACCGTGAGCCGGTCGACGGCGGGACCGGTGGACGGCAGATCGTGGTCCGCCAGTGCCGCCCGGTGGCCCTCCAGCCGGTGCCGGGTGGTGGTGCGGTCGGCGGGACCCGCGACGTACCCGATCCGGCGGTGGCCGAGGGAGAGCAGGTGCTCGGTCAGCCTCCGCGCGCCGCCCCGGTTGTCGAACGCGACGGTCGCCACGGGGATCCCCGTGGCCGGCTCCAGCGGAGGCCGTCCGCACAGCACGATCCGCGTGCCGGACTCCGCGAGCCGGGCGAGCCGGGCGGCGACCGCCGCGCTGTGCTCCGCGCCCTCGACCGCGCCCCCGGTGATCACCACGCCGGCCGCACGCTGGCGTTCCAGCAAGGTGAGGTACGTGAGTTCGGCCTCGGGGGAGCCGCCGGTGTTGCAGACCACCGCGAGCTTGCCGCCGCCGGGCGCGGACGGGTCGCTGATCTCGGCCTGGACGGCGCTCGCGATCAGCCCGAAGAACGGGTCCGCGACGTCGTTGACGAGTACCCCGACCAGGTCGGAGGTGGCGGCTGCCAGACCTCTGGCCTGCCCGTTGACCACATAGTCCAGGTCTTCGACGGCCCGCTGAACGCGTTCGCGCGTGCTGCCCGCGACCGGGTAGTTGCCATTGAGGACGCGCGAGACGGTCGCGGACGACACCCCGGCGCGCGCCGCGACATCGGCGAGGGTCACTGCCATCTGCGTCCGTACCTCCTACTGGCCCGTCCCGGGACCGCACCGCCCGTTGCCGGACATGTTCTCACCTTGTCGGATCGGCCCGCTTCCGGCTAGCGTGCCAGAGAAGAAAGCGCTTGCTATCGCTTGACGGGCGGTAGCGGCCGAAGGGGAGGACCCAACGTGACACGCAGGACAGTGCGGATCGCCATGAACGGCGTCACGGGCCGCATGGGCTACCGCCAGCACCTCGTCCGCTCGATCCTGAGCCTGCGCGAGCAGGGCGGACTCGACCTCGGGGACGGCACGACGCTGTGGCCCGAGCCGGTCCTCGTCGGCCGTCGGGAGCACGCGCTGCGCGCGATGGCGGACCGGCACGGGCTGGAGCACATCTCCACCGACCTCGACGCCGTCCTGGCCGACCCGACCGTCGAGATCTACTTCGACGCGCAGGTCACCTCGGCCCGCGAGGAGTCGGTGCGCAAGGCCATCGCCGCCGGAAAGCACATCTACTGCGAGAAGCCCACCGCGACGTCCCTGGACAGCGCCCTGGAGCTGGCCCGGCTCGCCACCGCCGCCGGCGTCAAGCACGGCGTGGTCCAGGACAAGCTCTTCCTCCCCGGCCTGCTCAAGCTCAAGCGGCTCAT
Source organism: Streptomyces sp. RKAG293 (assembly GCF_023701745.1). NCBI lineage: Bacteria > Bacillati > Actinomycetota > Actinomycetes > Kitasatosporales > Streptomycetaceae > Streptomyces > Streptomyces sp. RKAG293. Next base: position 3,527,443 of record NZ_JAJOZB010000001.1, on the reverse strand, counting down.
CGACGGCGGCTTCTTCGGACAGATCCTCTCCATCCGCGGCGAGTTCGGCTACTGGGTCTTCGAGGGCGACTGGCAGAGCGCTCAGCGGCCCTCCTGGAACTACCGTTCGCAGGACGGCGGCGGCATCGTCGTCGACATGTTCCCGCACTGGGAGTACGTGCTCCACGAGCTGTTCGGACGGGTCCGCACCGTTCAGGCGCTGACCGCCACCCACATCCCGCGGCGCTGGGACGAGGACGGCAAGCCGTACGACGCGACCGCCGACGACGCCGCGTACGGCATCTTCCAGCTCGACGGCGGTGCCATCGCCCAGATCAACTCCTCCTGGACGGTGCGCGTCAACCGCGACGAACTGGTGGAGTTCCAGGTCGACGGCACGCACGGCTCGGCCGTCGCGGGCCTGCGGGACTGCCGGGTGCAGCACCGCTCCGCCACCCCCAAGCCGGTCTGGAACCCCGACCTTCCGGTCACCGAGCCCTTCCGCGACCAGTGGCAGGCAGTTCCGGACAACGCCGAGTTCACCAACGGATTCAAGAGCCAGTGGGAGCTGTTCCTGCGCCACGTCGTGCTCGGCGAGCCCTGGCAGTGGGACCTGCTGGCCGGCGCGCGCGGCGTCCAGCTCGCCGAACTGGGCCTGAAGTCGTCCGCCGAGGGCCGGCGCCTCGACGTCCCGGAGCTGTCCCTGTGAGCGGCCGGGCAGCGATCGAGCTCCCCAGCTCCACCGGGGAACTACGTTCCTATGTGCCGCGTTCCGAGCCGGTGGTCCACGCCTTGGGCGGCGAACTGCGCAGCCGGGTCGTCTACTCGGCCGCGCACGTCGTCGCCGACCCCTGGCGCAGCGCCGCCGGCGAACCGGCGGCCATCGACTGGGACGCCACCCTCGCCTTCCGCCGCCACCTGTGGTCACAGGGTCTGGGTGTCGCCGAGGCGATGGACACCGCCCAGCGCGGCATGGGTCTGGACTGGGCGGCCGCGGCCGAACTGATCCGCCGCTCCTCCGCCGAGGCCCGGGCCACCGGAGGCCGCATCGCCTGCGGCGTCGGCACGGACCAACTCGTCGCGCCCGCCCGGACGCTCACCGAGGTGGCCGCCGCCTACGAGGAGCAGCTGGCCGTCGTGGAGGAGTCCGGATCGCAGGCCGTCCTCATGGCGTCCCGCGCGCTGGCGGCCCTGGCCAGGACCCCTGACGACTACGTCGAGGTCTACGGCCACCTGCTGCGCCAGTCCGCGGAACCGGTCGTTCTGCACTGGCTCGGTCCGATGTTCGACCCCGCGCTGGCCGGCTACTGGGGCAGCGAGGACCTCGACGCGGCCACGGAGACGTTCCTGGACGTCATCGCCGCCCACCCCGACAAGGTCGACGGCATCAAGGTGTCGCTGCTCGACGCCCGGCGTGAGGTGGAACTGCGCCGCAGGCTGCCCCAGGGCGTGCGCTGCTACACCGGCGACGACTTCAACTATCCCGAGCTGATCGAGGGCGACGAGCAGGGCTTCAGCCATGCGCTGCTCGGCATCTTCGATCCGCTGGCGCCGCTCGCCGCTGCCGCCGTCCGCACCCTGGACACCGGGGACGCGGCCGGCTTCCGGGCGCTTCTCGACCCGACCGTCGCGTTGTCCCGGCACCTGTTCGGCGCTCCGACGCGCTACTACAAGACCGGTGTGGTGTTCCTGGCCTGGCTGGCGGGCCACCAGTCGCACTTCACCATGGTGGGCGGTCTGCAGTCGGCCCGCTCCCTCCCGCATCTCGCGCGCGCCTACGAACTGGCCGACGGTCTCGGCCTGTTCCCCGACCCGGCGCTGGCCGAGGCCCGGATGCGGCAACTGCTCGTCATCCACGGGGTCGCCGCATGAGCGCGGACCGTAGGACCGCCGGCAGCGGGAGCCCCGACAGCGGACGCCAGGGCCGTACGACCGCCGGCCCTGTGACCGCTGTCGGCGCGACGGCCGGTGATCTGGCGCGGCTGAGCATCAACCAGGAGACCGTCAAGCAGTGGTCGCTGCCCGAGCTGGCGGCGGGTTGCGCCGGGCTCGGAGTCCCCGGCGTGGGCCTCTGGCGCGCGCCGGTGCAGGAGTACGGCGTCGAGCGGGCCGCCCGTCTGATGCGGGAAACCGGCCTCGAGGTGACGTCCTTGTGCCGCGGCGGCTTCTTCACCGCGAGCGATCCGGTCGCCCGGCGCACGGCGATGGACGACAACCGGGCCGCGATCGACGAGGCGGCCGTCCTGGAAACCGGCACCCTGGTGCTGGTTTCGGGCGGGCTGCCATCAGGAGAGCGCGATATCGCGGCCGCACGGGAGCGGGTCGCCGACGCACTGGCCGAGCTGGCTCCGTACGCCGCCGAGCGGTCGGTGTGCCTGGCGATCGAGCCGCTGCACCCGATGTACGCGTCGGACCGCTGCGTCGTCTCCACGCTCGGCCAGGCACTGGACATCGCGGAGCGCTTCCCCGCCGAGCGGGTCGGGGTCGTCGTGGACACCTACCACCTGTGGTGGGACGACCGGGTCCCGGCGCAGATCGCCCGCGCCGGCGCGGCCGGCAGGATCGCGGCCTTCCAGCTCGCGGACTGGGTCACCCCGCTGCCCGAGGGCGTGCTGCTGGGGCGCGGTCAGCTCGGTGACGGCTGCGTTGACCTGCGCGGATTCCGTGAGCAGGTCGACGCGGCCGGGTATTCGGGCGCTGTGGAGGTGGAGATCTTCAACCCCGCCCTGTGGGCGCGGGACGGCGCCGAAGTGGTCGCGGAGATCGCCCGCCGGTACCGCGAACACGTGCTCTGAAGAATCTTCAAATTAATTCTGTCGGGCGTACAACCCTTCTGGGGGGTGGTCGGTCTTATAGGCATCAAGGTTCCCGGGAGGGGTTCGGGGAACTGAGGTAGTGATATGCGCCCGAGGGGGGCTTCGGGGGTACTGGGGGGAAACGCAAAGGGGTCCGGCTCACGCCGGACCCCTTTCGTCTGTCCGGGGACGGGTCACCGTCCCCGCGTGCTCGCAGGGCTCATCTCTTGGACCGCGCCCGCTTGGCGAGCACGGTCGCCACCACGGGGATGACGAGTTCGAGCGCCCCGGCGACGGCCGCGACCGGCAGACCGGTCTTCTTCGACACGGCTCGGGCGGTCGGCGCCGTCACCTTGCGCAGTACGGCGACCAGCATGCCGCCGCCCGCCACGGAGGCCGGTCCGCCGAGCCCGGCGAAGCCGGCGGCTCCGGCCGGCGGCTCGGGTTCTGTGGCGGCTTGTTCCAGCGCCTGGCTGAGTTCCGCGGTGCCGCCCGGGGTGACCGCGTCGTCGGTGAGGACACCGGTCAGCGAGGTGACCGAGGTCCCCACGAGCTTCCGGGCCGATTCCGGATCCGTGCCCAGCACTCCGGCGATCTCCTGGATCTGGTCGTCGCCGAGTTCGGACAGCACTTCGTTCTGCAGCGGTTGGTCGCTCATACTCCGGACGCTACGCGCGAAGGCGGTCCGGGGCCCGTGATGGTCGGCCGAACGCGTTAGGGCGGTCCGTGAGCTGTGCGGGCCTAGCGCAGGGACGCGTAGACGATGAGGTTGTCCACGGGGTGCCCGGCGGCGTCCAGGGCGCCGTCGCAGCGGGGCGCCGCGGTTGTCCACAGGCGTACCCGGAGTGTCGGGGGCAGGCGGTACCTTCGGACCAGATCGCCGACGAGCAGCAGCCGGGCAGCCGCTGGGCAGTCGCGGAGCGCCGCTGGGGGAGGGGAGGCCGGGCCATGGGGGACGCGCGACTCGCCGTGCTCGAAGCCGTCCTGGAGCGGATCACCTATGCCAATGAGGACAACGGCTACACGGTCGCGCGGGTCGACACGGGCCGCGGCGCCGGCGATCTGCTGACCGTGGTCGGCGCCCTGTTGGGCGCGCAGCCGGGCGAATCGCTGCGCATGGAGGGCCGTTGGGGCTCCCATCCGCAGTACGGCAAGCAGTTCACCGTGGAGAACTACACGACCGTCCTGCCCGCGACGATCCAGGGCATCCGCCGATACCTCGGTTCGGGGCTGATCAAGGGGATCGGGCCCAAGATCGCCGACCGGATCGTGGAGCACTTCGGCACCGAGACCCTGGACGTCATCGAGGGGGCACCGAAACGGCTGATCGAAGTGCCGGGGCTCGGGCCGAAGCGGACCAGGATGATCGCAGTCGCCTGGGAGGAGCAGAAGGCGATCAAGGAGGTGATGGTCTTCCTCCAGGGAGTGGGGGTGTCCACGTCCATCGCGGTGCGCATCTACAAGAACTACGGGGACGCGTCGATCTCCGTGGTGAAGAACCAGCCCTACCGGCTGGCCGCCGATGTGTGGGGCATCGGATTCCTGACCGCCGACCGGATCGCCCAGGCGGTGGGGATACCCCATGACAGCCCGGAGCGGGTGAAGGCAGGGCTCCAGTACGCGCTGTCGCAGGCCACCGACAGCGGGAACTGCTTCCTGCCCGAGGAACAGCTGCTCTCCGACTCCGTGAAGCTGCTGCAGGTGGACGCCGGACTGGTGATCGACTGCCTCGCGGAACTGGTGGGCGAGGAGGGCGTGGTCCGGGAGTCCGTGCCGGATCCGGAGGGCGGCGATCCGGTGCGGGCCGTGTACCTGGTGCCGTTCCACCGGGCGGAGATCTCGCTGGCCGGCCAGCTGCTCAGGCTGCTGCGCGGGCCGGAGGACCGGATGCCGCTGTTCCAGGACGTCCAGTGGGACAAGGCCCTGTCCTGGCTGGCCGGCCGCACGGGCGCGGATCTGGCGCCCGAGCAGCAGCAGGCGGTGCGGCTGGCGCTGACCGAAAGGGTCGCGGTGCTCACCGGCGGCCCCGGCTGCGGCAAGTCGTTCACCGTGCGTTCCGTGGTGACTCTGGCGCAGGCGAAGAAGGCCAAAGTAGTGCTGGCCGCGCCGACCGGCCGCGCCGCCAAACGGCTGGCTGAGCTGACGGGCATGGAGGCGTCGACCGTGCACCGGCTGCTGGAGCTCAAGCCCGGCGGTGACGCGGCCTACGACAAGGACCGGCCGCTGGACGCGGACCTGGTGGTCGTGGACGAGGCCTCGATGCTGGACCTGCTGCTGGCGAACAAGCTGGCCAAGGCGGTGCCGCCGGGCGCGCACCTGTTGTTCGTCGGGGATGTGGACCAGCTGCCGAGCGTCGGCGCGGGCGAGGTGCTGCGGGATCTGCTGGCCCCGGGCAGCCCGGTCCCGGCGGTGCGGCTCACCCGGATCTTCCGCCAGGCCCAGCAGTCCGGTGTGGTGACCAACGCCCACCGGATCAATTCGGGAGTCCCGCCGATCACCCAGGGGCTGCCCGACTTCTTCCTCTTCCCGGAAGAGGACACCGAGGAGACGGGGCGGTTGACGGTGGAGGTGGCGGCCCGGCGGATCCCTGCCAAGTTCGGCCTCGACCCGCGCCGCGACATCCAGGTGCTCGCGCCCATGCACCGGGGCCCGGCCGGCGCCGGCGCGCTGAACGGCCTCCTCCAGCAGGCCATCACCCCGGCCCGGCCGGATGTCCCGGAGCGCAGGTTCGGCGGCCGGACGTTCCGCGTCGGCGACAAGGTCACCCAGATCCGCAACAACTACGAGAAGGGGGAGAACGGCGTCTTCAACGGCACGGTCGGGGTGGTCACCGCGCTCGACACCGTGGAACAGAAGCTCACCGTGCTCACGGATGAGGACGAAGAGATTCCGTACGACTTCGACGAGCTGGACGAGCTGTCCCACGCGTACGCCGTGACGATCCACCGCTCCCAGGGCAGCGAGTACCCGGCCGTGGTGATCCCGGTCACCACGGGGGCATGGATGATGTTGCAGCGGAACCTGTTGTATACGGCTGTTACCAGGGCGAAACGCCTGGTGGTTCTGGTCGGGTCGCGCAAGGCGATAGCCCAGGCGGTACGCACCGTCTCGGCCGGTCGGCGCTTCACCGCCCTCGATCACCGGCTCGCTCAGGGCGCGAAATAGGCACTCCGTGCCATGTTTCGGCCCTATGGCCGACCCCGAGTGCACGCGCCAGTGCCAAATGGGGGACAGTGGACCTAGTCAGGGCACCTCGAAGAAGAGGCAAAACCGTCGGTGAGGGAATGACGTGAGCGACAACTCTGTAGTACTGCGGTACGGGGACAGCGAGCACAGCTACCCGGTGGTCGACAGCACTGTCGGCGACAAGGGCTTCGACATCGGCAAGCTGCGCGCCGACACCGGTCTGGTCACCCTGGACAGCGGATACGGCAACACCGCGGCCTACAAGTCCGCGATCACTTTCCTTGACGGTGAAGAGGGCATCCTTCGCTACCGCGGTTACCCCATCGAACAGCTGGCCGAACGTGGCAGCTTTATCGAGACCGCGTATCTGTTGATCAACGGTGAGCTCCCGACCGTCGATGAACTTTCCACCTTCAAGGGTGAAATTACTCAGCACACGCTGCTGCACGAGGACGTCAAACGGTTCTACGACGGCTTCCCGCGCGACGCCCACCCGATGGCGATGCTGTCGTCCGTGGTCAGCGCGCTGTCGACGTTCTACCAGGACAGCCACAACCCGTTCGACCCGGAGCAGCGCCACCTGTCCACGATCCGGCTGCTCGCCAAGCTGCCGACGATCGCGGCCTACGCGTTCAAGAAGTCCGTCGGCCAGCCGGTGGTCTACCCGCGCAACGATCTCGGCTACGTCGAGAACTTCCTGCGCATGACCTTCTCGGTTCCGGCCGAGGAGTACAAGCTCAACCCGGTCGTGGTGGGTGCGCTCGACAAGCTCCTGATCCTGCACGCGGACCACGAGCAGAACTGTTCGACCTCGACGGTCCGGCTGGTCGGCTCCTCGCAGGCGAACCAGTTCGCCTCGATCTCGGCCGGCATCAGCGCCCTGTGGGGCCCGCTGCACGGCGGCGCCAACCAGTCGGTGCTGGAGATGCTCGAGGGCATCAAGAACGACGGCGGCGACGTCGACGCCTTCATCCGCAAGGTGAAGAACAAGGAAGACGGCGTGAAGCTCATGGGCTTCGGGCACCGCGTCTACAAGAACTTCGACCCCCGGGCGAAGATCATCAAGGCCGCGGCGCACGACGTCCTCTCGGCTCTCGGCAAGTCCGACGAGCTGCTGGACATCGCGCTCAAGCTCGAGGAGCACGCGCTCAGCGACGACTACTTCGTCTCGCGCAAGCTCTACCCGAACGTGGACTTCTACACGGGTCTGATCTACCGGGCCATGGGCTTCCCGACCACCATGTTCACGGTGCTCTTCGCGCTCGGCCGGCTTCCCGGCTGGATCGCGCAGTGGCACGAGATGATCAAGGAGCCCGGATCCCGTATCGGCCGCCCGCGGCAGATCTACACGGGCGTCGAGCTGCGGGACTACCTTCCGGTCGAGTCCCGCTGACCGCAGGCCACAGGCGGCGCGGCAAGCGGCGGTGCATACCGCCGCCGACGCCGCGGCGCACAGTTCGCGGAGCATGAAGAAGCGCCCCGCGCTAGATCCCCCCACGGGTCCGGCGCGGGGCGCTCCCGTCCCCCGGATCGGATCCCCCCACGGGTCCGTACCGGGTGCTGGGTGACGCGCTATGCCGGGACGAGAAAGTCCGAGAGGGCCGCTCAAGCTCTCCGGGCACTTTCGCCCCGGCGACGCGATTGGGCCGTCCCCCAAGACGACCCGCTCTTTCATCCCACCAACGCTCCCCGGGAGCGTGGTGTTCCCCTCCATAGACCCACGAGTGGCGGTAATGGTTACGTTCCATTCGGTGTGATCTACGTCTCTTTCCGGACGCCCGCCCCACTCGCAGACCGAAACGGTCCATCCCGTAGCGTGCTGTCACTTCTCGAGGGGCGGAGCGCATGGCACAGAACGAGGCAGTGGGCCGGAACATCGTGGTGACCGGCGGCGGTACGGGCATCGGCCGTGCCATCGCGACCCGGCTCGCCGGGTCGGGGGACCGGGTCACGATCGTCGGGCGCCGCCGGGACGTGCTCCGGGCCACCGCCGAGGAGCTGCGCGGCGAGCACGGTCTCGACGTCACCCCTGTCGACTGCGACCTCGCCGATCCCGACGAGGTGGAGACGGCGCTCACCCGGCTTCCGGACCGGGTCGACGTGCTCGTGAACAACGCCGGCAGCCGGGAGCCGGCGACCGGGCCGGGGCCGCACGGAGTGCGGGCCCGCTGGCGCGGGGACTTCGAACGCAATGTGCTCACCGCGGTGCTGCTGACCGAGTCACTGCGCGACCGGCTCACCACGGACGGCGGCCGGGTGATCACCGTGACCTCGGTCGCGGCGTTGCGCGGCGGCGGCTCGTACGGCGCCTCCAAGGCCGCCCTGCACGCCTGGAACCACTCGCTGGCGGCCCAGCTGGGCCCGCAGGGCGTCACCTGCAACATCGTCGCCCCGGGGACCGTCGCCGGCACCGAGTTCTTCGGCGCCCGGCTCGATGACGCGGAGCTGACGCGCCGGGCCGGCCGTACCCTCGTCGGCCGGGTCGGCAGGCCCGCCGATGTGGCGGCCGCCGTGGTGTTCCTCGCCTCGCCCGAGGCGGCCTTCATCACGGGCGAGATCCTGCAGTGCAACGGTGGCGAGCTGCTCGGCCGGTAGAACGCGCATGGCCGGTGGGCAGGGCCCGAACGGTGCCCCGCGGTACTCCGGGCCCGCCCGATCCCCGGGTCTGCGACCACAGGTGGACCCGGACCGGTCCCTGAGGATGACCTGTTCCTGGCAATCCCCTGGGAATCCCCCCATCGGGACGAAACTCTCTTGCAGCGCTCCAGTCGCCCCTGCCAGCTTGGGGATACGGGAGGGAAGAGGGGCAGCCTCATGGACGTTGGACACTTCGTGTCGTCACTCGACTTCACCGCCGGTCTCGTCGAGCACCTGCGGGGTGGAAACGTTGTGTGGGCGTACGCGCTGCTGGCCGCCACCACGCTGCCGCCGCTCGTGCCCAACGCGGTGCTGCTCGTCACCGGCGGAGTACTGGCCGCCCAGGGCCGGCTGGACCTCACTCTCGTCCTCGTGGTCGTCGCGCTGAGCGCGCTGGCCGGGGACATGCTGATCCACCGCACCGGCCGGGCGGTGAGCGGCCGCGTCGTATCCCGTATCCACCGCAGGCCGCGCCAGGCCGCCCTCTTGCGATGGGCCGTGCTGCGCATACAGCGGCATGGGGTGCCCTTCGTCATCGCGGTGCGCTTCCTCCCGAGCGGACGCCTGATCGGCGGACTCGCCGCGGGCGTGGTCCGCTATCCGGCACGCCGGTACCTGGCCGGAGCGGGGGTGGCCGAGGCGGTGTGGGCCACGTACTCCGTCGGCGTCGGCTACTTCAGCGGCCGCGCGGCCTCCAACTCCCTGTACGCCGTCGGTCTCGGCCTCGGCGTCTCCCTGCTGGTGGCGGCCGTGGGAGTGCTGGCCCAGTGGGCCTCCAGGACCCGGGAGCGCCGCCAGGTGCCGATGGCCGTTCCCGCGGCCCTTCCGGCCGGTTTCCCGGCCACCCCGGCCCCGGCGCTCGTTCCGGCTTCGGCCGCCAGACCGGAGAGCGTCCTGGACAAGGATTTCTGCGAGTCCGCCGGGCGGGGCCTCTAGCCGCGCTGGAGCCGGCCGCCCCTGCTTCCGTGCCCGTTACGGCTCAGTGGTGGCCGAGCGGTGGGCGGGACTCGGTGCCGACGTACGGGGCCAGATAGCGGTAGAGCAGGCCCTTCAACTCGTTGATGTACGCGTCCTGTTCCGCGCCCTCCTGCGCGACGACGAGCTCCAGCCCCGTCTTGAACATGGCGAACGCGATCTCGGCGATGCGGGCGCGGTCCGCGGCCGAGAGCAGCGGCGCGCGCAGCTCGATCAGCCGGTCGACGCGTTCCAGCAGCGAGGCGTGCAGCTGATCGTGCTCGTCGGTGACCTTGCCCGGCGTGTCGGGTCCCTTGATCAGGGCGAGGAAGGCCGGGTTGGCGCAGTTGAAGTCGATGAACGGGTCGACGATCCGGTCGATCATCTCGGAGAGCGGCAGCGCGGCGTTCTCCGGAGTGAAGACCAGGCCGTGGGCCTGCTGCATCTGCTGGATGAGCCGGCCGCCGAGTTCGACCGCGATGGCTTCCTTGTTGGGGAAGAACTGGTAGAGCGTGCCCGGGGAGACGCCTGCCTCGCGCGCGATGGCGTTCGTGCTCGCCGCCCGGTAGCCGGACGTGCAGAACACGCTCGCGGCCGCTTCCAGCAGCTGCGTCACCCTGCGCTCGCCGCGCGCCTGGCGACGGCGCGGCTTCTCCTCCACCTCGGACACGTGTAGGCCCCAATCATGATTGACAAACACGAGTGGTCGCTCGCATTCTTGAAAACGCGAGTGGCTGCTCGTGTTTTTCATTCTATGCTCGTTCTACGGGGAGGGGACACCTCAGTGATGCCCGATGTCAACCGCGAGCACGCCGTCGGGGGCTGGACCCGGGCGGTCACCGCCCGGCCCAGGCTGACGCTGCTGCTCGCGCTGCTCTTCACCGCCCTCGCCGTGGTCGCCGGCAGCGGTGTGGCGGACCGGCTGAGCGGCGGCGGGTGGGAGGCTCCTGACTCGGAGTCGTCCTACGCGACCAAGGCGCTGGAGGAGCACTTCCCCGCCTCGCAACCCAATCTCGTCCTGCTGGTGGACAGCCGTGGAGCGGGCGTCGACAGCCCGCAGGTGGCCGCCGCCGGACGCGACCTGGCCCGCAGACTGGCAGCCGACCCCTCCATCGCCGGTGTCACCTCGTACTGGGCCACCGGAGCCCCCGAGCTGCGGGCCAAGGACCGTGGTGAAGCCATGATCGCGGCCCGGATCGTGGGCGGCGACGATGCGGTGGGCGCCGCCGTCGAGCGCATAGCGCCCGCCTACCGGGGCGTTCAGGGGGCGGTGGACGTGCGGATCGGCGGAGTGGCCGCGGTCCGGCACGAGCTGCAGAGCACCATCGAGGAGGACCTGCTGCGCGCCGAGATGATCGCGCTGCCGGTCACGCTCGTGCTGCTGGTGATGGTCTTCGGCAGCGCGGTGGCCGCCCTGCTGCCCCTCGGCGTGGGCATCATCGCGATCCTGGGGACCAACGCGGTGCTGCGCCTCATCACGTCCTTCACCGATGTCTCCCTCTTCGCCCAGAGCCTGACCACGGTGCTCGGGCTGGGACTGGGGATCGACTACGCGCTGTTCATCGTGCGCCGCTTCCGCGAGGAACTGGCGGACCGGGACGACCCTTTGGGGGCGGTGGGTGCGACGCTGCGTACCGCCGGCCGTACGGTGCTGTTCTCGGCGCTCACGGTCGCCGCCGCGCTCGCGGCGATGCTGGTCTTCCCGCAGTACTTCCTGCGCTCCTTCGCCTACGCCGGTATCGCGGTGGTGCTGCTGGCGGCCGGTGCCGCACTGATCGTGCTGCCCGCCGCACTGGTGCTGCTCGGGCACCGGGTCAACGCACTGGATCTGCGCAGGCTGTGGCGGCGTCGGGTCTCCGCCGCGGAGCCGCGCGAGCCCGGAGCCGGATACGCGGCGCTCGCCCGGCTGGTGATGCGGCGTGCTCCGCTCTTCGCCATAGGTGCCACCGCGGGCCTGCTACTGCTCGGACTGCCCTTCCTGCAGATCCAGTTCGGCACGGCCGACGATCGGCAGCTCCCGGCCGGCGCCGAGTCGCACGCCGTCCAGCAGCACCTACGCGACGCGTTCCCCGGCACTCCGGGCGGCGGCATCACGGTGCTCGCCGAGGGAAGCCCCGGTCAGGACGCGCTCGCCGGGTACAAGGCGAAGCTGGCCGCGCTGCCCGGAGTCGTCACGGTCGACGGTCCCTACGCCGCCCCTTCCGGCGGCCCGGCGTACCTCACCGTGCTGCCCCGGACCGAGGCCGTGGACGTGGCCACCCAGGACCTGGTGGGCGAGATCCGAGCGGTGGACGCCCCGTTCAGGACCTCGGCCACCGGCCAGGCCGCCGTTCTGGTCGATGCGCAGAAGGCCATCGCCGACCGCTTGCCCTGGGCGGTCGGAATGATCGCCGTCGTGACCCTCCTTCTGGTGTTCCTGCTGACCGGGAGCGTGGTGATACCGCTCCAGGCGGTGCTGCTCAACGCGCTGAGCCTGACCGCGATGTTCGGGGCGGTGGTCTGGGTGTTCCAGGACGGACATCTGTCCGGGCTGCTGGGGTTCACCGCGACCGGCAGCATCGAGACCACCCTCCCGGTGTTGATGTTCTGCCTGGCCTTCGGCCTGTCCATGGACTACGGGGTCTTCCTGCTGTCGCGTATCAAGGAGGAGTACGACCGCAGCGGTGACCATGAGGGAGCGATCGTCTTCGGCGTGCGGCGTACTGGCGGACTCATCACCGCGGCCGCGGTGATCCTCGCGGTCGTCATGGTGGCCATCGGTACCTCACGGGTGGCCAACACCAAGATGCTCGGCCTCGGTATCGCCCTGGCCGTCCTGATGGACGCCATGGTGGTCCGCACCCTGCTCGTCCCGGCCGTCATGCGGCTGACCGGTAAGGCCACGTGGTGGGCGCCGCCCGCGCTGCGCCGGTTCCACGACCGGTTCGGCATAAGCGAGGGCGGCGGGGGAGTGGCGCCGGAGGCGGCTCGTGCCCCGCAGCGTGATCATGAGCGGGACCCCGAGCCGGTCCGGTAGTCGTTCGCCGGTCAGGATCCGGTCGTTGTGGGTGGCGGTCGGAGTCCCGGCGGCCCGGGTACGGGTGTCAGTCGGGATCCCGGCGGCCCCGGTTGCCGGGCCGCCGGGCACTCCAAGCTCGAATGGTGTCGGCATACCAGAAGGGTTTGCCGCTCTCCACGACGTCCGGAGCGGGCAGGTGCCCGTGCTTGCGATACGAGCGCACGGTATCGACCTGGACCCGGATATGTGCGGCGATCTCTGCGTACGACCACAGGGTTCGGTCGGTCATGTCACGCACCTCCCTACGGTGGGGTGGCTGTTGATCAGTAACCCTTGTCCTGTGAACGACATGCACTGACAGCCGCATGGGCCTGTTGATCGTTTGTGACACGGAACCCGCGTAACAGTGACAAACGTGGCAGATAGGTGACGATCAGCACCAGGGTGGGGCTAACCCCCGTACTGATTCGCGGGGCGTCGCCAGTGCACAAGTGAGTGTGCACAAATCATTGTGTACTCATGCCGAAGCAACGACGCATCAAGGAGATCGGCGATCTCGGGGCGCTCAAGGCGCTCGCGCACCCACGCCGCCAGCAGATCCTCGAACATCTGGCGCTGCACGGGCCGGCCACCTCGGCGACCCTCGCCCGCGCCCTGGACCTGAACACCGGAGCCACCAGCTACCACCTGCGGGAGCTGGACCGGCACGGCTTCGTCGAGGAGGCCGAAGGGACGGGACGGGGGCGCGAACGCTGGTGGCGGGCCGCGCCCGCGGACCTGCGCTTCCCGCAGCGCTCCGAGCAGAGCGACGAGATGCGGCCGGTCGTCGACGAGATGAACCGTCTCGCGTTCGCCGCCGACCTCGTGCTCTTCGAGCGGTCCCAGCGCGAGATCGAGGGCGGGTGGGCGGACGGCCAGCCGTACTCCCGGGGCTCCATCCAGGTGACCCTCCCCGAACTGCGCGAGTTCTTCGAGGAGTACATCGCCCTGGTCAACCGGTACAAGCGAGCCGACGACGCACTGCCGGAGGGCGCGCGAAACGTGCTCACCCGGTTCCTCGCCTTCCCGGCACCGGCCGACGACACCACGAACGGGGATCCGTCATGAACACGCTTGCCATGAACGCGCTTGCCGTGGACACCGACCGCATCGCGCTCGCGCCGGCCGTACGACTGGCGGCCGTCACCAAGACCTACGGCCGGGGTCCCCGGGCGGTGCGCGCCCTGGACACGGTCACCGCCAAGGAGATCCTCGGCCTCCTGCGCGGCTGTGTGGACGACACCGGCCAGACCGTCGTCATGGTCCCCCACGATCCCGTCGCCGCTTCGTACGCCGACACCGTGCTCTACCTCACCGACGGACGCATCGCGGGCCGTGACGACGAGCCCACCGCCGACCGGGTGGCCGAGCGCATGACGCACCTGGGGGCGTGGTCCTGATGCTGCACTACGCACTGCAGACCCTGCGGGCCCGCAAGGGCGGCTTCGCGGGAGCCTTTCTCGCCCTGTTCTGTGCCGCGGCGCTCGTCACCGCGTGCGGGGTGCTGCTGGAGACCGGCCTCCGGGGCGAGATCGCGACCGAGCGGTACGCGGCCGCACCGATCGTCGTCGGAGCCGACCAGAGCGTGCACCAGACGACCGTCAAGGAGAAGAAGGGCAAGACCAAGGTCAAGAACAAGGCCAAACCGCTCGCCGAACGGGTCTGGCTGCCGGACACCACCGTGCGGACCGTCCGCCAGGTGCCAGGAGTGCGGGCCGCAGTCCCCGAAGTCACCTTCCCCGCCTACGCGGTGGGCCCGGGCGCGGACCGGAGCGGTCCGCTGAGCGGAAAGCCGTCCTTCGGCCACGACTGGACCTCCGCCGTACTCACGCCCTTCACCCTCGCCGAGGGCCGTGCCCCGCAGGCGGACGGCGATCTCGTCGTCGATCGCGAACTCGCCGTGTGGCTGGGCCTGAAGCCGGGCAGCAGTGTCACCGTCCAGTCCACCCGGGCCCCGCGCAGCTATCGCGTCACCGGCATCGCGGCTGCCCAGGACGGTGATCTGCGACAGCAGACCTCGCTGTTCTTCACCACCGCCGAGGCCGGACGGCTGGCCGGTCACCCCGGGCAGATCACCGCGATCGGGGTCCTGCCGGAACCCGGCGCGGACACCGGAGCCCTCGCCACGAACCTCGCCGCCGCCCTGCGGGGCACGAAGGCCCAGGTGCACACCGGAGCCGACCGCGGACCGGTGGAGTTCCCCGACGCGGCCATGGCCAGGATCAAACTGGTCAGCATGGGTGGCGCGATCGGCGGCACCTCACTCCTCGTTGCGGTCCTCGTGGTCGTCGGCACCTTCACGCTGACCATCCAGCAGCGCTACCGGGAGATAGCCCTGCTGCGCGCCATCGCCGCCACCCCGAAGCAGATCCGCCAGCTGATCGGCAGGGAGGCGCTGCTGGTGGGCCTCGCGGCGGGCGCTCTCGGCTCCCTCGCGGGCCTGCCGGTCGCGTACTGGCTGCACGCCGAGTTCGTCGGCTTCGGCGCCGTGCCGGACACGCTGGGGATCGCCTGGAGCCCCTTCCCGATGTTCGCGGCCGTGGGTGCCGCGCTGCTCGGCGGCTGGTCCGCGGCCCGGATATCCGCCCGCAGGGCGGCCAGGATCCGGCCCGCCGAGGCGCTCTCCGAAGCCGCCATGGAGACCCGCACGTCCCCCTGGGGCCGGCTGCTGGCCGGCGGGCTGTTCCTCGCGGGCGGCATCGTCCTGCTCGTCGTGCTCAGCGGTCTGCGTACCGAACCCGCGTCCACGCCGGTCACCTTCCTGACCGTGGTGGTCCTCGCCGTCGCGGTCTCCCTGCTCGGGCCGCTGCTGGCCCGGATCGCCGCCGCGGTACTGGCCGTTCCGCTCCGCGCCTTCCGTATCGGCGGCCACCTCGCCGCCGCCAACGTCCGTACCAACTCCAAGCGCCTCTCGGCGGCCGTCACCCCGCTCGCGCTGCTCGTCGGGATGACCTGCACCGTGATCTTCGTGCAGACGACGATGGGTCATGCCGCCCAGCAGCAGGCCTCGGCCGGCAACCGCGCCCAGTGGGTGCTCGGCGCCGCCGCGCCCGGTGTGCCCGGCGAAGCCGCCGCGGCGGTGCGCCAGGTCCCCGGCGTCACCGCGGTCACCGAGGTCGTACGGACCAGCGTCCGGGTCGGCCTCTCGAAGTACACGGCGCAGGGCGTGACCCCCGCCGGACTGACGACGACCTGGGATCCCGACGTCACCCAGGGCACGCTCCAGGGATTCGGCGACGGCGACATGGCGCTCAGCGAGGTGGCCGCCGACGGGCTGGGGGTCCGGCCGGGCAGCACCGTACGGCTCACCCTCGGCGACGGAACTCCCGTCGCTCTCAAGGTGACGGCCGTCTACGCCCGCGGCCTCGGCTTCGGCGACCTGACGATGCCCCACGACCTGGTGGCACGACATGTCGACAATCCGCTCGCATCGGCCGTCCTCGTCGCCACCGACGGTCGCGCGGACCGTGCGGCGCTCGGCGCGGCGGTCAAGGACTTCCCGGGTGTCACCGTCCTCGACCACGCTCAGGCGGGAGCGGTCCAGGCCGAGGTCCAGCAGTCCAACGCCGAGGTCAACTACCTCGCGATGGGCCTGGTGCTCGCCTTCACCGCGATCGCGGTCGTCAACACCCTCGCGATGTCCACCGCCGACCGGTCCAGGGAGTTCGCGCTGCTGCGGCTCGTGGGCACCACCCGCCGGCAGGTGCTGCGGATGCTGCGGCTGGAGGCGTTGACGGTCGTGCTCGTCGGGGCGGTGCTCGGCACCGCGATAGCCCTGGCCACCCTGACCGCGTTCAGCCTCGGCATGACGGGAGCGGCGGCGCCGCGGCTCGACCCTGCCGGATACCTGCTGACCGTGGCCCTGGCGGCGGGTCTCGCCCTGCTCGCCACCGCCCTCCCGGCCCGGCTCGCGCTGCGGGTCCGGCCCGCCGAGGCGATCGGCTGACCACGAAGAAGTCCCGGAAGAAGTCCCGGAAGGAGTGCGGAAAGAATCCGGGAACAAGTCCGGGAAGAAGTCCGGTTCGAACACTTGCCCCTGTGATTGCTACCGGACAGTATCGGCAGCCATCCGTACGGAGCCCGAGCCTGAGAGGTGGGCCATGCGCCTGCGCCGTACCGCTACCGCACTCGCCGTCAGCGCCGCCCTCCTGGGCGCCGGAAGCCTCCCCGCCACCGCTCAGACCGGCCAGAGCCACCGTGCCGCCCAGAGCCACCGGGCGGCCCCGGTTGCCGCTGCTCCCCACCGGGCGGCGGCGAGCGCGGCGGCCGGCACCGTCACCACCCCCGACGGCCTGACCTATCTCGCCGACCGTCAGGGCCGCGCCCTCCAGTTGCACGGCCTCAACCTCGGCAAGACCGACACCGTCACCGAGGCCGGTATCGCCGAACTGGCCGCGAGCGGCTTCAATCTTGTACGGCTTAACATCCAGTGGCAGAAGGTCGAACCGCGGCGCGGCCACTACGACACCGGCTATCTGCGCTACCTCGGCCGGGTCATGGACTGGGCGGACCGGTACGGCGTCCTGGTCCTCGTCGACTGGCACCAGGACGTCTTCGGACCGGCCTTCGGCTTCAACGGCGTCCCCGCCTGGGCCACCCGCACCGATGGCATCCCCTACGAACCGCTGCCCGGCGACGACTGGTTCGCCAACTACTTCCAGCCGGCGGTCGGTGCGGCCTTCCGGCACCTCTACGACGACGCCGACCTGCGGGCCGCCCAGGCCGCCGCGTACACCAAGGTCGCCGCGACGCTGCGCGGCCACCGGTCCCTGCTGGGCTACGACCTGTTCAACGAGCCGTTCGGCCCCTTCACCGGCGACCCCACCGACCCGGCCACCCAGATCGAGAACTCCGCCGCAATGGAACGGGGCCGGCTCGCCGGCCTGTACCGGCGGCTGATCGCCGCCGTCCGCACGGCCGACCAGGACGCCTGGCTGTTCGTCGAGCCCACGGTCCTCATCGGCCAGGGCGTCCCCACTCAACTGCCCGGCTTCAGCGACCCACGACACGGCTCCGACCGCATCGGCTACGCCCCGCACTACTACGACACCGCCGTGGAGAACGGCGCCGACTGGGATCCCGCCGACGGGTTCATCGAAGCCTACGAAGCCGTCATCCGCGCCTACCCGGCCGCCCACAGGATGCCGGTCCTGGTCGGCGAATGGGGTCCCGCGAAGGCCACCGGCAGTGGCAACGCCGAGCTGATACGCCGCCAAACGGCGTCCATGCGCGGCTTCGCCACGGGCTGGGCCCTGTGGTACGACTGCCACGCCGCCGAAGGCGGTGGCTACTGCGCCTACGACGCCGACGGCCGACCCGCGCCCGGCAAGGAGCCGGTGTTCGCCGCCTATGCGCCGGCGATCGCCGGGACGCCCGGCGCGGAGTCCTACGACCCCGCCACCCACACGTACACCCTCGCCCTGACCACCACCGCGGTCTCGCGGCGCGCCTGGACGGAACTGCGGCTGCCCGCCACCGCGTTCCCGCGCGGCGCCAGGGTGTCCGTCACCGGCGCCCGCGGCGCCCTCGTCCAGCAGGCCCCGGGCGAGGCGCGGATCCTGCTCCCGGCGACCCCGCCGGGGAGGCACGTGACGCTGACGGTCACGGCCCGCTAGAAGCCGGGGCAGCCAGCGGGGTCCCTAGTCGGCGCGGATCGCCGCTGCCAGCCGTCCGGCCTCGGCCGCGCCCAGCTTGCGGGCGATATCGGCTTCGCTGATCATGCCGACGAGCGAGTCGCCGTCCAGCACGGGAATCCGGCGGATGCGCTTGGCGGCCATCGCGGCCACGACGCTGTCCGTGGTGTCGCCGGCCATGGCCGTCACGGGCTTCCCGTTCATCAGCTCGGCGGCCCGTATGGCCGACGGGTCATGCCCGATGGCCACACACCGCAGAACGATGTCCCGGTCGGTGAGCACGCCCCGCAGTCCGCCGTCCGAATCGGTGATGGCCAGCGCGCCGATGCCCGCATCCCGCATCCGCTTGGCAGCCACGTCCAGCGTCTCGTGTTCGGAGATGCTTTCCACACCCTTGTGCATGATGTCGCGTGCAGTCGCCACGGAAACTCCGTCCATCGCAGGTAAGCCCCCGCATTGACGCTAGGCGAGCCCGCCCCGGCCTGCATCCGGAGCCGCCCCCTGCTCGCCCACCCGGCTGGCGAACCGGTCACCCGTCCCGAAAGCCCCACCGGCCCCTCCTTCGCCGACCACTGGGCCGAACGGGTGCCGAACGGATGCCGAACGGACGCCGGCCGCGTTCCTACCGGAAATGTCGACACGTATGAGGTGCGCCCGCCGGGAACGGGCCGGCGACGCCGTACGCACTGGGGGGGCAGCGACTCACGTGAGTCGCTGCCCCCCAGTGCGTACACAGGGCGCCGTACCGGCACGACCTGCGGAAAGGTTTCCCCGGTACGGGTGAAGCGGTGGTGCCCCCAGCAGGACTCGAACCTGCGGCCAAGTGCTTAGAAGGCACCTGCTCTATCCACTGAGCTATGGGGGCCGGACAGTGGCCGCGGCTGTCTCCGCCCCTGGGTGGTTCCGTGACCTGGCCGGGGTCAAGGATAGGGCGCGGTGGACCTTCTACCGGTTGCTTCACCTCCGTGACACGTTGTGGAGGTTCAGTGAAGCGGTCCGATAATCGCAGGCGGGTACGAATGCTGCACCGCTTTTTCCGCCTCAGTCGGCGGCCGTTGTGCACTCGTTATGCCCGGGTCTCGTCCGGCTCCCTTACCGCCGTATCGGGTGCGTGCAAGCCCAAAAGGCGTGAACTGGGCGGTATACGCTTCAAAAATGCGCCAAAATGGGGCATTCTGCCACTGTGGCGATCTTGGACGTACGGCCCGATCTGCTAGACGCGCTGTCCGCGCTGCGTGACCGCGTCGACGTCGCGCGCTTTCCGTTCCCACTTCCTGGAGCCGCGCGGGCCCGCCGTACCCGCCAGGAGCTGATCGCGCAGCTCGACGACTATCTGGTGCCCCGGCTGCGGACCCCCGAAGCGCCGCTGCTGGCGGTGGTCGGCGGATCGACGGGGGCCGGGAAGTCCACGCTGGTCAACTCGCTGGTGGGGCGGCGGGTCAGCGAGGCGGGGGTGCTGCGTCCCACGACGCGGACGCCGGTGCTGGTGTGCCACCCCGCGGACCGGGCCTGGTTCGCCGATCCGCGGATCCTGCCGGGCCTGGCACGCGCCTGGTCCGCGCGCCCCGGGACGCAGGACGAGGACGGGGCCGCGGAGGGCGAACTGCTGCGGCTGGAGATCGATGACGCGCTGCCCAGGGGGCTCGCGCTGCTCGACGCCCCGGACATCGACTCGCTGGTCGCGCGCAACCGTGAGCTGGCCGCGGAGCTGATCTGCGCGGCGGACATCTGGATCCTGGTCACGACCGCGTCGCGGTACGCCGACGCGCTGCCCTGGCATCTGCTGCGCACCGCCAAGGAGTACAACGTCACGCTGGCCACCGTGCTGGACCGGGTGCCGCACCAGATCGCGGGGGACGTCGCCCGGCACTACGCGGCGCTGCTGACGAAGGCCGGGCTCGGGGACGTACCGCGCTTCACCGTTCCGGAGCTGCCCGAATCGGCGGGCGGCGGCGGGCTGCTGCCGCAGACCGCGGTCGCGGCGCTGCGCCAGTGGCTGGCGCACAACGCCGAGGACCCGGCCGCCCGTCAGCAGGCGGCACACCGCACCGTGGTCGGCGTCCTGGACTCGATGCGCGCCAGGATGCCCGCCCTGGCCTCGGCCTCGGCCGTCCAGCACGCGGCGGCGGTACGGCTGGCCCGTGGCGCGGAGGACGCGTACGCGGAGGCCGCCGAACGGATCGACGGCGCTGTGACGGCCGGGGTGCCGTTGGCCGGCGAGGCCCTGGCGCGCTGGCTGGAGTACCCGCACTGCGGGCGGGAGTCGCTGCAGTCGGCGCTCGCCGAGGGGCTCGCGACGCTGCTGCGCTCCGAGGTCGACGCGGCCGACGAGCGGATCGCCGCCGGATGGCAGCGGGACCGTGCGGGGGCCGCGCTGCTCGCGGAGCCGGACGGGCGCCCGGACCGGGCGGCCGCCGCGGACCGGATCGACGCCGGGGTCGCGCGGTGGCGCGAGGGCCTCACCGACCTCGCGTACGCCGAGGTGCGGGCCGCCCGCGACGCGGATCGCGCCCCCGCCGACCCGGAGGACGCGGCAGCGCTGCTGGCCACCGTCCTGCTCGGCGGCCGGCGCGGGAGCGCCGCCGGCGAACGGCTCGCGGAGACCGTCGGCGCGCAGGCCGCGCTGCGGATGCGCGACCGGGCGCGGGAGCAACTGGAGGACGGGGTCGCAGGGCTGCTGCGCGGCGAGTGCGAGCGGCGGCTGGCGCCCGTGGACGGCCTCGATGTGACCGCGCAGCAGCAGTCCTCGCTGATCGCCGCACTGTCCCTACTGCAGAAGGAAAGGTGATCGCGGTGGCTTCCACGGCAGGAACCGGCACGGGTGCCGCCAGCGGAACTGGCTCCGCCAGAGGAATGGGTGCCGGCGGTGGATCAGGCGTCGCCGGAGGAACGGGCGTCGCCAGCGGAACGGGTGTCACCGGACGGAGCGGGGCCCGTTCTTCCGGGGGCTCTTCCGGGGCCTCGCGCTTCCCCGATCCGCTCGCGGCCCGGGTCGACGCGCTCGGGGAGCTCCTGGGGCTGTCCCGGACGCGCGTCAGCCCGGACGAACTCGCCGAGACCGGAGCACTGTTGGAACGGCTCGGGGAGCGTCGGCGGCTGTCGCTCGACCACACGGTCGTCGCGCTGGCCGGTGCCACCGGGAGCGGCAAGTCGACGCTGTTCAACGCGCTCGCGGGACTGGAACTGTCGGCGACGGGCGTCCGCCGGCCGACCACCGCCGCCCCCGTCTCCTGCTCCTGGGACCCCGAGGGCGCGGCCGGACTGCTCGACCGGCTCGGCATCGCCCCGCAGGATCGTTACGCCAGACGGAGTGTGCTGGACGGCGCCGACCGCGTTCCCGGGACGGACGAGCGGCTGGCCGGGCTCGTGCTGCTGGACATGCCGGACCACGACTCGGCCGCGCACGGCCACCGCGACCAGGTGGACCGGCTGCTGCAGCTGGTGGACGTGGTGGTGTGGGTGCTGGACCCGGAGAAGTACGCGGACGCCGCGCTGCACGAGCGCTATCTGCGGCCGCTGGCCGGCCACGCGGACGTCACACTGCTGGTGCTGAACCAGGTGGACCGGCTGCCCGGCGACGCCGCCGACCAGGTACTCGACGATCTGCGGCGGCTGCTGGACGAGGACGGCCTCGCCGTCGGCGAGCACGGCGACGCCGGCGCGGTGGTGCTCGCGGTCTCGGCGCTCAGCGGGGTCGGCGTACCCGATCTGCGGGCCTGCCTCGGGCAGATCGTGGCCGAACGGGGGGCGGCGAACCGGCGGTTGGCGGCCGACGTGGACCGCACCGCCGGCCGCTTGCAGTCGCTGTACGTGGGCGAGGGTGCGGTGGGCCTGACGGATCCCGCGCGCGAGGACTTCGTCGACCGGTTGGCCGACGCGGTCGGTGTCGCGGGCGCCGGTGAGGCCGCGGAACGTGACTGGGCGCGCGCCGCGGAGGCGGCCTGCGGCACCCCGTGGGGGCGGTTGACCACCGATCGCCAGGGCGGGGCGGACCGGGTGGCCCGTGGGCCGGCCGGGCTCGCCGCGTCCCGTCCCGCGGTGGACGAGGCGGTGCGGGCGCTCGCGGACGACGCGGCCCAGGGGCTGCCCGTCCCCTGGGCGCAGGCGGTGCGGGACGCGGCGCGGCGTGGCGGCGAGGGACTGCCGGCGGCGCTGGACAAGGCGGCGGGCCGCGCGGAGCCGGGGGAGCCGGAACGGCCCGCCTGGTGGTCGGCGGTGGGTGCGGCCCAGTGGCTGCTGATGAGCCTCGCGGTGGCCGGGGTGGTGTGCCTGGTCGCGATCGCCGTCGGTTCGCTCGACGCTTCGTGGTGGCTGCCGGTCGTCCTGCTCGCGGTCGGCGCCCTCGGCGGCCGGGCGCTCGCCTGGGCCTGCCGTATCGCCGCGCGCGGGCCGGCCCGCCGGTACGGGCAGGCGGCCGAGCGCCGGCTGCGGGCCGCCGCGGCGGACTGCGGCCGGGCGCGGGTGCTGGAGCCGGTGGCGGCGGAACTGCTGCGCTATCGCGAGGTGCGGGAGCAGTACGCGGTGGTGGCCGGGGGTTGAGGACGGGAGCCGGGCCCGGGGCTTGGGGGCGGGCCCGGGGGAGGGGGTCGGGCGCTGAGGCGCGGTGCCCCTGGACCTGCCCGGCGTCCGGGGCCGGTATCCCGGGCCGGATTTCACTCCCAGGAGTGACGGAGATATCCACAACCGGCCGGTAATCCACAGATTCGCTCCGGTTTTTCCACGCTCCGTCCGGCTCGTGCACGATGTTCCCAGGGCATTCGGGAGCGGGAAATTCGGCGGCGGGGGGAGAGCGGGCGGATGAATGAGACGTCGGTGACGGTGGTGGGGAATGTCGTGACGCAGCCAGAATTCCGGGAGACCGCGACGGGGGTGCCGGTCATCCGGTTCCGGCTGGAGACGACAGCGCGTCGCTGGGTCGCGGAGCGGCGGGCGTGGAGCGAGGGCAGTACGAGCTTCTTCATGGTGCGCGCGTGGCGGACGCTGGCGGCCAATGTGCGGACGTCCGTCCAGGTCGGCGAGCCGTTGGTGGTGCGGGGCCGGTTGCGGGTCCGCGAGGAGGAGCACGACGGACGGTGGTATGCCGCCGCGGACATCGACGCGGTGGCGATCGGACACGATTTGTCCCGGGGGACGGCGGCGTTCCGCCGGGTGTCGGTGGTCCGGCCGGAACTCCTTTCGCCCCGACCGGTCGAGATGTCCTGAGAGGCCCGTTTGTGCGGCTTTATACGGGCGAGTGACATCGGTGACTTATCGACATTCTCATGACCATCCCTTAATCACATAACGATTGCGATTCGAATCGGTTATGGGAGGGGATTGTTGGTGGCCGCGATACCTGTGGTTCCTAGGATTCCTTCGGTACTGCGGGGGCCCGGATGCTCTCGGAGCCGCAGGCGAGGCCACCCTCACGACCCGGCTTCGCCCGAAGGGGAGTTCCATGTTCAAGATTCAGAGGCGAAGCGCTGCCCGCCTCGCCGCCGCGGGCCTGGCCACGGGTCTGCTCGCAGCCGGTGCGATATCCGGCGCGGGAGCCGCTTTCGCGGACGGCGGTGCCACCGCGGTACTGGGCGGTCTGCAGGCCGACAAGTCGGACGGCGTCGTCATCCACGAGGGTGGCAAGGACAAGGCCATCAACGCCGGCCTGTTCACCATGGACGTCGGCGGCGGCACCATCCAGACGTACTGCATCGACATCCACAACCCGACGCAGAAGCACGCGAAGTACCAGGAGGTCCCGTGGGACTCCTCTTCGCTGCACAACAACCCTGACGCGGGCAAGATCAACTGGATCCTGCAGCACTCCTACCCGCAGGTGGCCGACCTCGACGCGCTGGCCCAGGCCGCCAAGTCCGGCCCGCTCACCGAGAAGACCGCCGCGGCCGGTACCCAGGTCGCCATCTGGCGCTTCTCGGACAAGGCTGATGTCGAGGCGAACGACCCGGCCGCCAAGAAGCTCGCCGAGTACCTGGGCAAGACGGCGACGGACACTCCCGAGCCCAAGGCGACGCTGACGCTCGACCCGCCCGCCGTCTCCGGCAAGTCCGGCGACAAGCTCGGCCCGGTGACGGTGCACACCACCTCCACCACGCCCGTGCAGATCCAGCCCGCCCTGGACGTCCCGGCCGGCGTGAAGATCGTCAACAAGTCGGGCAAGGCCGTCACCACCGCGAGCAACGGTGACCAGCTCTTCTTCTCCATCCCGGCGGGTGCCGCCGACGGCACCACGTCGGTGACGGCCACGGCCGTCACCCAGGTTCCGGTCGGCCGCGCGTTCACGGGCGTCGACAGCAAGAGCCAGGTCCAGATCCTGGCGGGCTCCAGCGCCACCACCGCCACGGCCACGGCCACGGGCACCTGGGCCAAGAAGGGCCCGATCCCGGCGGTCTCCGCCACGGTCGACTGCGCCAAGAACGGCGTCGACGTCACCGCCAGCAACAAGGGCGACGAGGCCTTCACCTTCGAGCTCGCGGGCAAGAAGTTCTCCATCGAGGCCGGCAAGTCGAAGACCATCACCGTCCCGGTGAAGGAAGACCAGAAGTACGAGATCACGATCTCCGGCCCGAACGGCTTCACCAAGACGTTCAAGGGTGTTCTGGACTGCAAGACGACCGGTACGCCCACCCCGGCGCCGAGCACCCCCACCACCCAGCCCAGCCCGGCCTCGGCCGGTTCCACCACCGGCACCACCGGCGGTGACCTCGCTCAGACGGGTGGCAGCAGCGCCACCCCGATGATCGCGGGCATCGCCGTCGCGCTCGTCGCGGTCGGTGGCGGCGCGGTCTTCTTCCTCCGCCGGAAGAAGTCGGCCGGAACTCCCGCAGGCCAGTAGCAGCGGGCAGTACCGCAGGCTGAAGTACCTGAAGTACCTGAAGTAACGGGGGCGGGACTCTTGGAGTCCCGCCCCCGGCTCGTTCCCGGGGCCGGCGGAGAAGGCGCAGGCGGGGCCCTCTGACCTACTCGTTCGCCCGTCAGGGTGGACGTACGGCAAGATGGGGTGTATCTGCCCACACATCGATTGCCGGACGGTTTCTCTTGGCTGAGTACATCTACACGATGCGCAAGACGCGCAAGGCACACGGCGACAAGGTGATCCTTGACGACGTGACGCTGAGCTTCCTGCCCGGCGCGAAGATCGGTGTGGTGGGTCCCAACGGTGCCGGTAAGTCCACGGTGCTGAAGATCATGGCCGGCCTGGAGCAGCCCTCCAACGGTGACGCGTTCCTGTCGCCCGGTTTCACCGTCGGCATCCTCATGCAGGAGCCGAAGCTCGACGAGTCCAAGACGGTCCTGGAGAACGTCCAGGACGGCGCCGCAGAGATCATGGGCAAGCTCAAGCGCTTCAACGAGGTCGCCGAGCTCATGGCGACCGATTACTCGGACGCGCTGCTGGACGAGATGGGCAAGCTCCAGGAGGACCTGGACCACGCCAACGCCTGGGACCTCGACGCGCAGCTGGAGCAGGCCATGGACGCGCTGGGCTGCCCGCCCGGCGAGTGGCCCGTCACCACCCTCTCCGGTGGCGAGAAGCGCCGTGTCGCGCTCTGCAAGCTGCTGATCGAGGCCCCGGACCTGCTCCTCCTCGACGAGCCCACCAACCACCTCGACGCCGAGTCGGTGAACTGGTTGGAGCAGCACCTCTCGAAGTACGCGGGCGCCGTCGTCGCGGTCACTCACGACCGGTACTTCCTGAACAACGTCGCCGAGTGGATCCTCGAACTCGACCGCGGCCGCGCGATCCCCTACGAGGGCAACTACTCCACGTACCTGGAGAAGAAGGCCACCCGCCTCAAGGTCGAGGGCCGCAAGGACGAGAAGCGCGCCAAGCGCCTCAAGGAAGAGCTGGAGTGGGTCCGCTCCAACGCCAAGGGCCGTCAGGTCAAGTCCAAGGCGCGCCTGGCCCGTTACGAGGAGATGGCGGCCGAGGCCGACAAGGTGCGGAAGCTGGACTTCGAGGAGATCCAGATCCCGCCGGGCCCGCGACTGGGCTCCATCGTCGTCGAGGTCAACAACCTCTCGAAGGCGTTCGGCGACAAGGTCCTGGTCGACGACCTCTCCTTCACCCTGCCGCGCAACGGCATCGTCGGCATCATCGGCCCCAACGGTGCCGGCAAGACCACGCTGTTCAAGATGATCCAGGGCCTCGAGCCCGCGGACTCGGGCTCGGTCAAGATCGGCGACACGGTCAAGATCAGCTACGTCGACCAGAGCCGCGCCAACATCGACCCGAAGAAGACCCTCTGGGCGGTCGTGTCGGACGAGCTGGACTACATCAACGTCGGCCAGGTCGAGATGCCGTCGCGGGCCTACGTCTCCGCCTTCGGCTTCAAGGGGCCGGACCAGCAGAAGCCCGCCGGCGTCCTCTCGGGTGGTGAGCGCAACCGGCTGAACCTGGCGCTCACGCTCAAGGAGGGCGGCAACCTGCTGCTCCTCGACGAGCCCACCAACGACCTCGACGTCGAGACCCTGTCCTCGCTGGAGAACGCCCTGCTCGAGTTCCCGGGCGCGGCCGTGGTCATCTCCCACGACCGCTGGTTCCTGGACCGGGTCGCGACCCACATCCTCGCGTACGAGGGTGAGTCCAAGTGGTACTGGTTCGAGGGCAACTTCGAGTCGTACGAGAAGAACAAGGTCGAGCGGCTCGGCGCCGACGCGGCTCGCCCGCACCGCGCCACCTACAAGAAGCTGACCCGCGGCTGATGGCCCGGCATATCTACAGCTGCCCGCTGCGCTGGTCGGACATGGATGCCTTCGGGCACGTCAACAACGTGGTCTTCCTGCGGTACCTGGAAGAGGCGCGGATCGACTTCATGTTCCGGCTGGCACCCGGTGAGGGCAGCACGTCGTTCACGGGCGGGTCCGTCGTGGCCCGGCACGAGATCGACTATCTGCGACCGCTGGTCCACCGGCACGCGCCGGTGACCATCGAGTCGTGGGTGACGAAGATAGGTGCGGCCTCGATGACCGTCGCGTACGAGATCAAGGACGAGGAGACCGTGTATGTACGGGCCTCCACGGTCGTGGTCCCGTACAACCTCGCGGAAGCGCGGCCGCGGCGGATCAGCGCGGAGGAACGGTCCTTCCTCGAGGCGTACCGCGACGAACCGCCGTCGACGGCGGAAGCCGTGGCAGAAGAGGCCGTCGCCGCATGACGCGGCTGCTTCTCGCCGGCGCCGGGGAGGCGGCGGGTCTCGCCGCCTTCCTGGGCCGGCTGGTCCGCTGGGACAAGGCCGCCGTGGTGCGTCTGCGCTCCACGGAGGGGGTGCTCGCCGTGTTCGGCCAGCCGCCCTTCGGCGGCGTGCTCGCCATCCGCACGGCCTCGCTCCGCCATGTTTTCGACCTCGATGCCACGGTCTCGGCGGGGCAGCTGCTGGAAGGCATCCAGGAGCACTCCGGGGACGCTGCCGAAGCCGGCGACAGCGGCGACTCCGTCGTCGTCCCGCCGTCCGTCACCGGCCCCGCATGGGCCGGGCTGCTGCCGCCGCGCGGCGGCTGGCAGCGGATCGCGGAGTTCGCGCCCGAGGACGTACGGGCCGCCGCGGAGCGGCTGGTGGGGGAGTTCCGCTCGCGCACCGAAGTGCTGGTGCCGGAACGGCGGACGCGGGCCGAGCTCGACGCGCTCGCCGAGGAGGTCTGGTCCCGGCCGGTCGGGGACACGGTGCTGCCGATGCGCGCCGTGCACGCGGCGCAAGCCCTGGGCTTCCTGCGGGGTGGCCGCGACGAGCCGTTCACGCTGCTGACGGCGGGGGCCTGGCTGCGGCTGCGTACGCCCTACGGCTCGGTCGCCGTACGGCGCACCGCCCTCGGCTCCGGCCTGACCGTCACGCCCGCCTGACCGTCACGCCCACCTGACCGTCACGCTTACCCGTGACATCCCGCCGTCACGTCCGCAAGCCGCCGGATCAGTCCTGCTCCGGCGGCGCCGGACGGTCCGGCCAGACGCCGATGTGGTCGGATTCCAGTTCCAGCAGGACCCGGTTCTCGATGGAGAGCGCCGCGGTGTAGTCGCGGGGGAGCTGCAGCCGTCCGGCGCGGTCCACGGTGGCGTACTCGCGGGCGACGACCGACTCCTGGCCGTGTTCGTCGATCTCGGTGTGGCGCAGCACCTCGGACGCCGTCCGGCCGTCCCGGATCGCGACCGTGCGGCGTACGGCGTCGGCGACGGCGTGGTCGTGGGTGACGACGACGACGGTGGTGCCGAGCTCCTCGTTGGCGGTCCTGAACGCGGCGAAGACCTGCTCTCCGGTGGCGGAGTCCAGTTCGCCGGTGGGCTCGTCGGCCAGTACCAGGGACGGGGAGTTGGCGAGTGCCACGGCGATGGCCGTGCGCTGCTGCTCGCCGCCGGACATCTGCCCGGGGTGCCGGTCGTGGCAGTAGCCGACGCCGAGCATGGTGAGCAGCTCCGTGGCGCGGGCGGCGTGCAGCCGCTTGGCGCGGAACCCGTCGCGCCCTGACAACTGCATCGGCAGCACGACGTTCTGAGCTGCCGTCAGATAGGGCAGCAGGTTGCGGGCGGTCTGCTGCCAGACGAAGCCGACGACCTCGCGGCGGTAGCGCAGCCGGGACTTGGCGTCCATGTCGAGCAGGTCGTAGCCGCCGACCGAGGCCGCGCCGGCGGTCGGGACGTCGAGGCCGGCGAGGATGTTCAGCAGGGTGGACTTGCCGCTGCCCGAGGCGCCGACCAGGGCCATCAGCTCGCCCTTGGCGACGAGCAGGTCCAGGCCCTGCAGCGCCTGGACCTCGACGCCGTCGGCCGTGAAGATCCGTACCAGCCGGTCGCAGCTGATGAGCGCGTCCTGACCGTAGGCGGGCCGCTCGCGGCGGGCGGCCGCCCGCTGTTCCAGGTCGGCCAGGGTGGTCGTGGCGCCGCCGGCGCCGCTCTCGGTGGTGTGGGTCATGAGCGGTCTCCTACTCTCAGGTCCGTACTCTCTCGGCGCCGTCCGGTCACCCAGACCTGTGCCAGCAGCACCACGCAGGCCAGTGCCAGCAGTCCGAACGACGGCAGCGCCAGCGAGAGCGGGTCGACGCGCAGCCCGAGGCCGGCCGGTGCGGTCGTGCCGGGGTCGCTGCCGAACGCCAGCGCGGTGATGTCCACGCCGGGCCCGAGCAGCGGGATCACCGCGAGGCCGACGAGCACGCCGCCGATCGCCGCCAGCAGCGCCTGCGGCAGCATTTCCAGGAACACCAGCCGTCGCCCGTCGCGCCGCCCCATGCCCATCGTCCGCAGCCGGGCGAGCAGGGCGGTGCGTTGGGGTGCGGCCTGGAGCAGGGACAGCAGCAGCGCGAGCGCGCTGTAGCCGGCGCCGCCCGCGACCGCGGCGAGATAGATGCCCCGCGCCCCGGTCTGCAGGGCCGAGTCGGCGAGCACACCGCGCTGCTCACTGAGCAGGGCCACGAACATGTTGGAGCCGGTCCTGGCGGTGGCGGCGCGCAGCGCCTTGCCGTCGATCGGACCGTCCGCGGTGACCATCAGCACGGTGGGACCGGTGTACTGGCTGTAGTTCATGTCCGGGTGGCGCTTGGCGAGTTGCGCGGACGAGACGATCACGAAGTCGGCGTTGGGTGCCGCCGGGGTGAGGTCCAGCACCGCCGCGGCCCTGATGTCGGTCGTTCCGATGGCGGGCTCCACGGGGACGGTTCCGCCCGCGAGCTTCGCGGCGACGTTCCGGGAGACCACGGCCGGCATGGGGCCGGTGCCGTCGTCGTGCAGGAGGGCGTCGGCGGGGAAGTCGGGGAGGCCGATGGAACGGGTCAGCGCGGCGTACGCGACCGGGTCGACGCTGACCAGGCTGTACGGCATCCCGAAGCCGGTGGTGGAGGCGCTGGGCTCGATGCGGACGCCGAGGGTCCCGGCGACGCCGGGCACCTGCCGGACGGTCGCCGCGAGCTTCTCGGGCAGGACGAAGTTGGCGTCGATCCTGGCGTCGGCGCCGATGGCCGCGCGGGCCGCCACGTCCCGGCCGTCCGCGACCCCGGCGAGCACCGATCCGCCGAACGAGGCCACGGTCAGCGACATCAGCAGGGCGAGCAGCGGCAGTTGGGCGCTGGCCGGGGAGCGGCCGGCCCGGGCCAGGCCGAGATGGGTGACGGCGCCGGTCAGCCGGGCCGCGGGCCGGGCCAGCAGCCGCAGGGGCAGCGGGTACAGGCGCAGCAGGATCAGGGCGGCGGCGATGGCGACGAGGACGGGGGCGGCCGCCAGGAACGGGTCGGCGCCGCTGACGGTGCCCCGCCTCCGCAGGGCGGCCACCGCGCCGATGACCAGGACGGTGACCGTGAGCTCGGCCACCGTGCGGCGCCGGGAGGGCCGGGCGGCGGCCACGTCCTCGCGGGCGGCCGGGCGCGGCCGGCCGTGGGCGGCGACGGCCCGCAGCGGCAGCGCGAGCGAGGCCGTCACGGCCACGGCGGACCCCAGCAGCACGGACAGCAGGTACCGGTCGGTCGGCAGCAGGACGAGGGCGAGCGCGATTCCGGCGAGCGCGGCCGGCACGGCGGCCGCCGTCGTCTCACCGAGCAGCCGGCCGACCATGCCGCGCAGGGAGCCGCCGCGCGAGCGCAGCAGGGCGAGTTCGCCGCGCCGCCGCTCGGCCGCGAGCCCGCCGGCCATGAGCAGGACGGCGAACGCGGTGGCGCCGACACCGATCGCGGCGACCAGGACCAGCGGCAGCGCCGCCGTCCGGTCGCGTTCGTAGGAGGTGAGCAGCCGGCCGAGCCCGGTCGTGGTGTGGAGGTAACTCCCGGTGCCGTCCTGCAGGGCGGCACCGGCCGGGCCGCTGTCGAGCGAGGCCAGCTCCGACTGGAGCGGGGCCACGTCCTGGGCGGTGAGGCCGCCGGTGTCGACCGGGTGGTGCCAGTAGAAGGACGCGCCCTTGCCCAGGCTGAGCAGCGCGGGCGCCGCCTCCGGTGCGATCAGCACGGTGAAGTGCCAGTAGAACGTGGGGTACTCGCCGGGTTTCGGGGGAGGGGACGTCAACTGGGGGGTGAGGACGTCCTGCTCCTCGTTCCAGTACGCGCTGCCGGGATCGGTGGGCGCGACGATGCCGGTCACCTGGACGGTGAATGCCCTGCCCAGGGTGCTGAGGTGGATCGCGGAGCCCGGACGCAGACCCATCACCTTGGCGGTCTGCTCGGTGATCGCCGCATCGACCCGGTCCGTCCCGCCCGACGCGTCGGCGGGAGCGGGGCCGCGAGGCATGCTGCCGGCCACCAGCCGGGAGTGCCGCTCCAGACCCTGCTGGGCGACGAGGTCGGCCTTCGGGTTCAGCGCCTTGGTCGGCCGGGGGAGCGCGGGATCCAGCGCCGCGGAGTCGCTGCCGGTCCTGACCCCGACCACGGACTGGCCCGGCTGCAGCCGCAGAGGCGGCTGTACGAGCTTCTGGAACTCCGACTCCACGCCGGCGAGCCACTCCGGTGCGAACCGCGACGTGTCCCCCGCGCCCTCCGCACCCGACGAGGAGTCGCTGAGGCTCAGGGTGCGGTCGCGCAGCTTGGCGTCGGCGAGCGAGCCCCGCAGCGCCTTGACCTCGTAGCGGTCCACCGCGCGCGGCAGCGCGGCCGCGAGGAAGGCGGTGACCAGCACGAGCAGGGCCATCGCGATGGCGGCGGCCGGAGCGGCGCGCAGCCGGACCCGCACCCAGGAGAGCACGGCGGGCCGTGGAGCCGCCGGGAGACCTTCGGTCCCGTTCGTCATGTCAGTCCTCCCCTTGCCGGCGCAGCGCGGTGACCGGGTCGCCGCGCCGGACCGCCGTCAGGACGACCACCAGCAGCGGTACGACCAGCACGATGGCGATCAGCTGGACCAGCGGCCCCACCGGCAGGGTGACCAGCAGTCCCGGAACGGGCTGGGACGCCTGCGCCGTCAGAACGATCAGTGGTACGACCAGCCGGGTCAGCAGCGCGCCCAGCGCCACCCCGACCACCAGGGCCAGCAGCACCAGCAGGCCCTGCTCCGCGGCCATCATCCGGGCCAGCTTGCGGCGCGGTGCCCCCAGCGCCCGCAGCACGGCGAACTCCCCGCTGCGCTCGCGGATCGCGCCGGCCGAACTGACCGCGAAGCCCACCGCCGCCAGCACGGCGGCGGCGATCACGGCGGCCGGCAGCACCGACTGCGGACCGGCGCCGAGCGGGTCGGCCCGCAGCTCCGACGCGGTCTCGTCGCGCACCAGCAGCGAATCGATGTCGGCCCGGTCGCGCAGCGCGGCGGCGACCTTCCCGGTGGCGCCCGGCCGGGCCGACAGCCACCACTCGCTGGGCTCCATGCCGCGGCCGCCCGTCGCGTTGAGCGTCCGGTTCACGGCGCGCAGGTCCAGCAGCAGCGCCCCGCCGTCCTTCAGAGAGGACGGCGGTGCGGTGGTGCCGGGCAGCGCGCGGATCACGGAGGTGATGCGCACGGTCGTCTCGATGCCGTTGAGTTCGACCCGGACATCGCCGCCCACCTTGCTGCCGGTGGCCCGCAGGAAGGCGTCGGTGGCGACCCCGGCGAGCGGCGGGGCGGCCGGTTCTGCGACACGTACGGACAGATGGGCGCCCTTGGAATCCGCCAGGGTGGCCCCGGTGGAGTAGTCCACGGTCAGTGCGGAACCGGCCGCCGTGCTGGTGACGGTGCCGGCGTTCGGCTGGAGGGCGGGGTTGCCGCCGAGCGCGGCGTCGGCCCGCTGCATCTGCGCCTTCGCGGCCCAGGCCGAGCCGGCGGTGGTCGTGAGCGGGCGGACGGTGCCGTCCGCGGCGACGGTCGCCGGGGCGAGGGTGAGCCGGTGCCTCTCGACGGACTCGGGGGCCGTGTAGTCGACTTCGACGCGGGTGAGCCGCAGCGGTCCCGCCGGGGCCCCGCCCGTCCGGCCCGCCGCGTCGGCGAGGTCCAGGACCAGGAGGTGCGGTTTCCCGTCGGCCGGGAGGTCGCCGAGCGGGAAGGCGTACGTGATGCCGTTGGCGTCCTTGAGGACCGCGGTGAGCGAGTCGAGGACCCCGCCCTGCCCGTCCGAGTCGAGCCGCGCGGTGAAGCGCAGCTGCCGGGCGGTCGCCTCGACGGGGAAGCCGCCGGTCTCCTTCGTCCCGCCGGACGGGCCGGCCCGCAGCGGCAGGAGCAGCTCCGGCAGCGGTCGGTCGGCGAGGTCCTGGCGGAACCGCATCATCTCGCCGGCCTTCGCCGTGTCGATCATGAGGACGGAGGCCACCCGCTGTTCGGGCAGCGTCAGTTGGGCCCGCGCCGCGGGGGCGGCGCTGGCGATGCCGGGAGTGTGTTCGTACACCCCCGCCTGTCCGAACGGCGGGGTGGTGGAGCCGGTCACCCGCAGGTCCGCGCCCACCGCGAAGTCGGCCTGGTCGCGCTGGGACCGGTCCCAGCTGGCGCCCTGCCCGATCGCGAACATGCCCATGGCGACGGCCAGTACGAGCAGCAGCACGGCTCCGGCGCCGCGCCGCGGCCGCCGGGAGAGCTGCCAGCCCGCGAGGGCGAGCGACAGCCCGCTGCCCCGCGCCGCTCTGCGCTCACCGAGCCGGGCGGCCAGCGGCAGCAGCCGCAGGATCAGCACGGTGCCGGCCAGCAGGCACAGCGCGGGCGCGGCGACCAGCACCGGGTCCACCCCGAGGCTGCCGCCGGTGTCGGCGCTCAGCACCCCGCTGTCGGAGGCGCGGCGGGACAGCTGCCAGTAGGCGACCCCGGCGAGCAGCAGCAGCCCGAGGTCGGCCCCGGCCTGCACCGCGGCGGGCAGCGCCCCGCGCCGGGCGCGTGCCGAGCGCTCCTCGACATAGCTCCCGGCGCTGCGCAGGGCCGGCACGATGACGGCGAACGCGCAGGCCAGCGCGGTTCCGGCGGCCACCCACCAGGCGGCCGCACCGATCGCGCCGCCCAGGTCGGTGCCGGACCTGGCCAGGGCGCCCTGCCCGGCCAGCAGCCGGATGACCGGCCCGGCGAGCAGCGGCGCGGCCAGCCCCGCGGGCACCGCGAGCAGCAGCGACTCGGTGCCGGCCAGCCGGGCGACGCGGCCGCGCGAGCCGCCGCGGGCCCGCAGCAGCGCGGTCTCGCCGGCCCGTTCCTCGGACAGCAGCTGGGCGACGAGCAGGAGCGCGAAACCGGCCAGGATCAGCAGCTGCAGGGCGCCGATCAGCAGCGTCGAGCGGGTCACCAGCAGGGTGCGCTGCACCCCGGTGAGCAGGTCGGGCAGTTCGGAGGAGATCTGGATGCCGGAGTTCGCCGGGTCCTTGGCGGTGGCGTCGATGGTCCGCTGCACGTCGTCCCGCACCCCGGGGATCCCGGCCACGTCCAGGTTCCGGAAGTCGGCGGTGCTCTGCCAGGACAACTCGGCGGGCGTGAGGCGGTCGGAGGCGAAGACGCTCGGGTCGGCGAGCAGCGGCCCGTAGGTGGTGAAGGACACGGTGCGGATGCCGTGGCCGCCCATCGGGTCGAGCTGCCAGTACGGGTCGGTCCGGTCGGTCGGGCGGTACGTGCCGGTGACCCGGATGTGGAGCACCGGGCCGCCGAGCCGGCTGGTCAGATCGACCAGGGTGCCGGGCCGCACGCCCAGGGAGCGGGCCACGGGCTCGGGGACCGCCACCGGTACGACGCCGGTGCCGCGGTCGACCGCGGTGGGCCAGCCGCCCTGGACCAGCGTCACGTGCGCCCGGTCGAAGGTGGCCAGCAGCGTCAGGTCCGGGTCGGCGCCCTTGGGGGCGCCGGACGCGGCACCGCCCAGCGTGGCCGGCAGCGCGTACGGACCGGACCTGATGCTGGACCGCACCTGCGCGGGCAGCCCGTCGTACGCGCTCCCCAGGTTCTTGCGGATCCCGGCGTCCGCGGTCCGCCAGGCGTCGGCCGTGACGGTCAGCTGGACGTTGACGGTGGTCCGCGCCGCCGACTGGTGCTCCAGCGTGCGGCGCAGCCCGGCATCGCCGATGGCACCGGTGAACGCGGCGAGGGTGGCCAGCACGCTGGTGGTGAGAACCACGGTGAGCAGGGCGGCGGTCAGCAGCAATCGGTGCGCGCGGACACGCAGAAACACAAACCCCGTCACGCCACTCCCCCGTTCGCCCGCTGTCCGGATGCTCTCAAACAGATCGGGCGTGAGGAAGTGCAGAAAATTGTCGCAATACGATCGTGACCCGTTGTCCGTTGTTCGATGTCCGGTCAGCGGACGGTCACAGCACGGCCGAACGGCAACGGCGGTCCGCTCAGCCCGCGGTGTTCACCATCGACGCTGCGGCGTACACCAGGTAGTCCCACAACTGCCGCTCGTGCTCGGGCGCGAGAGCCAGATCGTCGACCGCGTCCCGCATGTGGCGCACCCACGCGTCGTGCGCGGCCTGGTCGACCTGGAAGGGTGCGTGCCGCATCCGCAGCCGCGGGTGGCCGCGGTTGTCGCTGTAGGTGCGCGGGCCGCCCCAGTACTGCATCAGAAAGAGCGTCAGCCGTTCCTCGGCGGGGCCGAGGTCCTCCTCCGGGTACATCGCCCGCAGTTCGGGGTCGGCCGCGACACCCTCGTAGAAGCGGTGCACCAGCCGCCGGAACGTCTGCTCGCCGCCGACGGCGTCGTAGAACGTCTGCTGCGGCGCCGTGTCCTGCGGGGTCTCGTTCACTCAGCTCCACCTCAAGATGTCGCACCGGCCCGGCGCCGGTCGACGTGGTCCGCGCACGGGGCACCGGGGTCGCCCCCGGAAGCGTGCGGCACTCCTCCATGGTCGCAGACGACCCGGCGGAGGACCTGGGACCTACGACCCGGTGCGCGACGGGACCGGGACGAGGGCGCGACGGGGCCGCGTCGGGACAGGGACCGGGGCCGGGACCGGTTTCCGGCCGGCGCGGACGCGGGGCGTCGCGGATCGGGCCCGGCCGCCGCACAGTGGAGCTATGGAGGACGCGGACCGGAAGGAGCACCGCACCGAGGCGGCGGACGCGCTGCGCGGCCTGCTGGTACGGCGGATCGTCGCGGCCGGCGGGCTGGCCGACCCCGGGTGGCGCACGGCCTTCGAACAGGTGCCGCGCCATCTGTTCGTCCCCGAGTACTACAGTCCGCGGCCCGGCGGATACGAACGGCTCTCCGCGGACGACCCCGATCCGAAGGAGCGCGCCCGCTGGCTGACCGGCGCCTACGAGGACGTTCCGCTGGTCACGCACGTACAGGACGGGAGGCTGATCTCGTCCAGCAGCCAGCCGTCGCTGATGGCCTCGATGGCCGAGGCACTGGAGGTACGGGAGGGACGGACGGTGCTGGAGATCGGTGCCGGCACCGGCTACAACGCCGCGCTGCTCGCCCACCGCCTCGGCGACGACGCGGTCACCACCGTCGACCTGGACCAGGAGATCACCGACGCGGCCCGCGCGCACCTGGCGACGGCGGGCGCCGCACCGGCCGTCGTCACCGGCGACGGGGCGCTCGGCCACCCGGACCGGGCGCCCTACGACCGGATCGTCGCGACCTGCGAGCTGCCGTCCGTGCCGGTCGAGTGGCTGCGCCAGTGCCGCCCCGGCGGCCGGATCCTCGCGCCGTTCGCGGGCGGGCTGATCCGGCTGACCGTCACCGGCCCCGACCGTGCGGAGGGCCGTTTCCTGCACACCGCGGCCTACTTCGTCCCGCTGCGCGGCACGGCCGCCGCCCACCGGCAGGATCCCGTACCGGACGGGCCGCACGACGGGCAGCACGACGGGTCACCGGACGCGCTGCCGGACGACGTCCCGGAGCGGGTCCGCTGGTCCGGCACGCCGCCGCGGATCCTGGAGGACGATCTCTTCCGCTTCCTGCTGACCCTGCGGACGGGCGCCCTGGAGGTCCGCTGGGCCTCCGGCTACCGCGGCGTCGCCATCACCGCCCCCGACGGCTCCAGCGCCCGCGCCGACCGCGACGGCAGGGTCCTGCTGGCCGGCCCCCGCGATCTGTGGGCCATCGCGGAGAGCGCCCACGCGCTGTGGCAGCGCGCCTCCCGGCCGGCGCGTGACCGCTACGGCCTCTCCGTCCACGGCGGCCGCCAGTGGACCTGGCTCGACGACCCTGACGGGCCGCACTTCTGGGACGTCCCGGCCGCCTGAGGCGGACCCGGGCGTCGTGCCGGGGGAGAAGTGACGGTTCAGCCGCGGCTGACGGTGATCGTCGTCCAGGCGCCGACGTGGACGCGGTCGCCGTCCTTCAGCGGTACCGGGAGGTAGGGCTGGATCGGGTCCGCCGCTCCGTTGACCGTGGTGCCGTTCGTCGAGTCCTGGTCGACGACGGACCAGCCGCCGTCGGGCTGTTGCACCAGAACGGCGTGCTGGTGCGAGACGCCCGGGTCCTCGGGGGCGCGGGACAGGTCGATGTCGGGAGCCTCGCCCGTGCTGTGCCGGCGGCGGCCGATGGTGATCTGGTTGCCGAGCAGCGGCAGCCGCAGTTCGGGGGAGTACGACGGGAAGTACAGACCGGTGGCGTCGGGTCCGCTGCGGGCCATCATCGCGGTGAAGTAGTCGCGGTCGGCGGCGACGGTGGCGGTCCAGGTCGTCACCTCGGGCGCGACCGGGGCCACCACCGGCTCCGCGACGGGCTCGGGCCGGGACGGCGCCGACGGGGTGGAGGGCGCGCTCGGCGGCGTCAGCAGGAAGTCGCCCGAGCCGCCCGGGATGATCGCCTCCGGAGCCAGCGGCTCCGCCGGGCGGTTCATCTGGGACGGGCGCGAGCGCTGCGACTCGTACCGCTGGTAGGGCGGGAACCCCGGCGAGGGCGGCGAGGGCGGGGCGACGAAGGTGGTGGCGGTGTGCGTCTGGAAGTTGTAGCGGCACTCCTCGCAGAACAGCGCCAGCCCCTCCCGGGGCGTACCGCAGGCCGGGCACGGCTCGGCCGCCGCCGTCGCGTCCGGATCGTAGCCGGACCTCACCGGCCCGGCGGGCCCCGAGGCCGCGGAGGAGGACGGCACGGCGGGTGCGGACATGCGGTGACCGCACACCTCGCACCAGTCGTCGGTTCCCGACTGGTGACCGTTCGGACAAGTCGACATACGGCTGGCTCCCCCTCCGCCTGCGAGCGCGGCTACTTCTTGACGCGGACGGTTTTCGTCGACCGCGTCTCCAAGGTCATCTCGTCGGCGTCCGCGACCCGCGCCTTCAGCCGTACGGTACCGCTCGGCGCGTCGACCACGTCGACCACCTTGGCCAGCAGCTTCGCGGTGTCGTCATTGCCCGAGGCGCTCGCGAGCTGAACGGCGCGGCCCAGCTTCGCGGTCGCCCCGTCGATGTCGCCCGACTTGCGTGCTTCCAGGCCCTCCTGGATGACGGAGGCGAGCTCCGCCTGGCCCGTGTAGTGCGCGACCTGCGGGTTGATCCGGGTCGAGGCGGCCATGTCGTCCGTCCACACCGCCCGAACCAGCCCCTGGGAGAGCACCTGGGAGGTGCCGTCCGGCTGCGGCAGGACCAGCGACAGACGGGCGGCGAGCATCTCCTGGCCGACACCGGCGTTCGGGACCTGGACGCACACGTGGTAGTCGCGGGACTCGTCGCCCCAGGAGCCGGTGGGGTAGTCGCCGGCCCGCGGACCGGCCTCCGTACGGCGTGCCGTCAGGTCCTCGACCGTCGGCGCGACCTGCTTCACGAACTTGATCTCGGAGCCCTGCGGGGTCCACAGCCGCAGACCCACGTCCGCGACCTCCTTGCCCATCGCGGTCTCCATCATCGCCTGGAAGTCCGCCTTCAGCCCGGCCGGGTCGGCGACGATGTCGACGGAGCCGAGCATCGCGGAGGCGATCCCGGTCAGCTCCTTGACCTCCCAGTCCGTCCCCACGCCCCGCGCGTCACAGGTGAAGCGGCCGGCGCAGGCCTCCAGGGTGGCCCGCAGGTCCTCCGGCTTCTCGTGCTCGTTGCGGCCGTCGGTCAGCAGGATGCCGTGCCGGATCGGCACGTCGGCGGTCGCCAGCAGCCGGTCGGCGAGCCGCAGCCAGGTGCCGATCGCGGTGCCGCCGCCCGCGGTGAGCTTGCGCAGCGCCTGCTTGGCCTGGCCGCGGGTCTGCGCATCGGCCACCGCGAGACCGCCGTTGGCGGGGTAGACCTCGCGGGCCTGATGGGTGCCGCCGACCACGGCGAAGGCCACCCCGTCGCGGATCGTGTCGATCGCGGCGGCGGTCGCGTCGCGGGCGTTGCGCATCTTCGTGGGCGGGTAGTCCATCGAACCGGAGCAGTCCACCATGATCACCACCGCTCCGCCCGGTGCGCCGTCGGTGGCGTAACCGGGAGCCGCCAGCGGGTGACCGCCGGAGGTGCCGCCGCCGGTCGACGTCACCGTGACGATGGCATTGACCTCGCGGCCGCCCTCGGGCAGGTACTCGTTCTGATAGATGTCGACCGAAAACTGCGGCACGTTCGACTTGGAGAAATTGGCCATCGCGTGAGCTCCTCGCGCTCCTCAGTCCACAAAGACATCCCCCGGAGAGGGACCGGTTCTACGCAGGTTCGGATCCTGCCCGCCCCACCGTGGCCGGGAACGGAAGTACGGCGACTGTTACGTTGTCGTGGCCCCCGCCGTCGAGCGCCACCCCCACCAGCGTCTGCGCGCAGTGCAGCGGCCGGGTGCGGGCGTCGGCCGGCACCACCGCCGCCAGTTCGGCC
Organism: Streptomyces sp. RKAG293; assembly: GCF_023701745.1. NCBI lineage: Bacteria > Bacillati > Actinomycetota > Actinomycetes > Kitasatosporales > Streptomycetaceae > Streptomyces > Streptomyces sp. RKAG293. The sequence continues at coordinate 3,487,675 of NZ_JAJOZB010000001.1, read as the reverse complement.
GCGGACTCGGCGTAGTTCCACAGCCCGTCGGTGCACACGACCACTACACCCGTTCCCTCCGGCTGGAAGGAAGCGGTGTGCGGATCGATTTCGACGGCGTCGGCGCCGAGCCAGCCGGTGATCGCGTGGGCGCGCTCGTCCGCGTACGCCTCGGCCTCCGACATCAGCCCCGCCGACACCATCCGGGCCGCCCACGAGTCGTCCTCGGTGAGGCGGGCGGACGGGGTGCTCCGGTCGTCCGGGACCCAGTACGCGCGGCTGTCGCCGATCCAGCCGACGGTGAAGACCGGGCCCGCGGCGACGGCGCTCACACAGGTGCAGGCCGGGGCGTTGTGGTGCGGGCCCTGCCGGCCGTCGTCCTCCTCGGCCAGCACCGCCACCGCGTGGGCCGCCGCCAGCAGGGCGTCGTGCATGGCCTGTTCCGGCGGACTGCCGTGCTCCAGCGCGTCGAGCAGCTTCTCGCTGCCCACCGCGGCGGCCGCCGCCGAGGCGTCGTCCGGGCGGTACGCCGACGAGACGCCGTCGCACACCACCGCGATGACCGCGGGTGTCCCGTCCGGCAGCGACGTCGCGGCCACGGCGAACGCGTCCTCGTTGCGGTGGTGCCGCAGACCGCGGTCGCTGACCGCGGCCACGCCTTCGAGTTCGCGCTCCTGGTGGTCGCGCAGCCGCGGCTGCGCGTGCCCGCAGTGTTCGCAGTACCCGTCGGCGTCGACCCCGCCGACCCCGCACGCCACACAGGTCCGCCCCTGCGGGGCCGGTCCCGCGAGCAGTTCCTCGCGGGGGTCGGTGACCTCCGCGGCGGGCTGCGGCGCGGCGGGGGCGTCAGCGCTCGCCGGCCGTCCCGGTGCGGACTGCCCGGGGACCCCGGCGGGGCTCTGCGGCGGGGCGAGCGCGAAGGGATCGGTGAACTCACCGTTCCCCGCGCCCGACGCTACCGAGCCGTTGCCGGAGGGCCCGGTTCCGGGCAGGTCGGCGCCCGAGGCGGGGAGCGGCGCGGTCACGTCCGTGCCGCATACGCCGCAGAACCTGTCACCCTCCTCCAGCGGTTCCGCACAGCTGGGGCAGCTGATCGACTGAGCTGACTGGGCCGACTCCGGCAGTCCTGGCATTCGGTTACACCCACGTCCGGGGGCGGAAACGGTTGGCCCGCTCCACCAGTTCGATCCTTGTGCGGTCCTTCTGGGCCAGCCGGGCCAGCACCCGGTACGAGCGCTCCAGGCCGAAGCGCAGCCCGCGTTCTTCCAGGGCGCTGCCCAGCAGGACCGGACGGGCGCCGGCGGCGGGCTGCGCGCCCTGCCCGCCGGCCAGCACCCAGTCGAGCGCGCTGCCGAGCACCTCGGCGGACAACTGCTCGCGCCGGTCGGCGTCGAGGCCCTGCTGCTGCAACTGCTCGACCTGCCGGCCGGCGGCCGTCAGATCGTCCAGCAGCGGTTCGTGCGGGGACCGGTCGCGCAGCCGGGCCCTGATCGCCGCGACCCGTGCCGCCGTGAAGTGGATCGACGACTCGGGCACCGACTCCAGGACCTGTACGGCACCGGGCCGGTCGCCCGCCGCCAGCCGCACCCGGGCCAGCCCGAAGGCGGCGCTGACGTAGCTCTGGTCGGTGCTCCACACCAGGCGGTAGTACTCGGTCGCGTTGTCCAGCTGGCCCAGCACCTCGGCGCAGATGCCCAGCGCGAGCTTCGGCGCGGACTCGCCGGGGAAGGCGTCGTAGACCGCGTCGAAGGAGAGCGCGGCCGTCTCGTGGTCGCCGGTGGTCAGCGCGGTGAGGCCGCGGTGCCAGACGACGCGCCAGTCCTCCAGGTCGTCGTCCGCCAGCCCCTGCAGCACGAGCAGTGCGGTGCCGCCGTCGCCCAGTTCGAGCCGGGCCCGCAGATCGCGCAGCCGCCGCTCGACCGACTCGACGGGGGAGGACTGCAGCGCGGAGATCAGTTCGGCGGGCGCCGCGGACGACAGACCCGCCAGGAAACCGGCGTTCGGGTCGGACGGGTCCACATGCGGCACGGGGAGCGCCAGTACGGCGGCGGGTGCGTCGAGCCGGGTGACCGACGGGAAGCCGAATCCGTTCCCGTCACCCGCCGGTCCCGCCGCACCCGGCAGGGCGGCCGGGGCGATGGGCACCGTGCCGACGACGGTCGCGCTGTACGGGAGGGGAGCGCCGGGCGGCAGGGCGGGCGCGCCCGGGGTGCCCGCCAGGGCTCCCTGCTGGGCGCCGCCCTGCGGCGGGATGAACGCGGGCGGCGCGCCGTTCACGCCGTTGGCGGTGCCCGCGGCGACCGCGCCGGGCTTGCGGCGGCGGTCCGCGCCGAGCCGGGACGCGTCGCCGGGCAGCGGGTGCACCAACTCCGTGTCCACCACCCGGATCTCCGGCCCGAAGAGGGTGGACAGCGCGGGCCGCGGCTTGCCGGTCTCGAGCGCCACGACCTCGCGCAGCACGCCCAGCAGCTGGTCCGACATCTCCTCGGCGGACGCGAAGCGCTTGTCCGGGTCCGGGTCGGTGGCGCGCACCAGCAGCCGGTAGAAGGACTCGTAGCGGGAGAAGACCTCGATGTTGTCGGGGTCGGGCAGGCTGTCGGCGAAGACGTTGGTGTAGCCCTGGAAGTCGAAGGTCAGCACGGCCAGGGTGCGCGCGACGGTGTACAGGTCGGAGGCGACGGACGGGCCCAGCTCGGCGACCTCCGGAGCCTGGTAGCCGACCGTGCCGTAGATCGCGCTGTCGTTGTCGTCCATCCGGCGGACCGCGCCCATGTCGATCAGTTCGAGGCGGTCCTCCTGCTGGATGGCGTTGTCGACCTTGAAGTCGCAGTACAGCAGGTTGCGGCTGTGCAGATAGCCGAGTGCGTCCAGCGCCTCGATGGCGTACGCGATGGCCGTCGCCACCGGCAGCGGCGCGCGCTTGCCGTCGGGACCGCGCCGGTCGTTGGCGATCTCCTTGAGCGACTTGCCGCCGACGTAGGCCATCACGATGTAGCCGTCGAGGGTGCCGGACCGCTGGTCCAGGTGCTCCACGAAGTTGTAGATGCGGACGATGTTCGGGTGCTCGATCTCGGCGAGGAACCGCCGTTCGGAGACGGCCGCGGCCAGCGCGTCCTCGTCCCCGGTGTCCAGCAGGCCCTTGAGCACCACCCAGCGGTCGGAGACCGCGCGGTCCACCGCGAGGTAGATCCAGCCGAGCCCGCCGTGCGCCAGGCAGCCCACGACCTCGTACTGGCCGCGCACCACATCGCCGGCCCGCAGCTTCGGCGAGAAGGAGTACGGGTGCCCGCACTTGGTGCAGAACCCCTCGGTGCGGCCCGCCTTGTCACCGCGGCTGCGGCCCACCGGCGCCCCGCAGTCGCCCTTGCTGCAGAACCGCTTGCGCTCGGGGACCTGCGGGTTGTCCAGGACGGCCGCGGCCGGATCCGGCCGCGGGATGGGCGGTACGGAGACCAGCCCGGCGCCGAGCTTGCCGCGGGTGGAGCCGCTGCCGGCGCTCCGGGAGCTGCGCACCGACACCGAACGCCCGGTGGTGGAGCCGCTGAGCGCGCGGGACAGCCGCCCGGACACCGAGCGGCGCGAGGACCGCGAGGACGACTTGGACGAACGGGAGGAGTGCGCCGACGAGCGCCCCGAGTCCTGGCCGCCGCCGGCGGCCGACCGTGCCGAGCTGCTCGCCGCCGCGACGGCCACGGGGGCGAGCCCGCAGGTGTCGCAGTACAGCTCGCCGCCGCCCATGTCCTCCAGAGCCCCGCCGCAGCCGGGCCGTTGGCACTTGCTCACGGTGTCCCCCCTCGTTCACTCGTGCGGCCGCCCGGCGACCGTCCAGCCCTCTTCGGTGATCCCGTTGTCCGATGGTCCCGCATCAGTGGTCCCGCCTGTCCGCGGGCTGGGACTGCTTCGGGGCCAGAGTCTCCGCCACCGCCTGCTGGTAGCGCAGCACCGTCGACTCCGCGGCCCGCAGATCGCACGGCGCGCTCCACAGCATGCGGCGCGCCTGGTCGTACCGTTCGATCAGCAGCGGATCCTCCGCCATGCCGTGCCGCGCCACCTTCGCGCGGTAGGCGTCCAGCCGGCCGCGCAGCTCGGCGCGGACCGCGAGCGGCGCGGTCACCGCCGTCAGGGAGTCGCGGGCCCGCAGCAACTCGTCGTCGGCGTGCTGCTCCAGGCCGTCCAGCAACGGCGACAGCCGGTGCCACTGACCCGTCCTGTGGTAGTCGTCGGCCGCCGAAAGCCGCTCGTGCAGCGCGGACGACGGGCCGCTGACCGCGGGCACCTCCGACGCCGCTATCTTCGCCAGCACCTCGACGCGCGCGCTGCGCGCCTCGGTGAGGGTGCGGTCCGCCCGGGACAGCACGTCCCGCAGGTGCAGCAGCCGCTGGTCGGCGTCGTCGCGCACGTGCAGCACGGCGTCGACCTCGCGGCGCAGCTCCTCCAGCCGGCGGCCGGCCTGCTCGTAGCGGGCGGTGTCCGCGCGGCCCGGCTTCGGCTCCGGCAGCCAGAACGCCAGCGGGTCGGAGACCACCTGGGCGCGCAGCGCGGCCAGATCGGTGATGAGCCGCTCCAGCTCGTCCCCCGAGGGGTGGGCGCCGGGGCGCACCCCCACCGAGTGGGCCAGCGAGCGGACCCGCTGCACGTCCGCGGCGAGCAGATCGATACGGGCGGGCAGCGCGGACCAGACGGAGTCGGCGCCGGCGACCATCGTCATGGCCTGCTCGTACCAGCCGTTCATCCGGTCCAGCAGCTGCTCCAGGCTGAACCGTTCGGTGAGCACGGCGGGGCCGGTCAGACTGCGGGCGGCGTCCGGGACCGCGCCGCCGGACACCGTGACGCCGGTGCCGCGCAGCAGTTCGGTGAGCGAGTTCAGATCGGTCTGGGTGGGCCAGCGGCGGCGGCCGCGCAGCTCACGCGCGGAGTTGAGGGCAGCGGTGTACGCCTCGAAGTGCGACCAGAGCAGGGTGATCGCCGAATCCGTCTCGGTCCAGCGCTCCTTGGTGACACCCGTCAGCTCGGCGCCTTCGAGCAGCCTGCGGCCGGAGTGGTCCTGGAGTGCGAGCAGCGAGGACTCGATGGCCTCGTGGTCCGCGCCGAGCCGCGCCAGGGCACGGTCGACCTCGTCCCGGCCCATCACCGGCCCGGACGGTCCCTCCACCGACCTCCGGCCGGGAGGTGCCCCCTCCGCCATCGAACCTTCTTTCCCGTAACCGGCACGTCGTGTGCGGAGCTCAGTCCTGCTGGGTCGGCCCTGGTGTTCCCGGCCCTGGTGGCCCGGTGGTTCAGTTCTTGTAGAGCGGTGCGGGCGGTCCGGTCACATCCGGCAGCTTGGCGGCCAGCCAATGACGGTACGCCTGCATCCAGGGGCTGTTGACGCCGCCGCTGCGGTAATCCTCCAGAACCTTGTTGACGCGGGCCACCAGATCGGTGTCCTTGAGGTTCATGGCCACCCCGTACGGCTCCGTGGTGACCTTCTGGCCGATGAGGTGGACCGAGGGGTCCTGCGCGGCCTGGCCGGCCGCCAGCGCGTTGTCGGTGAACACCGCGTCCACCAGGTTCAGCTGCAGCCGCACGAGGCAGTCCAGCTGGTTCGGTACGAGGACGACCTTGGCTCCGTGCGACTCCTCCTTGAGCTTGGTCTCGCCCGTGGAGCCCTTCGCGGTGCAGACCGTCCGGCCGTTGAGGGAGTTGTCGAAGCCGGTGATGGTGGTGCCCTGCAGGGGGACGAGGAGCTGCTGTCCGGCCTCGAAGTACGCGGTGGAGAACGCCACGTCCTTCAGCCGCGAGCAGTTGATGGTCATGGTGCGCACCACCATGTCCACCTTCCCCGCCTTGATCATGGGGATGCGCTGGTCGGTCGGCACCGTCAGGTACTGGACCTTGTCCGGGTCGCCGAGGATGTCCTTGGCTATGGCGCGCACCAGGTCGATGTCGAAGCCGGTGATCTGGCCGGTGGCCGGATCGCGGAAGCCCCACAGGTAGCTGTTCTGGTCCACGCCGACGATGAGCTTGCCGTGCTCCTTGATCCGCCGCACGGCGTCACCGTCCACCGCCGACGGCCGCTGGCCGCTGGCCTCCGGGTGGTCGCAGGTGTCCTCCGTGGAGGCGTACTTGGCGCTCAGCACGCCCTCGGGCGTCGCCGACCGCGCGCCGTCCGGCGTGCCGGCACCGCGCAGCGGGACCGCCACCGCGGTGACGACCAGCGCGCAGGCCGCCGCCATCCCCGCGACTCCGCCCCAGCCGCGCCAACTGCGGCGCGTCCGCCGCGTCCGCGGCGTGTCCTCGCCCATGGTCCGCTTCCCTCCACCGGCCTGGCCGGTCACGCCGGTCACCGGTACTCCGACAGCCGGCGTCCGATGCCGAGCGCGGCGCCGGCCGCGGCCAGTACGGCCAGCAGCGCGGCACCCGCCGGAAGCCCGGTCAGCGCCCCGCGGCCGTCGTTCGCCGCCTGCTCGAATTCCTGCTGCTCATGGTCGACGGCCTTGCGCAGGCTGGCGTCCACCGCGTCGAAGCACTGGCCGGTGGTCGCGCTGACCACCTCGCCCTGTTGGTTCTTGCCGCCGATCACCTGAGCGACGGCGTCCGCGTAGTTGCCCTCGTTGTCGCTGGCGCGGGCCGCGGTGTGCCGGCCCCGCCAGGCCTGAACGCCCTTGATCGCGTCGTTGACCGGGCCGCGGCCCGCCTCGTCGTCCGCGAGCGTCAGGGCCTGTGCCATCTCGCCGCCGACGCCCTTGGGGTCCTTGCCGGCCAGGGTCGACATGCCGCCCTGGAAGTTGGTCTCGTACGAGGCGCCGGAGCCGCGGGCGACCAGCGTCAGGTTCTCGTCGCCGCGGGCCTGCAGCACGCCGATCCGGGCGCTGTTGAGCACCTGCAGGGACTTCGCCCCGTGGTCGTACGACGTGTCGAGCTGGGAGGCGGCGACGGTGTGGCCGACCACCGCCCACAGCAGCACCACCACGGAGGCCGCGCTGGCGGCCAGCATCCCCTGGTTGAAGACGCGGTTGGTGCGCCGGTACGAGCGCCGCTGGGCCCACAGCAGGGCGCCGAGCGCGATCGCTCCGAGCGACCAGGCGAGCCACGGCAGCGCCTTGGCGGAGCCGTAGTCCTCGCCGAGCCGGGCCGTCTCGGCCTTGTACAGCTTGTCGGCGGTGTCCAGCAGGCCGCCGTCCTGGCGCATCAGCTCGTTGGCGTACCGCAGGTAGGCACCGCCCACCGGGTAGCCCTGCCGGTTGTACACACCGGCGTTCGCCACCGCCTCGGTGTACCCCTTGAGCTGCTGGTTGAGCAGCGAGATCTGCTCCAGGGTCGTCGCGGACCCCTGGGCGTTCCCCGCCGCCTCGGCGATCAGCTTCGACGCCGTCCGCAGATCGGCGTCGTACCGGTCCGTGACGGACTTCGGCTGCTGGCCGCCGATGAGGAAGCCGCCGGAGGCGGTGGTGTCCGCGTCCGCCAGCGACCGGTAGATCTCGGCGGCCTTGGCGCTCAGCGGGGCGCTGTGGTTGACCACGTCGCTGGCCGCCGAGGCGCGGTCGGTGATCTGCCACGCCGTCACCGCGCCGAACGCCACGACCAGCACGGCCAGTACCGCGCCGATGATCCGCAGCCGGCCGGGCTCGGTCGTCGCGGCGGCGCGCAGCCGGTCCGCGCCCTCGCTCCAGGCCCGCCGCCGTGGCGGCGGGGGCGGCGGTGCGGCCGGCGGCCTCACGGGCTGCTGGGGAACGCGCGGCGCGGGCGGGGCACCGTAGCCCTGCGCGGCCGGGATTCCGCTCCCCGTCGGCGTTTGTGTCACTGACCCTCCCCCGGAACAACTCCCCTGCGCACGGCAGTCAAGCTCTTGGCCAGCAGTATGGCCGTAGGCGGTGTCATCCACCTAGGGATTGCGTGGATCTTGCGCGAACTGCCCGCTATGCGGCCCTGCCGTACGAACTTCACCCGTATCCCATCACGCCCGGGACCCGCGCCCGGTTCCGGGGGCGCCCGCGAAAAGCCGGACGGACCCGTGGAACGGGCCCGTCCGGCGGTCGCGGACGGCACTACGCGTAGTGCGCGCGCAGCCTGGCGTGGACCGCGGGATCCGCGGCGACGTGGTCCAGGCCGAGAAGCGCCGCGCCCAGCACCGGGGCGGCGCTCACCACACGGGTGACGGCCTTCGGCGCGCGGGCGGTGAGGCGCTCCGTGATGGCGTCCATCAGGGTCGGGTTCCCGGCCGCCATGACACCGCCGCCGAGCACCACGTCGGCCTCCTCGTCGAGCAGGCCGAGCCGCCCCAGCGCCACGGTCGCCAGCGCGACGATCTCGTCGGCCTGCCGGCTGACGATCTCCCGGGCCACCGGATCGCCCGCGTCCGCGGTGCGGAACAGCACGGGCGTCAGCTCGTACTTGCGGGACGGCGGGATGTGCTCCAGGTGCAGCGCCTCGATCAGCGCGTACATCGAGGTGAGGCCGAAGTGCGCGGGCAGCGCGACGGCCAGTTCCGTGGGGCCGCCGCGGCCGTCCTCGGCCCGTGCGGCATGGAACAGGGCCTCCTCCGCCAGACCCGATCCGCCTCCCCAGTCACCCGATATCTTGCCGATCGCCGGGAAGCGGGCCGTCCGGCCGTCCGGCAGCATGCCGACGCAGTTGATGCCCGCGCCGCACACGACCGCGACGCCGCGCGGCTCGTCGACGCCCGCGCGCAGTATCGCGAACGTGTCGTTGGCGACCCGGGTGCTCAGGCTCCAGCCCTGCGCGTGCACGGCCAGTTCGAGCTGCTGCTCCTCCACGGGCAGGTCGGCGTTGGCCAGACAGGCCGAGGTGTGCTCGGTCAGCGGCCGCTCGCCGAGGGTCAGGCCGGCCGCGGCGGCGGCCCGGCCGACGATGGCCGCCAGAGCCGCGACGGCCGCGTCGACACCGACGACCGGCGGCTGGAAGCCGCCGCCGCGGGCGGTGCCGAGCACCGTCCCGTCGGCGGCCACGATCGCCACGTCGGTCTTGCTGTTGCCCGCGTCGATGGCGAGGACGCCACCCGCCACGAGCGGTTCGTTCAGGCCCACGCGAGGTGCTCCCGGTTGTGCGCGACGAGACTGTCGGTCAGCGCTTCGGCGTACTCGTACTGGCCGATGAGCGGGTGCGACAGCAGCGCCTTGAACACCCGGTCCCGGCCACCGTGGATCGCGGCCTCCAGAGCGAGGTCCTCGTAAGCGGTGACGTTGGCGATCAGGCCCGCGTACAGCGGGTCCAGCGGGGCGACGGGCAGCGGCTCGGTGCCGGAGCCGTCCACCGTCGCCGGTACCTCGATCACCGCGTCGTCCGGGAGGAACGGCAGGGTCCCGTTGTTGTACGTGTTGACGACCTGGATGTCGCCGGTGTTCCGCAGCAGGGAGGAGGCCAGGGCCACCGCCGCCTCGGAGTAGAAGGCGCCGCCGCGCTTGGAGAGCAGCTCGGGCTTCTCGTCCAGCTTCGGGTCGCCGTACATCTCCAGCAGCTGCTTCTCCATCGCCGCGACCTCGGAGGCCCGCGACGGCTTGATCTTCTGCTCGCGCACCACCTCGTCGTGCGCGTAGAAGTACCGCAGGTAGTACGAGGGGACGACGCCGAGCCGGTCCAGGATCACCCGCGGCAGGCGGATGTCCTCGGCGATGGCGTCGCCGTGCTCCGCGAGGAGCCGGGGCAGCAGGTTCTCGCCGCCGGGTCCGCCGAGGCGGACCCCGCGCTCCCACGTCAGGTGGTTGAGGCCGACGTGGTCCAGGTGGACCTCGCCGGGCGCGACGTCGAGCAGTGCGGCGAACTTCCGCTGGAAGCCGATCGCGACGTTGCACAGGCCGACGGCCTTGTGGCCGGCCTGCAGCAGGGCGCGGGTCACGATGCCGACCGGGTTGGTGAAGTCGATGATCCAGGCGTCGGGCGCCGCCCTGCGGACCCGCTCGGCGATGTCGAGCACGACCGGGACGGTGCGCAGCGCCTTGGCGAGGCCGCCGGCCCCAGTGGTCTCCTGGCCGACGCAGCCGCACTCCAGCGGCCAGGTCTCGTCCTGGTTGCGCGCGGCCTGTCCGCCGATGCGCAGCTGGAGCAGTACCGCGTCGGCGCCGGCGACGCCGGCCTCCAGGTTCGCGGTGGTGGTGACCTTTCCGGGATGTCCCTGCTTGGCGAAGATCCGCCGGGCGAGTCCGCCGACGAGTTCGAGGCGCTCGGCGGCCGGGTCGACCAGCACCAGCTCCTCGATCGGCAGCGTGTCGCGCAACCGCGCGAAACCGTCGATGAGTTCGGGGGTGTAGGTCGAGCCACCGCCGACAACTGCCAGTTTCATCCCTTGACTCCAGTCAGGGTCACGCCTTCGATGAAGGCCTTTTGGGCGAAGAAGAAGACCACGATCACGGGAGCCATCACCAGAACGGTGGCGGCCATCGTGAGATTCCAGTTGGTGTGGTGGGCGCCCTTGAACGATTCCAGGCCGTAGCTGAGGGTCCAGGCGGCCGAGTTGGAGCTGGCGTAGATCTGCGGGCCGAAGTAGTCGTTCCAGCAGTAGAAGAACTGGAACAGCCCCACGGCGGCGATCGCCGGCTTGATCATCGGCACGATCACGGTGAGGAGCGTGCGCAGCTCGCCGCAGCCGTCGACCTTGGCGGCCTCCGTGTACTCCTTCGGGATCGTCAGCAGGAACTGCCGCAGCAGGAAGATGGTGAACGCGTCACCGAACGCCATCGGGATGATGAGCGGGTACAGGGTCCCGTCCATGCCCATCTGCCGGGTCCAGAACAGGTACATCGGAATGATGATGACCTGGGGCGGCAGCATCATCGTCGAGATGACCAGCACCATCACCAGATTGCGGCCGCGGAAGCGGAACTTCGCGAGCGCGTAGGCGACGGGCAGGCTGGACACGACGGTCAGCACCGTGCCGGACACCGCGTACACCAGGGTGTTGCGCCACCAGGTGAGGAAGCCCGGGGTGTCCCAGACCTGCCGGAAGTTGCTCCACTGCCAGTCGTGCGGCCACAGGTCGCGGCTGAGCGCCTGGTTGTCGCTCATCACGGCCGTCAGGAAGACGAAGACGAACGGCAGGACGAAGAACAGCGCCGCCGCGAGGCCGAGCGAGTGCACCGCGATCCAGTGCAGTACGTCCTTGCGCTTCGCGGTCCGTCTGGCCGCCACCGCGGTGATGTGCGGGGCCGGCGCCTGGGTCGGCGGGGCGAGAGTTGCGTGGGTCATGATGATCAGTCCTCCGCCGACAGGAAGCCGTTGCGGCGTCGCATGAGCAGCGCCGTGAACGCCATCGCCAGGACGAAGAGCACCAGCGCGATCACGCAGGCGGCGCCGTAGTCGAAGCGCTGGAAGCCCAGGTTGTACACGAGCTGGGGCAGGGTCAGGGTCGACTTGTCCGGGTAACCGGGCTCGAGCTGCTGGCCCGAGTTGCCGATGATGCCGGACGCGATCTTCCCCGCGACCAGTGGCTGTGTGTAGTACTGCATCGTCTGGATGACGCCGGTGACCACCGCGAACATGATGATCGGCGAGATGTTGGGCAGCGTGACGAAGCGGAACCGCGCCCACGCGCCCGCGCCGTCCAGCTCGGCCGCCTCGTACTGGTCCTTCGGTACGTCGAGCAGCGCGGCCATGAAGATGACCATGAGGTCACCGATGCCCCACACGGCCAGGATGGTCAGCGCCGGCTTGGACCACGCCGGATCGGTGAACCAGCCCGTCGTCGGGATGCCCACCGAGTCCAGGATGTGGTTGACCGGTCCGGTGCCCGGGTTGAGCAGGAAGACGAACGCCATGGTGGCGGCGACCGGCGGGGCCAGGTACGGCAGGTAGAACGCCGTGCGGAAGAAGCCCGCGCCGGTCTTGATCTTGGTGATCAGCAGACCGATGCCGAGTCCGAAGACCACCCGCAGCGTCACCATGACGATGACCAGCCACAGGGTGTTCCGCAGCGACGGCCAGAACAGGGGGTAGTCGTTGAAGACGTACGACCAGTTCTTGAATCCCGCGAACGTCGGGGGGTTGAACCCGTCGTACTTCATGAAGGAGAAGTAGACGGTCGACAGCAGCGGGTAGACGAAGAAGACCGTGAAGCCGATCAGCCACGGCGAGAGGAAGCCGAGGGTGCGGAGGGTCGATTTCCTGCGCTTCGCCTTGAGCAGGGGATGGATGGTCGTCATCACTTGGCCTGCGCGATGTCCTTGTCGACCTGAGCGTCGACACCCTGCAGACCGGCCTGGACATCCGTCTTCTTGCCGGACTCGAAGGCGTATCCGAAGTCCTGCAGCGTCACCTGGTAGGCGCCGCCGTTGATGCTGGCCGGGGTGGTGTTGCTGTACTGGTTCTGGGCGATGTCGAGGAAGACCTTCGGGACACCGGTCAGCTCGGGGGACTTCTGCGCCTCGAACGTCGACGGCACGTTGTGGATGGCGTTGGCGAACGACACGACGGCCTGGGTGTCGGTGGTCATGAACTTGACCAGCTCCCACGAGGCGTTCTTCTTGGAGCTGGTGTTGGCGACGCCGACGATGGTGCCGGAGAGGTAGCCGCGGCCGTAGGTGTCGGCCTGGTCGTCCGGGACCGGGAACGGCGCCACGGCGAGGTCGGAGGTCGCGTTGGCTTCCTTGGCCATGCCCAGCCGCCACTCGCCGTCGATGCCCATCGCGACCTGGCCGGTGTGCAGCGGGTTCTTGGCGCCGAACTCGTCACCGAAGGTGTTGCGGTACTTCTCCAGCTTGTCGAAGCCGCCGAGGGACTTCACCATGTCCCGCTGCCAGGTGAGCATCTCCGCGAAGCCCTTGTCCTTGGCGAGCTGGGCCTTGCCGCTGGCGTCGAAGTACTTGGCGCCCCACTGGGCGGCGAAGTGGCCGGGAGTGGACTCGTAGCCGTGGAAGTTGGGCATGAAGCCCAGCTGGGAGTACGAGGCACCGGTGGACTTCGTCAGCCTCACCGCGTCGGCCTTGAACTCCGACAGGGTCTTCGGCGGGCCGGCGATGCCGGCCTCCTTGAAGGCCTTCTGGCTGTAGTAGAGGGCGTAGACGTCGCCGAGCAGCGGCAGCGTGCAGCGCTTGCCCTGGAACTGGGTGTACTCGAGCATCGGCTTCGGGAAGACCTTCGCCGGGTCGATGTTGTCCTTCTTCAGGAACGGCGCCAGGTCGGCGAACGCGCTCGAGGAGCAGAACTTGCCGACGTTGTCGGTGGTGAAGGACGACACGACGTCGGGGGCGGTGGCGCCGCCGGCCCGCACCGCCTGGTTGATCTTGTCGTCGGTGATGTTGGCCTGCACCTTGACGTGGATGTTCGGGTGCGCCTTCTCGAAGCGGGCGACGTTGTCGTTGATCGCCTTGAGCTCGTTGGGAGCGGTCCACCCGTGCCAGAAGGTGATGGTGACGTCCTTGGTGGCGTCATCGTTCGCCTGGGTGGTGCTCTGGCTGGTACAGGCGCTCGCGAACAGCGTTATCGCGGCCGTGGCCGCGACGGCGGCGGCCACCTTCTTGGTACGGGACACTGCGCTTCCTCCGGGGGATGAGAGGGGTCGTTGACGGGCGGGCGAAGGGTGTGCGGAGCCAACGGGCCGGCTGTCGGGGCCGGTCCGGAACGGTGACGCTGCGGTGGGTGGTGCGTCGAGGGGTGGTCGGCGGGGGAGCGGGGGTCAGCGCGAGGTGTCGAACACCTCGTCGCGTGTGGTGGCGAGGGCGCTCTGCAGCGCCCCGCACAGGACGGGGTGTTCCTGCACCGCGCCGATCACCAACCGGGGCCTGGGCACGGCGAGTTCCGCCAGTTCGGCCTGGATGAGGGCACGGAGGTGCTCCCCGCCGGCGACGATCACGCTGCCGGTGAGGACGATGAGTTCCGGGTCGAGGACGGCGACCATCGAGGCCAGGCCGGTGGCCAGCCCGGTGGCGATCCGCGCCAGCAGCTCGGCGTGCGGCCCGGTGTCCGGGGTGCCGTCCCGTTCGGCCGTCTCCGCCGACCGCGCCGCCTCGGTGAGCAGCGTGGCGGCCAGATCGGCGAGCGGGGCCCCGCTGACCGGGGTGAGGCCGAGTTCCCGCGCGATGCGCACCACCGCGTCGCAGCCGGCCAGTTCCTGGAAGCCGCCGTTGTTGGCCTTGGTCACGTGCCGTACGAGCGGCGTGCCGGGCACCGGCAGGAAGCCGACCTCGCCGGCGCCGCCGGTCCAGCCGCGGTGCAGCCGGCCGCCGATGACGATGGCGGCGCCGATGCCCTCCTCGTTCCACAGCAGGACGAAGTCCTCGTGGTCACGGGCGGCGCCGACCCGCTGCTCGGCGACCGCGGCGAGGTTCACGTCGTTGTCGTACTCCAGCGGCACGGCGAGCGCGGCGGCCAGTTCGTCGAGGAGCGTGGTGGAGTGCCAGCCCGGGAGGTGGCTGGCGTAGCGCAGCCGGCCGGTGCTCGGGTCGAAGGCGCCAGGTGTGCCGATCACGACCCGGTGCAGGTCCGAGCGGTTCAGCCCGGCGGCCTTGGCCGCCTCGTCCACCGCCTGCACGACCTGCTCTACGGTGCCCTGTGCGCGGCGGCCCGGGGTCGGCAGCTCGAACTCGCCGACGGTACGGCCGGTGATGTCCGCGACGGCTGCCTTGATCCGTATCGGTGTCACGTCCAGCCCGGCGACATGCGCCGCGGCCGGGTTCACCGAGTACAGCTGGGCGTTGGGCCCGGGCCGGCCGGCCGTGGTGCCGGTGGCCAGTACCAGTCCGGCCGCTTCGAGCCGCGCCAGCAGCTGCGACGCGGTCGGCTTGGAGAGGCCGGTGAGCTTGCCGATCCGGGTTCGCGACAGGGGCCCGTGCTCCAGCAGGAGGTCGAGCGCCGCGCGGTCGTTCATGGCGCGCAGTACGCGCGGGGTTCCAGGGGTGCCAGCCATGCGCGCCATCCTCCCTCAGTTCACTGTTAGGAAACTTTCCTATTGGTGAAACGAAAGGTAGGCCCGCTTTCGGCGGAGCGTCAAGGGGGGTCGGCCACAGGTCGACCAAAGCGTTACCTCCATGAAAGCGGCCCCCGGCGCAGTGCGCCAGAGGCCGGCAGCGGCATGTGTCAAGACCGCCGAAAGGAGGGGACCCAAGGGGCGCCTGGTTACTTGGCGCCGTCCGCCCCCTGCGAGGGCACCGGACGGGCCGCCAGCGCCTGCGGTGAATCCGGGTTGGAGAGCGCCGAAGGGGCCGCCACCGCCACCATCGGGTCGGCCGGCACACCCGTGTCGTCCACGGCCGCGGTCGGCGTGCCGCCGACGATCGTGATGCCCGCCTCGTCGAAGGCCCGCTTGATCCGCCAGCGCAGCTCCCGCGCGACCGCCGTGGCCTTGCCCGGCATCGTCTTGGCCTGCGCCTGGATCACCACCGAGTCCGCGCTCACCGACTCCAGGCCCAGCACCTGCACCGGCTCCCACAGCGCCTCGTCCCACGGATCGGTCTTCGCCATGTCCTCGGCGGCGGCCTCGATCACCGCGCGTGCCCGGTCCAGATCCTGCGCGTAGCCGACCTGGACGTCCACCACGGCCGTCGCCCAGCCCTGGCTCAGGTTGCCGATCCGCTTGACCTCGCCGTTGCGGACGTACCAGATCTCTCCGTTGTCGCCGCGCAGCTTCGTCACCCGCAGCCCGACCTCGATCACCGTGCCGCTGGCCACCCCGGCGTCGATCACGTCACCCACGCCGTACTGGTCCTCAAGGATCATGAAAACGCCGGACAGGAAGTCCGTCACCAGGTTCCGGGCGCCGAAACCGATCGCGACACCCGCGACCCCGGCGCTCGCCAGCAGCGGCGCCAGGTTGATCTGCAGCACCGACAGCACGGTCAGCGCCGCGGTGCCCAGGATGGTGAACGAGGCGATACTGCGCAGCACCGACCCGATCGCCTCGCTGCGCTGCTTGCGCCGCTCCGCGTTGACGACCAGCAGCCCGCCCAGGGTGGTGCCCTGCGCGACCTCCACGCCCCGGTTCATGCGGTCGATCAGCTTGCTGATGGTCCGCCGGACCAGCCCGCGCAGCACCAGCGCGATGACGATGATCAGCAGAATTCTCAGGCCCGCGCCGAGCCAGTCCGCCCAGTTGGCCTCGACCCAGCCCGCGGCCTCGGTCGCGGATTTCTGGGCGTCGTCAAAGCTGGTTGCAGGAGCACTCGGGGACGGTGCGGGGGTGGACACGGTGGAAAACCTCCGTTGTGGGACAGACCCTCCACACTAACGGGCTAACGGATATGCCTCGTTGCCATGTTCGAGGGCCAACAGCCCGAAAGGTGGGGAAGTAAAGGAGTGTGGTCGAAAACACCCTGAGTCCGTTACCTGGTCATGGTGGCGCCGCCACCCGGCTTCCGGAGAGACTGAGGGCAGATCGTCCCGGCGCGAGCCACGCGCCGCCGGCGTATAAGGAGGCACCCGTGCCGCATGTCCTGGTCCTCAACGCGTCGTACGAGCCGCTCGGCGTCGTACCGCTCCGCCGTGCGCTTGTCCTCGTACTGAACAAGAAGGCCGTGTGCCTCGAGGAAACCGGCGCCTATCTGCACAGCGAGTCCTGCGCTCTTCCGGCGCCCAGTGTCGTCAAACTCACCAAATTCGTGCGAGTCCCCTTTCGAGGCACCGTCCCGCTGACCCGTAGGGCACTCTTCGCCCGCGACGGCGGCAGGTGCGCGTACTGCGGAGCCGCCGCAACCAGCGTCGACCACGTCATCCCGCGCAGCCGCGGCGGTCAGCACGCCTGGGAGAACGTCGTCGCCGCGTGCAGACGCTGCAACCACGTCAAGGCGGACCGCCATGTCGCGGAGCTGGGGTGGCGGCTGCGCCATACACCCGCACCACCGGCGGGCCTGGCCTGGCGGATCATCGGAACGGGACACAGAGACCCGCGCTGGCTGCCGTACCTGCAACCATTCGGCGCGGACGACGCCCTGGCCCGGATTGACGGCATCTCTGCCTGATATCCGGGCTTTCGTGTCTGCGGGTGTCTGCGGGTGTCTGCGGACGCGGTGTCCGCGGACGCGGTGGATGCGGGGCTGGTTGTGTTCGTGGTGCCGACCGGGCCCGGCCCGGCCGGCACCTTGCTGCGTCGTGGCCGCTTCGTGGTCGTCGGGTGCCGGGCGCCCGTTTCGCGTGGGCCGGTCACGGCAGGACGGCGTAGGCCTCCACGCCGAACAGGCTGTAGCTGTACTTCGTCGCCCGCTGGACGCCGTGCACTCGCAGGAACCGGGCCCCCGCCCACGGGGCGGTCGCGTCGTCCAGGCGGACCGACTCGGTGCCGCCCTTGCCGTCGCGCACGGTCGCCGCGGTGTGCCACGTCACCCCGTCGGCCGAGGTCTGCACCTCGTAGCGGGCGGCGTACGCGTCCTGCCAGTGCAGCACCACCCGGCCCACCCGGGCCGGCGCGGCCAGCTCCACCTGGACCCACGCATCGTCCTGCACCGGCGATGACCAGCGGGTTTCCGGGTCGCCGTCGGCGATCGCCGCAGCCGGGAAGGCCGGGGTCTCGTCCCCGGAGGACGTCGCCCGCGCGCCCCTGACCAGGTCGGGGCCGCCGGTCCGCGGCCGGGCCCGTACGGTGATCCACTGCTCGGCCGAACGGCCGTCCACCGTGAAGCGCACCGGAATGGAGTACGTGCCCGGCGCGGAGCCGGGCGGCACCGACACCCGCACCGGTACGACCGGCGCCGCGCCGCGCCGCACGACGACGGAGGCGGGCACCTCCACGTGGGCGCCACCCTTCGGTGCCGCCGCCTCCAGCGTGCCCTGCGTGTCCAGCGGCCGTTCGGAGCGCAGCTCCGCGTGGACGGTGACCGGGTCGCCGCCGATCTCCGCGTCGGCCTCGGCGTCGTCCAGCGTGATCCGCGGCGGTTCGGTGAACCACGGCACGATCTCGTGGACGGCCGGGACCGGGTTCGGGACCTGGTTCGGGCCCGGCGTACCGCTGCCGCCGGTCGTGGTGAGCCGGATCGCGTCGGCCGTCACCCCGTGGGCCGACAGCTCCGTCCACCCGTCCGCGAGGGTGCCCACACGCTGCCATCCCTTGCCGGGGACCCGTACCTCCACGGAGGCGGGGGAGGGGGTGGCGCTGGCGCCTGCGGCCGGGGGCTGTGCCGTGCCGCCCGGTTCCGTCAGCACGGTCACCGCCTCCAGCGGTCGGGCGGCGCCGAATTCGACGGTCAGCGGCCCGTCGGTCCCGTCGGTTCCGTCCGGTCCGGACGGCCGGTACGAGGTCGTCACGTCGTCGTCCGCGACGGCACGGGCGGCCGGGGCGCCGCCGACCACCTGCGCCGCGGTCCCGTCGACCGGCACGTCGAACGCCCGCACCGCCACCGAGCTGGGCTGCGCGCCCGTCGCCCGCAGCCGGACGAAGCGCGCGCGGGCGCCCGCCGGGAGCCGTACCGCGATCGTCCGCCGGTCGTGGAAGGCACCGGCCGACCGCCAGCCCGCGTCGTCGCCCGCCGAGTACTCCAGCACCGCGTCGTGCAGATAGTCCTCGGAGTCGGCGGCGCCGCCCATCACGATCCGCACCCCGCCCACCGGCCGGACCAGGCCGAGGTCCACCCCGAACGCGTCGCCCTCCTGCGGCGGCGTGTCGCTCGACCACGCCGTGCCGTCCTTGCCGTCGACCATCAGGGACGGATCGGTGGCCCGGGCCGAACCCTGCGTGACGATGGCCTTCCGCGCGTCGGCGTGCACGCCCGTCCAGGAGTCCGCCGTCGTGGTCGCCGTCGTCAGGAACGTGTCCAGGACGGTGCTGCCGCCCATCGTCGCCGTCCCCGCGCCGAGCCCGGTGCGGGCCCGCCGCACCGCCAGCCGCCCCTGCCAGCCGGCCGCCCCGTCACCACGGGCCTGCGCCAGCAGCATGTCCACCGCCCGCTCGCCCGCCGTGCCGTACAGCGCCAACCGGTCCAGCCACGGCCGTACTTCACCGCCGAACGAGCCGGCCGCCAGCCCCGCGAGCCGGCCCGGCGCCCACCGCATCGTGGTGAACGCGGCCCGCAGCCGGCGGGCCGCGTCCGGCAGCCCCTTGCGGTCCGCCGACCCGTACGCCGTCCAGAAGTCCGCCAGCAGCGGCCGCAGATACGCCGACTCCGTACCGCCGAGCGCCGACGACGCGTCATTGCCCGCCAGCGAGCGCAGCGCCTCGCGGGCGCCCCGGTCGGGACCGGCGAGATCGTCGATCGCCGCCTGCCAGGAGGCCTGGGCGTCGTACCCGTGCGCGTTCCACGCGTAGTCGGCCGTGGTGAACAGCGCGATCCGAGACGCCACCGGCTGCTGCATCGCCGCCGCGACCACCCCTGCGGACACGCTCGCGACGGCCGGCTCCCGGCCCGTGTACGGGCCGAGGAAGAGCCGGGTGGGCGCGTAGTCGTTGACCGGGTAGTTGTCGACGGTCAGGAGGGAGTGCTTGAACGCTGCCGCTGTGGTGGCCAGTTGGGTGCCGGTGATCCGCTCGGGCACCACGCCGACGCCCGTCCACGCCACGGCGACGCCGGGGCGCAGCGCGGTTGCGAGCGCGGTGCGGTATTTCGTGGGGCCGTCCTGGTAGTACTCGGTGGGCATGAGGGACAGGTCGGCTGCGCCTGCGCCTGTGCGGCCCGTCAGATGATCGGCGAGCGCGTTCGTCAGCCGCGCCTGCGCGCGGGCCGCCGCTTCCGGGCCCTTGCCGAACTCCTTCGCGTCCGCGCCGCAGTGCCACTCCGTGTAGCTCACGTCCTGGAACTGCAGCTGGAACGCGCGGATGCCCAGCGCCCACATGGCGTCGGTCTTGCGGGTCAGCGCGCGCAGATCGTCCGCCGACGAGAAGCAGAATCCCTGGCCGGGGGCGACGGCCCAGGCGAGCGTCACGTGATTCGCCGCCGCGCGGTCGGCGAGCGCCCGGAACTGTGCCCGCTGCGCGGCCGGGTACGGCTCCCGCCACTTCGCCGCCTGCCGGTACGGGTCGTCGCCCGGCGCGTACAGCAGCCGGTTCTGCTTGGTGCGGCCCATGAAGTCCAGCTGCGACAGGCGCTGGGCCTGGGTCCAGGGGACCCCGTAGAAACTCTCCGCGGTCCCGCGGACCCTGGCGGTCGGCCAATCCCGGATCAGCGCCGCGGCGAAGGCCTTTCCACGGAGCAGCTGGCGCAGGGTCTGCGCGGCGTGGAACAGACCGTCGGTGCCGACGCCCGCGAGGGCGACGGTGTCGCGGCCGGTGGCGAGCCGGTAGCCACCGGCCGGCAGGTCCGCCTGCGGCTCGGCTTTGAGGCGGCTCAGCTGGGCTTCGGCGGCGGGGCCGTCGGCGTAGACGATGAGGCCGGTTGTGGTTGCCGTGGTGGCTTCAAGGATGGTGCGGGCGCCGGCTTCCCGGAGGGCGTCGCGGATGACGGTGAGCGCGTACGGGTCGGCTGTGGGGGCGGCGACGAGGGTGACGGTGGGGGTCACCTGGGCGGCTTCGCCGTCCGTGCCGTGGAGGGACTGGGGGCGCGGCCAGACGGACGGCTGCGCCTGCGCCTCTTGTTGGCGCGGCGGTGACTCCGGTGCGGCGCCGGCGGCGGGCACGTTCCCGAGGACACCGCCGAGGACACCGCCGATGACGGCGGCCACCAATGCCACGGCTGATCGGCTGCGCAAGGGCTGCACGGGTCCTCCTCGCGGCACGCGGTGAACTGAGCGCTGAGCCCATCACTGTGGTGGCGGCCGTGTCAACGCGGGTTGTCCTGCCGACGGCTTGCTCGGGGTCGGTGCCCGGGCCCTCCGGGGTGGGGGGTCGAAATCGACTATTTACGGGCCTGGCGGCCCACAAATAGCTCGGCAGCACTTCGACCCCCCACCCCTCCGACCCCGGTCCCCTCACGTCACCACCACCCCGTCGGCCCACCGGCCCGCCGACCTCCGCGACCCGGTGCACCCGGCCACCGCCCCACCCCGCCGGTAGGCATAGATGGGGCGGGTGGGCGGGGAATGCCCGCCGCAGGCGCAACGGTGCCGCGGGCGTCCGCGTACCCGAACCCCCGCCCGGAGGCGCGTCGCGCAACGGCCGTCTCGGGGCGGCCGAGCCCCGCTGTGCAGCCCCGCCGTGAGGCGAAAGGGCGGGTGGGTGGGGAACAGCCCGCCGCAGGCGGAAGCGGCTCGCACGGGCCGGCATACCCGTGGTTCCGCCCGGACCGAACTACCCTGCCCGGATGGGCGAACCTCATGAGTTGACGATGCTGGAGCAGGCCGCCGCGGTCCGGGGCAAGGTTCTCTCCCCAACGGAGTTGGCGCGGCATTACCTCGGGCGGATCGACCGGCTGAACGATGCCGTCGGGGCGTATGTGACCGTGACGCCCGAGCGCGCGCTCGAGGACGCGCGGCGGGCGGAGCGGCGGTTGGCGGAGGGTGGGGTGCTGCCGCCGCTGTTGGGGGTGCCGGTGCCGGTGAAGGATCTGACGCCGGTGGCGGGGGTGCGGTGGACGGCGGGGTCGGCGGTGTTCGCGGACCAGGTCGCCGAGTCGGGGACGCACGTCGGGGAGCTGCTGCGGGCCGCCGGGACGGTGCTGCTCGGGAAGACGAACACGCCCGAGTTCGGGCTGCCGGCGTACACCGAGGGCCGGGTGGCCCCTCCGGCGCGGAGCCCGTACGACACGGAGCTGATGGCCGGCGGGTCCAGCGGGGGAGCGGCGGCCGCCGTGGCCGCCGGGCTGGCGCCCGCCGCGCACGGGAACGACGGCGGGGGCTCGATCCGCATTCCGGCGAGCTGCTGCGGGGTG
Source organism: Streptomyces sp. RKAG293 (assembly GCF_023701745.1). Classification (NCBI taxonomy): domain Bacteria; kingdom Bacillati; phylum Actinomycetota; class Actinomycetes; order Kitasatosporales; family Streptomycetaceae; genus Streptomyces; species Streptomyces sp. RKAG293. The sequence goes on along the minus strand of NZ_JAJOZB010000001.1, from coordinate 3,466,043 downwards.
GTGGGGCTGAAGCCCAGCCGGGGGCGGGTGAGCCCGGCGCCGTACGGGGATGTGACGGGGCTGGCGGTGACGGGGCCGATCGCGCGGAACGTGCGGGACACGGCGGCGCTGCTGGATGTGATGGCGGGGCCGGTGCCGGGGGATCCGATGCCGGTGGCGGCGTCGGGGACGTCGTTCCTGGAGTGGTGCGAGCGGGAGCCGCGGCGGTTGCGGATCGGGCGGTGGGCGCGGCCCGATGTCGACGTGCCGGTGGATCCGGTGGTGCTGGCGGCGTACGAGCGGACGTCGGCGCTGCTCGCGGGTCTTGGCCATGAGGTGGTGGACGTCGAGCAGCCGCTCGGGCCGGGGGACCACGGGTCGTTCGATCCGGTGTGGGAGGTGATGGCGCTGATGGCACCGGTGCCGGCCGAGCGGGAGGGGGAGTTGATGCCGCTGACGCGGTGGCTGCGGGAGCGCGGCCGGGCGGCTTCGGGGGAGCGGTTCGCGATGGCGCTGGGGGCGATGCAGGCGGTGGGGCGGAAGTTCGCGGCGGCGGTGGCGCCGTTCGACGCGGTGCTGACGCCGACGCTGGCCCAGCTGCCGCAGCCGGTGGGGGCGTTGCGCGACGACGCGGATCCGGCGGCGGATTTCGCGGCGCAGTACGCGTTCACGCCGTTCACGGGGGCGTGGAACATCGCGGGTCTGCCGGCGGTGTCGCTGCCGGTGGAGTGGACGGACGGCGGGCTGCCGGTCGGGATGATGCTCGGCGCGGCGCACGGTGCGGAGGGTCCGCTGCTGGCGCTCGCGGCTCAGGTGGAGGCGGCGGCGCCGTGGCGGGAGCGGCGGCCGGCGGGTTGGTAGCGGTGCCGGGCGGGGTGGCGGCGTCTGACGGGGTGTCCGGTGGGGTAAGGCTGGGGTGACCCCCACCCCGCACGGTGATCTTGGAGGCCCGATGGACCGGGAGCGGCTGGCCGCGCTGCACGGCGTGGACACGACGTACCGCCCTGGGCCGGACCGGGAGGTCCGGGTGCCGGAGGAGACGGTGGTGGCCGTGCTGGCCGCGCTGGGGGTGGACGCCTCGACGCCGCAGGCGGTGCGGGACGCGCTGGCCGCGTACGAGCACCGCGACCGGCAGCGGCTGCTGGCGCCGTGCACGGTGGTGCGGACCGGCCGTCCGCTGCCGCTCGGGCTCCCGGAAGGGACCCGGGTGCTGATCGAGGCGGAGTCGGGCGAGGTGTTCGACGCCGGCGACTGGGAGCGGATTCCGCTCGGCCGGCATGTGGTGCGGGCGACCGCGCTGGACGGGCGGACGGCGCGGGCCGATCTGGTGATCGCGCCCGAGCGGCTGCCGGGTCCGCCGGGGCGCACGTTCGGCTTCATGGCGCAGCTCTACTCGACGCTGTCGGAACGCTCCTGGGGGATGGGTGACCTGGGCGATCTCGCCGATCTGGCGGCCTGGTCGGGGCGGGCGCTGGGGGCCGGGTTCCTGCAGATCAATCCGCTGCACATCGCGGTGCCGGGGCGGCCGACGGATCCCTCGCCGTACCGTCCGTCGTCCCGGCGGTTCCCCGATCCGGTGTATCTGCGGGTCGAGGACGTTCCGGAGTACGCGTATCTGGCGCCGGAGGACCGGGTGCAGGCCGTGGAGCTGGCCGGCCGGGCCGCGGCGCTGCGGGCGGGTGTGCTGTACAAGGACGCGCTGATCGACCGGGACGCGGTGTGGGAGCTGAAGCTGGAGGCGCTGGGGCTGGTGCGGAAGGTGCCGCTGCAGCCGGGGCGCCGGGCCGGGTACGCCGACTTCCTGGCCGAGCAGGGGCAGTCGCTGGACGACCACGCCACCTGGTGCGCGCTCGCGGAGGTGCACGGTCCTGACTGGCACGCGTGGCCCGCCGGGCTGCGTGATCCGCGGTCCGCGCAGGTCGCGCGGGCCCGCAGCGAACTGCTGGACCGGGTGGACTTCTACTGCTGGCTCACGTGGCTGACGGATGATCAGCTGGGCGCGGCGCAGACGGCGGCGCGGGCCGCGGGGATGCCGATCGGGATCGTGCACGACCTGGCCGTCGGGGTGCATCCATCGGGCTCGGACGCGTGGGCGATGCAGGACGCGCTGGCCCGGGGCATGTCGGTGGGCGCGCCGCCGGACGCGTTCAACTCGCGCGGCCAGGACTGGGGCCTGCCGCCCTGGCGGCCGGACGCGCTGGCGGCCACCGGGTACACCCCGTACCGGGATCTGCTGAGCCGGCTGCTGCGGCACGCGGGGGCGCTGCGGATCGACCATGTGATGGGGCTGTTCCGGCTCTGGTGGGTGCCGGAGGGCCGGCCGCCGACCGAGGGCGCCTATGTCCGGTACGACGCGGAGGCGATGCTCGGGGTGCTCGCCCTGGAGGCGCACCGGGCGGGCGCGGTGGTGATCGGCGAGGACCTGGGGACGGTGGAGAACGGGGTCAGGGAGGAGCTGTCGGACCGCGGCATCCTCGGCACGTCGGTGCTGTGGTTCGAGCGGAACCACGACGGGGACGGCAAGCCGCTGGCGCCGGAGGCCTGGCGGCCGGCCTGTCTGGCCACCGTCACCACGCACGATCTGCCCAGTACGGCGGCCCGGCTGACGGGCGAGCACGTCGAGCTGCGCTACCGGCTGGGGCTGCTGACCCGGCCGCTGGCCGAGGAGCAGGCGGAGGACGCGGCGGAGGTCGCGGAGTGGATCGCGCTGCTCGGCCGGCTGGGGCTGCTGCCGGAGGGCGCGGGCGACGAGGAGGCCGTCGTCAAGGCCGTCCACCGGTTCCTGGCGCGCACTCCGGCGGCGATGGTCGGCGTCTGGCTGCCGGACGCGGTCGGCGACCGCCGACCGCAGAATCTGCCGGGCACCTGGGACCAGTACCCGAACTGGCGGCTGCCGGTGGCCGACGCGGCGGGCCGGCCGGTCACCCTGGAGCAGCTCGCCGGATCGCCGCGGCTGCACGCGCTGCTGGACGAGGTGCGGGCCGCGCTGGCGGCCCGCCCGGAGTGACGCCGTCCTCCGTTGCCGCAGGTCGCAAGGACATGGGCGTGTAAAGACATGGGCAAGGACCCCCATAAGGACACCCCGGGCGTGCGGGCCCGGAGGTCGTTCACTACATTGAGGGCGTGGACAAGAAGCTCAACAAGAAGGCCGTGCGCGCCGGGGTCATCACCGCCGGGACGACGCTGATGCTGCTGATGTCGTCCCCCGCGTTCGCGGTCACCCGCGACGACGGCGACGACCCGGGTTCCGGCCTGAGTGTCGTACAGACCCTCGGCCTCTTCGTGCTCGCGCCGATCGCGCTGTTCGCGATCATCGCCGGCGTGGTGATGGCGACCGACAAGACCCGTAAGCAGCAGCAAGAGCGCGGCTGACGCCTTTCTCCTGCTGGCCCCCTGACCGCATGCGCGGCAGGGGGCTCAGTGCTGTTCCGACGATCCGAGCAGCTGCCGCAGCAGGTCCGAGAGCTGCGCGGCCTGCTCGTCGTCCATCGCGCCGAGAGCCGCCTTCTGCACGGCGAGCCCGGCGCCCACCGCCTCGTGCAGCAGCGTGAGGCCGCGTTCGGTGAGGGTGACCCGCAGACCGCGCCGGTCGTGCGGGTCCGGGCTGCGCTCGACGAGGCCGGCGCGCTCCAGCTTGTCCAGCCGTCCCGTCATGCCGCCGGTGGTGAGCAGCAGCGTCGAGGAGAGCTCGCGCGGTGACAGGGTGTGCGGCTCACCGGCCCTGCGCAGCGTCGCCAGTACGTCGAACTCGCCGCGGCTGATGCCGAAGCGCCCGTACTCCTTCTCCATCTGGTCGCCGACCGCGCGCGCGATGCGGTAGATGCGGCCGAAGATCGCCATCGGCACGGTGTCGAGGTCGGGGCGGACCTCGTTCCACTGCGCGGTGATCTTGTCCAGGGGATCCGGGGCGGGGGTGGTCATACGCACCAGTATCGGACGAGGGACGATCGCTGGCAAGAAAGTAGATTGACGGTAAGTCGCTTAGTAGTAAGCTAATCACCATCGAGCTACTTCGGCGACGATCTCCCAGGAGCGGACATGCCCAGCACCCAGCGGATCCCCGGTGAGCGGTCGATGCTCGCCGCGATGACCGTCAACGCGGTCGGCTCCGGGATGTACCTCCCCTTCACCCTGATCTTCTTCCACCACGTCACGGGGCTGTCGTTCGCCGCCGTCGGCGCGGTGCTCACGGCGGCCGGGCTCATCGGGCTCACCACGCTGCCGCTGGCCGGCACCGCCGTCGACCGCTTCGGGGCGCGCCGCGTCCAGCTGGTGCTCTTCGGGGTGCGGGGGCTGGGCTTCGCGCTCTACCCGTTCGCCCAGTCGGTGCCCGCCTTCGCCGTCGTCGCCCTGGTCACGATCATCGGCGACGGCGCCTTCCCCGCCGTCCAGCAGTCCTTCCTCGGCGAGATCGCCCGCGGCGCCGACCGGGACCGGCTGCAGGCCGCCTCCCGGGCGCTCAGCAACGGCGGCATGGGCGCCGGCGCGCTGCTCGCCTCGCTCGTCGTCGGCTTCGGCGGCGACGCCGGCTTCACCGCGGCGGCCTGGCTCAACGCGGCCAGCTTCATCCTCTCGGCGCTGCTGATGTGGCGGGTTCGCCCGGTCCTGGTGGTCAGGGACGCGGCCGCCGTCGCCCGCCAGAAGGCCGGCTACCGGCTGGTGCTCCGTGACCGCCCGTTCCTCGGTCTGACCGCGGCCAACTTCCTCATCGCCCTGGGCTACACCGCGCTGCCCGTCCTGTACCCGCTCTACATCTCCACCTGGCTGCACGGCCCCGAGTCCCTGACCGGCGCCGCCTTCACCGTCAACACCGTGCTGTGCGCCGCGGGCGGCGTCCTGGTCGCCTCCTTCGTGCGCCGCCGCGGCGCCCGCCGCAACCGGTCCGCGGCGCTCGGCGCGGTGCTCTTCGCGGTGGCCTTCGCCGGACAGATCGTGCTCGGCACGGTGCGCCCGCAGGCCGGCTGGGCGATCGGCGCCGGCCTCGCCGTGATCATCACGGTGCACACCATTGGAGAGATGGTGCACAACCCGTCGGCCGGCGCCCTGGCCATCGCCGCCGCCCCGGACGCGGTACGCGGCCGGTACATGGCCGCCTACCAGTTCTCCTGGCAGCTGGTGCGGGCCATCGCCCCGTCGCTCTTCACCGGCCTGATGGCCGTCGACGGCCGGCTCCCGTGGCTGCTGCTCATCGGCACCACGCTCGGCGCGGCGCTCCTCCTGGTGCGGCTCGAGCCGCACCTGGCATCCGACGCGGTCCACCCGGCGGCCCCGCGCCCGGTGGCCGCCTCCCCGAAGCCGGACCTCGTCCCCGCCGCCTGATCCCCGCCTGATCGCCGTCTGTTCACCGCCTGATCCCTGATCGCCCGGTCGTCGCCCGGCTTCCGTTCCCGCGGCCCCCGCCCTTGTGACCGCTGCTCCCGTGAGGAGTCCGCAGATGTCCCGTCTCCCCACCATCGCCCTCACCGCCCTCGCCCCGCTGGCCTGGGGTTCCACCTACGCGGTCACCACCCAGCTCCTTCCGCCGGACCGCCCGCTGTTCGCCGGCCTGATGCGGGCACTGCCCGCCGGGCTCGTGCTGCTCGCCGCCACCCGGGCGCTGCCGCGCGGCGCCTGGTGGTGGAAGTCGGCGGTGCTCGGCACCCTCAACATCGGCGCCTTCTTCCCGCTGCTTTTCCTCGCCGCCTACCGGCTGCCCGGCGGCGTCGCCTCCGTCGTCGGCTCGGTGGGCCCGCTGTTCGTGGCGGGCCTCGCGGCGGCCCTGCTCAGCGAACGCCCCAGCGCCCGTACGCTCACGGCCGCGGTCATCGGGGCGGTCGGCGTCAGCCTCGTCGTCCTGCGGGCCGGTGCCGGATTCGACGCCCTCGGCCTGCTCGCCGGGGTCGCCGGCTCGGCGAGCATGTCGGCCGGGACCGTCCTGACCAAGCGCTGGGGACGCCCGGAGGGCGTCGGCCCGCTCGCCTTCACCGGCTGGCAGCTCACCGCCGGCGGCCTGCTGATCGCCCCGGTCGCCCTCCTCGTCGAGGGCCTCCCGCCCGCCCTCGACGCCCGCGCCGTCACCGGCTACGCGTACCTCGCCGTCGCCAACACCGCCGCCGCGTACTGGCTCTGGTTCCGCGGCATCGGCCGCCTCCCGGCAACGTCGGTCTCCCTCCTCGGCTTCCTCAGCCCGATCTCCGCCGCCGCCATCGGCTGGGCCGCCCTGAGCCAGGCCCTGACCCCCGTCCAACTGCTGGGCATGGCCATCGCGTTCACCGGAACCCTGCTGGGACAGCCGCACCACCAGCGAGCGAAGTCGGTGCCGCTGGTGGTGGGGACGTCGGTGCCGGCAACGGTGCCGGTGGCCGTGCCGAGTCGTCTCTCCCGCTAGGGGGCGACGGCTACGCCCAACGCGGCGGCGCCCATGGGTTTGGGGGCGCCGTCCTCGTAGAAGACGTCGACTTCCCTGATGGTGAATCCCGCGGTCGTCAGCATTTCGACGGTCGGCCGGGTGAGGTGGCAGCCGCCGAGGAGGCGTTTGTTCACCGGTTCGAGGCGGCGTTGCCAGCGGCGAATGTTCTCGTCCGTCTCCGGAGCCAGCCCGTGCTCGACGAAGTGCAGCGTGCCGCCGGGCCTGAGGACGCGTCGGATCTCGTGCAGGGCGGCATCCGCATCGGGGATGGTGCACAGGGTCCAGGTGGACAGGGCGGCGTCGAAGCTGTCGTCGGCGAAGGGGAGTGACTGGCCGTCCAGGCCGGCGCGGCGCACCGGGACCGTTGTCGCTCGGACCCGGTCGGCGGCGAGCCGCCAGCCGACGTCGGAGGGTTCGATCGCGGTCACGCCGGTGACGGCCGCCGGGTAGTAGGGAATGTTGTGGCCCGAGCCGAATCCGATCTCGACGATCTCGCCTTCCAGGCCCTCGCAGACCCGGCGTCGCAGGGGCACGGTCACCTTCACCCCGCAGGCGACATTGATGATCCGCGGCACGACCTGTTCGGCATAAATACCCATCTCTCGACCTCCGCGTCTCCCTTCCAGAATGTCACCGGAGGAGCCGGGACGCACTGTTTAGCACAACTGAACATATAGGTCAGAAACATTCGATGGACCTGATCGGTCGGCCGGGGCGACAGTGGGGAAACCGCCGACCGAAGGAGCCATGTGACCGTCCTGGATCACGCCCCCGCAACCGCCACAACCGCAACCGCCACAACCGCCACAACCGCCACCGCCACCCGTACTCCCGCCGGAGGCGGAGCCGGGCTCCTGCTCGCGGCCGTCGCGACCGTCGTGTGGTCCGGGAGCTTCGTCGTCTCCCGGGCGCTGCACGACGGCGTGCCGCCCGTGCAGGCCGCCTTCTGGCGGTGGGTGATCGCGCTGGTCGCGGTCGCGCCGTTCGCGGTGCGCCAGGCGTGGCGGGAACGGGCGCTGCTGAGACGTCACTTCGGGTACATCGCGCTCGCCGCGCTCCTCGGCATCACCGTCTACAACACACTGGTCAACCAGGCCGGGGTCACCACCTCCGCGAGCAACATGGGCATGATCATGGCGGCGGCGCCGGTGCTGATCGCCGTCTTCGCCCGGCAGCGGATCGGCGGGCGGCGGGCCGTGGGGCTGGTGATCGCGCTCCTGGGCGTGCTCACCCTGCTGGGCAAGGGCTCCCCGGCGGCGCTGCTCCGCCTCGACTTCACCACCGGCGACCTGTGGATGCTCGCCGCCGCCCTGTCGTTCGCCTGGTACAGCGCGCTGCTGCGCCGCAAGCCGGCCCGGATCGGCCAACTGCCGTTCCTGTTCGCCACCTTCGCGCTCGGTACGGCGCTCCTGGCGCCGGTGTACGTCGTCAGCCTGGTGACACAGGGCGGCTTCGCGCCCTCCGCCGGGACGGTGGGGCCGCTGCTCTACGTCGGCGTGTGCTCCTCGGCCGTCGCCTTCTTCGCCTGGAACAAGGCCATCTCGCTCATCGGCCCCGCCCGCGCCGGAATCGTCTACTACCTGCAGCCCGTCTGTGTCGCGCTGCTCTCCTTCGCCCTCCTTGGCGAGCGGACCGGTCCGCTGCAGATCCTCTGCATGGCGCTGATCCTGGCCGGCGTCGCCCTCGGCGCCTCCGGCCCGGTCACCGCCAGGCGGTGATCAGCTCCTCGGGCCCCACGGCCTGGACACCGTCCACCGACACGCCGCTGCGCGCCACCGCGATCAGCGGCGTCGAGGTGTCCGCGCCGGGCAGCTGGGAGCGATGGACGATCAGCTTGGCGAGGTCGTGGCCGTCGAACGGTCGTTTCTCCAGCCACTTGACGGAGCCGACGGCCGTGATGCGCTTGGCGATCGGCCCCCGGTCGGCCGCGACGATGTCGATCTCGGGATCGTTGTTGCGGGTCCAGTAGCCGCCGACCGCGCCGGTGTCGTCGGGTACCCCGCCCGCCCGCATGCGGAAGAGGGCGTCACGCACCACGGGTTCGATCGCCCGGCCGCGCCACGAGGTCCACGTCTGCAGGATGCGCGCGAACGTCAGGTCGCCCCGGCCGCGTTCGATCTCGGACATGTACGGCCCGAGCAGGGCGAGCCAGAAGCGCAGGTGCGGGTCGGCGACGTAGTAGCGGGTCTCCTTGGAGGGACGGGTCGACAGCGGGGTGATCGCCTCCACCACCCGCTTCGCGGTGAGCAGTTGGAGCGAACGGTTGAGGCTGGTGGGGGCGAGATCGCCGGCCGCCCGGCCGATCAGGGTGCGGGTCCGCTCACCCGACCCGATGGCCCCCAGCACCAGTCGCGCCTGTGCGTCGGCCGGGAACTCGGCGGCCAGCGACCGCTCCCCGCTCACGAGCAGCGCGGACGTCGGGTCCTCCACGACCTCGGCGAGGTAGTCGAAGACCCCCGCGCCACGGGGCCACTCCTCCAGCACGAGCGGCAGCCCGCCGGAGACGAGGAAGGCGTCGAAGGCGTCGGCGGGCGGTAGTTGCAGCATCTCGGCCACGTCGGCGGGGCTGAGCGCGGGGACCACCATCTCGGTGCCGCGCTGGTGGAACGGGCGGTCGTAGTCGTTGAGCCGCTCCATCATCGCCAGGTCGGAGCCGACGCAGAGCAGCAGCACCGGCTTCCTGGACAGCTCCCGGTCGAAGAGCTTCTGGAGTGTGCCCTCGAAGCCCGCGTCGTTCTTGATCAGGTACGGCATCTCGTCGAGGACGACCGCGCTCGGCCGGTCGTCGGGCAGGGCGGCGACCAGCAGGCGCAGGGCGGCGTCCCAGTCCCGGGGGGACTGGCCGATCAGGGTCGCGGCGCCGGGCAGGTCGGATGCCGCGGCGGTCTCGACGAACATCCGCAGGTCCGCCTCCGGGTTGGACTGCTGCGAGGCGGTGAAGAAGACGCTCGGCAGCCCGGAGCGCTCGATGAACTCCTCGACCAGCCGTGACTTCCCCACCCGGCGGCGGCCGCGGATCAGCATGGCCTTGCCCGGCCGCCCGGTCCGCCCGCCGTCCGCGACGCGCCGCAGCATGCGGTTGAGCGCGGCGAGCTCCGGCTCCCGGCCGATGAAGTTGTCCATCGCGGCCACCCTGATCAATAGGTCCATCTTTGGTACAACCAAAATCGAACCTACCAGAAATGGATGTGTTGTGCGTCACTCTGGACATGCGGGAGGCCCCGGACCTGGCGGGTCCGGGGCCTCCCGTACAGAGCCGGTACTACGCGGTGGCCGCCGCCGCGTCCGCCGCCTGGGCCTTCAGGGCGCGCTCCACACCCGAGCGGGACTCGATGACGAGCCGGCGCAGGGCCGGCACCGGGGTCGCCGAGGCGAGCCAGGCGTCGGTGGCGTCCAGGGTCGCCTGGGAGACCTGGAGGGCCGGGTAGAGACCGATCACGATCTGCTGGGCGATCTCGTGGCTGCGCGAGTCCCAGACGCCCTTGACCGCGCTGAAGTACCGCTCGGTGTAGGGCGCGAGGAGCTCGCGCTGATCGGTCTGCACGAAGCCGCCGATCGCGGACTCCTGCACGGAGTTCGCGAGCTTGTCGTCCTCGACGACCGCGGCCCAGACCGCGGCCTTGGCGTCGGCGGTCGGACGGGCGGCACGGGCGCCGGCCGCGTGCTCCTCGCCCGCCGAGGTCGGGTCGAGGGCGAGCTCCGCCGCGATGGCCGCCTCGTCCGCCCGGCCGGTCGCCGCGAGCCGGTGCAGCAGGGACCAGCGCAGCTCGGTGTCGACGGCCAGGCCGTCGATGACCTGCGAACCGTCCAGCAGCCCGGCGAGCAGCCCGAGCTGCTCCGGGGTGCGCGCGGTCGCCGCGAAGGCGCGGGCCCACGCGAGCTGGTGGTCGCTGCCGGGGGCGGCGGCGCGCAGCTGCTCCAGCGCGGCCTCCGTCCAGCGGGCCAGGCCGGTGTCGCGCCAGGCCGGGTCCGCGTACAGGTCGAGCGCGAGCTTGAGCTGGCGGTGCAGCGACTGGACGACGCCGATGTCCGACTCCTTGGTGATGCCGGAGAGCACCAGTTCCAGGTAGTCGCGGGTGGCGAGTTCGCCGTCACGCGTCATGTCCCAGGCCGCGGACCAGATCAGGGCGCGGGGGAGGGACTCGGTGAAGTCGCCGAGGTGGTCGCGGACGACGGCGAGGGACTCGTCGTCGAGGCGGACCTTGGCGTACGTCAGGTCGTCGTCGTTGAGCAGGATCACCGCGGGGCGCCGGGTGTCCCGCGGGAACGGCACCTCGGTCAGCTCGCCGTCGACGTCCAGCTCGATACGGTTGGTGCGGACCAGCTTGCCGTCCTGGAGGTCGTAGCAGCCCACCGCGATGCGGTGCGGCCGCAGCACGGCCTCGCCCTTCGCGCCGGCCGGCAGCGCCGGAGCCTCCTGGCGGACCGCGAAGGACGTGATCGTGCCGTCCTCGGCGAGGGTGATCTCCGGGCGCAGGATGTTGATGCCCGCGGTCTCCAGCCACGCCTTCGACCAGCTCTTCAGGTCGCGGCCCGAGGTTTTCTCCAGCGCGCCGAGCAGGTCGGACAGCTGGGTGTTGCCCCAGGCGTGCTGCTTGAAGTACGCCTGCACACCGGCGAAGAACTCGTCCATGCCGACGTAGGCGACGAGCTGCTTGAGCACCGAGGCGCCCTTGGCGTACGTGATGCCGTCGAAGTTGACCAGGACGTCGTCCAGGTCGTTGATCTCCGCCATGATCGGGTGGGTGGACGGCAGCTGGTCCTGCCGGTACGCCCAGGTCTTCATGGAGTTGGCGAACGTCGTCCACGACTGCGGGAACTTGCTGCCCGGCGCGTACGCCTGGCAGGCGATCGAGGTGTACGTGGCGAACGACTCGTTCAGCCAGAGGTCGTTCCACCACTCCATGGTGACCAGGTCGCCGAACCACATGTGGGCCAGTTCGTGCAGGATGGTCTCGGCGCGCGTCTCGTACGCCGCGTCCGTCACCTTGGAGCGGAAGACGTACTGGTCACGGATGGTGACCGCGCCCGCGTTCTCCATCGCGCCGGCGTTGAACTCCGGGACGAAGAGCTGGTCGTACTTGGCGAACGGGTACGGGAAGTCGAACTTCTCCTCGAACCAGTCGAAGCCCTGCCGCGTGACGTCGAAGATCGCGTCCGCGTCCAGGAACCCGGCCAGCGACGGGCGGCAGTAGATCGCCAGCGGGACGCTGCGGCCCGCGCCCTCCCACGTGCTGTGCACGGCCGTGTACGGGCCGGCGATCAGCGCGGTGATGTACGAGGAGATGCGCGGCGTCGGCTCGAAGCGCCAGACGTTGTCCTTGACGTCCTCGGGCTTGGGCGTCGGCGAGTTGGAGATGACCGTCCACCCCGCCGGGGCGTTCACCGTGAACCGGAAGGTGCCCTTGAGGTCGGGCTGCTCGAAGCTCGCGAAGACACGGCGCGCGTCCGGCACCTCGAACTGCGTGTACAGGTAAGCCTGCTTGTCGACCGGGTCGACGAAACGGTGCAGGCCCTCACCGGTGTTGGTGTAGGCGCAGTCCGCGACGACGCGCAGCTCGTTGCGGCCGGCCAGGAGCGACGGCAGGGCGATGCGCGAGTCCGCGAACACCTCCGCCGGGTCGAGCGCGGTGCCGTTCAGCACCACTTCGTGCACGGTCGGGGCGACCAGGTCGATGAATGAGGACCCCGCCTTCGCGGCATCGAAACGCACCGTGGTCACCGAGCGGAAGGTGCCCCCGTCCTGCGCGCCGCTCAGGTCGAGGTCGATCTCGTACGCGTCCACGGTGAGAAGGCGAGCACGCTGCTGCGCCTCCTCGCGGGTGAGGTTCGTGCCAGGCACGGTAGGCCACTCCTTAATGAAGACTGACCGCCATCCTCGCACGCTGCGCGGGCCGGGATCAGGGTCTGCACCAGCTCCGGCCTCGGGTTTTCCCCACCCCCAAGACGCCGGGAACCGGCATGGTCCGGGACCCCCGGTGATCCGTAACTTCGGAAGGGTCGTCGGCAACCGAAACAGAGGACATCATGCGACTCCGGTCGAAGCACTCCAGCACCGCCCCCACGGCCCCCGCGGCGCCGCAGTACCCGCCGCGGACCAGCGGTGACACCGCGCACGGCCGTACCGGGACGGGCTCGGGTGCCGCCGTCGAGCTGCGCTCGGTCCGCCGTACCTACGGCCGCGGCGACTCCACCGTGCACGCGCTGCGCGGCATCGACCTGGCGCTGCCGCGGGGCAGCTTCACCGCGGTGATGGGCCCCTCCGGTTCCGGCAAGAGCACCTTCCTGCAGTGCGCCGCCGGGCTCGACAAGCCCACGGCCGGCACCGTGCACCTGGGCGGCGCCGACATCACCGGTCTCAACGAGAACAAGCTCACCCAGCTGCGCCGCAGCCGCATCGGCTTCATCTTCCAGTCCTTCAACCTGCTGCCGTCGCTCACCGTGCAGCAGAACGTGCTGCTGCCGCAGCGGCTGGCCGGTGGCCGGCCCGACCGGCGGCGGGCGGCCCAGCTGCTCGCGCAGGTCGGCCTCGAGGGGTACGGAAGCCGGCGGCCCGGGCAGCTGTCCGGCGGCCAGCAGCAGCGGGTGGCCATCGCCCGCGCCCTGATCACCGAGCCCGAGGTGGTGTTCGCCGACGAGCCGACCGGCGCCCTGGACACCAACACCGCCCGCGAGGTGCTGGGTCTGCTGCGGCACGCCGTCGACCGGCTCGGCGCCACCGTCGTCATGGTCACCCACGACCCGGTCGCCGCCTCCTTCGCGGACCGGGTGCTCTTCCTCGCCGACGGTTCGTTCGCCGGTCACCTGGAGCGCCCGGAGCCGACGGAGATCGCCGACCACATGGTCGCGCTGACCACCGGCGCCCGCCCCGAGCGCGCTGCGAGGGCCGCCGCGTGAACGGTCTCGCCCGCGCCTCCGTGCGCTTCCGGCCCGCGTCCTTCGCCGGCACGTTCATCGCCCTGCTGTTCGCCGCCGCCGTCATCACCGCCTGCGGCACCCTGCTGCAGACCGGGATCGTCGCGCACCTCGCGCCCGAGCGCTACGCGGGTGCCCCGGTGGTCGTCGCCGCCGATCAGCACGCCCGGATGACCGTCGGCCACGGCGAGGACCGCGACGAGGAGGCCGAGCCGCTGCCCGACCGGGCCCGCGTCGACGCCGGGCTCGCGGACCGTATCGCCCGTGAACCGGGTGTCGCCGCGGCCGTGCCCGACGTGGCCTTCCCCGTGCAGAGCAAGGCGCTGCCGGCGCTGACCGGCCGCGACTGGTCGGCCACCGCGATCAGCACCGCCCCCGCCGCGAAGCCGCTCGCCGAGGGCCGCGCCCCGGCGGCCGGCGAGGTCGCCCTCGACGCCGCGACGGCGCACGCCGCGAAGCTCGGCACCGGCGACACCGTCACCCTCGTCACGCCCGCCAGTACCGGCAGTTACCGGATCGCCGGTCTGACGGTGGCGGGGTCCGGCTCCGCCACCGCCTGGTTCGAGGACGGCGCGGCGGGCCGGCTCGCCGGCCACCAGGGCCAGGCGGACGCCATCGCCGTCTACCCGCGCGCCGGTGTCAGCACCGATCAGCTCGCCGGGCAGGCCGAGCACGCCGTCGGCGGGCACGCCCTGGTGCGGACCGGGGACGACCGCGGCGAGGTCGAACACCCCGAACTCGCCGGCGGCAAGGAGATGCTGACGGGGCTGGGCGGCTCCTTCGGCGGCATCGCCGCCCTGACCGCGATCTTCGTCGTCATGGGCACCGTCGCCCTCGCCATCGGCCAGCGCAGCCGGGAGATCGCCCTGCTGCGGGCGATCGGCGCGACCCCGCGGCAGATCCGCCGCACCGTCGCCACCGAGGCGATGATCGTCGCCCCGCTCGCCGGCGCGGCCGGCATCCTGCCGGGACTGGCGCTCGCCCACTGGTGGTTCGGCCAGCTCGCCGACCGCGGTGCGGTGCCCGCCGGACTGCAGGTGTCCACCGGCTGGATCCCCATGGTCAGCGCGGTCGGCGCGGGCCTGCTCGGCTCGCTCGTCGCCGGCTATCTGGCCGCCCGCCGGCCGTCCAAGGCCCGGCCCAGCCAGGCGCTGGGCGAGGCGGCGGTGGAGCGGGGGCGCCCCGGACCCGTCCGTACGGTGCTCGGCGTGGCGGCCCTCGCCGGCGGCATCGTCGTGGCGTCGCTCGCGGCCCACGCCACGGGGGAGGACGCGGCCAACATCGCGCTCGGCGTCGTGATGCTCTTCATGCTCAGCGTCGCGCTGCTCGGTCCTGTCGTCGCCTGGCTCGCCGCCACGGTCCTCGGACTGCCGCTGCGGGCGGGGGCCGCGCCGGCCGTGCTCGCCGCCGCCAACGCCCGTGCCAACTCCCGCCGACTGGCCTCCGCGATCACCCCGATCGTGCTGGTCATCGCCTTCTGCGGCACGTTGGTCTTCATGCAGAGCACCATCAAGCACGTCTCCGCGGAGCAGGTGCGCGACGGTGTCGTCGCCGACCAGATCGTCAGCGGCACCGGCGCGGGGCTGCCGTCCACGACCGCCGCGGAAGCGGCGCGGGTGAAGGGCGTGGACGCGGCCGTCGGCATCCTGCGCACCGGAGTCCTCTACCGCTCGGCCGGCTCCTTCATCGGCGCCTCCACGCTGGGGGTCTCCGGGAATCCGGCGGACCTGGCCAAGGTGCTCGACGTCGGCGTCAAGGAGGGCTCGCTGACCGGGCTGGCGGCGAACGACACCGTCGCGCTGAACAGCCTGCTCGCCGACACCGCCAAGGTCTCGGTCGGAGACCGCATGGAACTGCGGCTCGGCGACGGCACCACGGTGCACCCCCGGGTCGTCGCCCTCTACGAGCGCGGTCTGGGTCTCGGCGAGGTGCTGATGCCGCGCGCCGCGGTCGCCGGACACGTGTCGGCCGCGTACGACAGCCAGGTGCTCGTCCGGGACGCGGCGGGCGCCGACCAGGCCGCCGTCGCGAGTGCGCTGCAACGGCTCGACGCCCCCGGCGTCGCGGTCACCGACCGCGCCGGCTATACCGCCCAGGTCGACAAGGACCTGGAGCTCAACGCCTGGGCCAACCGCGTGATGGCGGCGGTGCTCGGCGGATTCGCCGCCGTCGCGGCGGCCAACACCCTGGTGATGACGGTCCTCGACCGGCGCCGCGAGGTCGCCCTGCTGCGGCTGGCGGGCACCACCCGCCGCCAGGTGCTCGGGATGATGCGCTGGGAGGCGCTGCTCGTCGGCACCGCGGGCCTGGTGATCGGCACGGCCATCGCCTGGGCGACGCTCAGCCCGATCGCCCGCGGGCTGACCGGCGGCGCCCCGTACGTACCGCCCACCGTGGCGGCCGCCATCGCCGGCGGTGTGCTCCTGCTGGGCCTGGCCGCCACCGGCCTGCCGGCCAGGGCGCTGCTCCGCACCCGCCCGATCGAGGCGGGGGCGGCCCGCGAGTAGCGGGACCGGGGAACACGACGGGGCGGGTGCTCGTGAGAGCACCCGCCCCGAAGCGGTCCTACAGCTGATCAGATGCTGGTCAGCCGGTGACCTTCTTGATGATGACGCTGCCGGTTCCGGCGATGGTGCCGCGGGAGTTCAGCAGCTGCACCTCACCGAAGAACTGACGTCCTTCGGGGGCCGGGGACGCGGCCACGACCTGCGCGGAGAAGGACGCCGAGGCGCCGTTCGCCAGCGAGACGGTCTTGGTCTCGTCGACCTTGACCTGGCCGAGCGAGTCCGCGAAGTACACGTCCTTGTAGTTGTACTCCGTGGTGCCCGCCGGGACCGAGTAGCCGGTCACGACGACGGTGTACGTACCGGCCGCCGGGTTGGCGATGCTGACGGCTTCCTCGGAGTCGCCGTCCGCGGACGAACCGACCTTGGTGGAACCGAGGTAGACCTCGAGGTCGAGGTCGGCGCCGGTGTCCGAGGTGGAACCGATCGCCACGTCGAGCCGGGAGGCGCCGGGGCCGACGACCAGCGTCGTCTGCTTCGTCTCGCCCTGCGCGATGGTCGGGCGGGCGGTCAGCGCGGAGCCGAGGGCGCCGCCCTTCAGCTTGCCGTCAAGGGCGGCGAAGCCGTTGGTGACCTTCCAGTTGACCGCGGCGGGGGTACCGACCTTGGCCTCGTCGAGGGTCTGCACGGCCGGGTCGAAGGACACACCCAGCACCGACGCCGTGACGGCGTACGGGTTGTTCAGCAGCGGCGAGGTACGGCGTGCCTCGACCTCGATCTCCCAGACGCCCGGCAGCGGGTCGGTGTACGACCGCAGGTCCGGACGGCACTTGTTGTTCGGGTTCACGTAGTTGAGGTAGCACGACGGGGTGGACGTGTCGTCCATCGGAACGCCGTACGGGTTGATCGCGATGAACCGGGTCTGGCTGGTCGCCTGGATGCCGCCGAGGGCGATCTCCAGGGACTTGGCGCCGGCCGGCACGTTCAGGAAGTACGAGGTGGTGCTGTTGCGCTGCACCACGCCCGACTCCTTGGTGGAGAAGGCGGGCTTGGCCAGCGGCTTCGAGACCACGACGGTGGCCAGGATCTGCTGGTCGGTGCCCTTGGTGCGCTTGTCGTCAACGGTCAGGATGACGCTGTGCAGACCGGTGGTCTTCGCCTTCGCGGTGACCTTGACGGTGACCGGCACGTTCAGCGGCAGCGAGACCTCGCTGCTGCCGGCGAGCTTGAAGGTGCCGTCGTTGTTCACCAGCGCCAGCGAGTGCTTGACCGGGCGGTCGGAGCCGGTGGTGCGGGTGATGGTGACGTCGTACGTCCGGGTCTGGCCG
Source organism: Streptomyces sp. RKAG293 (assembly GCF_023701745.1). Taxonomy (NCBI): domain Bacteria; kingdom Bacillati; phylum Actinomycetota; class Actinomycetes; order Kitasatosporales; family Streptomycetaceae; genus Streptomyces; species Streptomyces sp. RKAG293. The sequence continues at coordinate 3,448,929 of NZ_JAJOZB010000001.1, read as the reverse complement.
GTCTTGAGGCCGCCCTCCCGGTCGTAGATGCCGGTGCCGAAGCCCGGGGTCTTCAGGAACGCCGACAGCGCGGTGTTGACCGGAGCCTTGACGGTGTACTCGTTGGCCGAGACACCCGCCTTGATCAGGTTCCAGGCGCCGTTGATGTCGATCAGACCGGAGCCCTCTTCGTACGCCTGCGCGCCCGCGATGTGCTTCGCGGAGCTCGTCAGCGCGGTCCGCAGGGCGGCCGGGTTCAGGGCGATGTTCTTCTGCTTCGCGGCGGAGATCAGCAGTGCGCTGGCGCCCGCGGCCTGCGGCGAGGCCATCGAGGTGCCCTGCAGCATCGCGTAGCCGGGCGGCAGGCTGTAGCCGGCCTCGGCGACCGGGCTGCCGGCCTCCCAGGTCGGGACCGTGTTGATCGACGCGCCGGGCGCGGTGATGGTCGGCGTGAAGCCACCGTCCTCACGCGGGCCGCGCGAGGAGAACGGCATCATCTGGTACGCCTTGTCCACCTGCGAGCCGTAGTTGGCCGCCCAGGTGTCCTTGGAGATCGACGCACCGACGCTCAGGACCTTGTCGGCCAGGCCGGGGTCGCCGATGGTGTTGGCACCCGGGCCGCTGTTGCCGGCCGAGATGACCAGCTGGACGCCGTAGGTGTCGATGAGGCGCGTGTACAGCTCGGCGCGCGCGTTGTTGGCGTCGTTCAGCGCGGGCAGGCCGCCGATGGACATGTTGACGATGTCCACGCCGTGGTTCACGACGAGGTCGATCATGCCCTCGGTGAGCGCGACGTTGGTGCAGCCGCCGCTCCAGGTGCAGGCGCGCGAGGAGACGATCTTCGCGCCGGGAGCCGCACCGGTCATCTTGCCGCCGAACAGGCCGTTCGCGGAGGTGATGCCCGCGACGTGGGTGCCGTGCTCGGACTGGACGAGGCCGATGTTGACGAAGTCGGCCTTCTTGCCGACCCAGTCGCCGCCGTACGGGTCCGTCGGGACGTCCTTGCGGATCTGGACGACGAACGGGATCGACTCGGAGATGGCCGTCGCCGGGTTGTCCGTCCCGAAGTGCGCGATCTGGAAGCCGTTCTTGTACGGCTTGAGCGCCTCGTCGTCGCTGAAGTCGCCGTTGTTGTTCAGGTCGACCCGCACGGTGCCGGCGGCGGCGTCGTAGAGCACGCCCCAGACATCGGTGGTGTCGCCGTCACGGTTCAGGTCGCCCGCCATGTCGCCGCCGACCGTCGCGGCCTCGGAGAACGTGTTGAACATGTACGAGCCGGCCGGCGCGGTCCAGGTGCGGCCCGCGATGGTGAAGGTGGGGCCGGAGACCGCGGCCGTCATGCGGCGCCAGGTGGCGTCGCCGTCGGTTATCGGGTCGGTCGAGGTGACCCAGTCGACGATCTTGCGCTCGCCGGTGGTGGTCTTCTGCAGCGCCGGGTGACCGAGGTCGACACCGGAGTCCAGGATGCCGATGGTCACGCCGCGGCCGTCGGCCTTGGGCTGGTTCTTGACGAAGTCCACCGCGCCGGTCTCGAAGGCCGGCTGGTACGGGTTCTTCACCGGGGTGCTCGCGCTGGGACCGGGGTAGGTCTTCGCGGCGGCCTTGCCCTTGGCCTTCGCGCCCTTGGCGGTGTCCGCCACGGGGGTCGGGTCGTCGAGCGCGATCTCCTGCTTGAGGTCGATGCCGTGGACCGAGGTCAGCTTCTGCGCCTTGGCGATCGCCGCGTCCGCCTTGGCGGTCGGGACGGTCGCTCGCACATAGCCGAGCTTGTCGTAGGTGCTCCCCACCGAGGCGCCGGAGGCACCGAGCTGGTCGACGACCTGCTTGGTGGCGCCGGGAGCGGTGGCGATCATCATCGTCACGGTCTTGTCGCCGTCGGACTTGGCCTTGGCCAGGAGCTGCGCGTCGGCAGAACCGAGCTTGTCGGTGGAAGCCTTGACCGGGGCGGAAGCGGGGCCGCCGGTCGGAGTGCCGCTGGGGGCGTTGTCGGCGAACGCGGTGGCGGACCCGGTCGCGGCCAGTGCGGCCACCAGGCCCGCGGCGAGCGCGACGCGGGCCACGCGTCTCTTGGCGCGTATGTGATCGAGAGGCATGGGCATCCTTGTTCGGAAAACGGTGCCGGTTGACCGCTAAGAGTCACGTAAGCGACCGGTGTTTGTGGAGAGTTGTCCGAGGCAGGATGTGGACATGACGTATTTCCGCCATACGCCATCACCGGCAAAGCGCGCGTAAAGGAGTAAAGCGCCGGTCAACTCGGGGTCACGACCACGTAAGCGGCCGGAGTCCGGTCCGTCGAAGCCATCAGCGCGGTGCGCACCACGGTCGCCTGCTGTTCCAGGGTGTCCCGCAGTTTCTTCGGGGTGAGGTGCACGACGGTGATGCCGAGTCCCTCCAGGTGCTCGCGCTTCTGCGCGTACTGCGACCACAGGGCGTCGTCGTCCTGGCGGGGTCCGCGCGCGTCGATCTCCACCGCCACCGCGTGCTCCGGCCAGTACGCGTCGACGCCGCCCAGCGACGGCCCGCCGGGCAGCCGCAGATCGACGTGCCACACCGGGTCCGGCAGGCCGAAGCAGGTCACCATCTCGTACAGCCGGCCCTCGGCGAGCGCCCGGCCCTCCGCCAGCAGCGCGTCCACCGCGTCCACCACGTGCGGCCGGGACAGCAGCCGGGCCCGGCTCAGTTCCCGGACCACCGCGGCGGCCTCGCAGTGCCCGCCGCGCACCGCCTCGGTCAGCAGCCGCCGAACGGTCTCGGCGTCGTCGAGGTCCGCCACCGCGTCGGCCAGCGCACGGGGCACCGGGGCGCACGGCAGTCCGGTCACCTGCTGCGGCCGGGGCAGCGTGTGCGCCCGGCGGATCGCCACGTCCCCGGCGTCCCGCAGCCGCCGCTGGCGCGCCACCAGGACGTCGATCCGGTCGATCCCCAGCAGCGGCGGCACCGAGGAGAACCGGTGCAGCGCCAGCGCCGCCAGCCCGGTGACCATCGCCTCACCGTCGCCGGGGCCGCCCGTGCCGCCCGGCTCGCAGCCCGCGTACAGCAGCGCCGCCCGCAGCCGTTCGTCGCTGGTGGGCGGTCCCGCGTGCAGCAGGAACACCTGCGGCAGCAGCTGCTGCCACGGGCCGCCGGGCCGGCAGCGTTCCGCCAGGGTGCTCGCGGTCACGCCGTGCTCGCGCAGCTGACGTGTCGTCAAGATCCTTTGCTGGGTGCGGGAAAGGTGGTCCAGGGGGCGCGGGGTGTGCGGTGCGTTGTGGTTCATGTCGGGTTGGTTCCGCCGCTGGACCGCCCGCTAACCGCTGTTACACAGCCGTCGACAAACCGGGACAACTCCGCACTAAAGTTCAGGCGTTCGGATGCCGATGGGCGAATTTCACCTATTCGGATGACAGCCCGCTGTTCGGTGGGCGGGCGAGCGGCGGAAGCCTGCCCATCGCATGACGGAACCCCGCCGCGTCACCGTTCGATGGGGTGACGCTCCCCCCAGCTACCGCTGGGAGGTGCCCCCAGGTCCGCAAGGTACGGGGACGTGGGGGCCAGGCCCTAGCCGTCGGTCGCCTGGGCGCGCAGCGCGCGGGACAGGTCGTCGCTGGCCTCCAGGACGAGCCGGCGCAGGGCGGGCGCCGCGTCCGTGTGCGCGTCGAGCCAGCCGCCGGCCGCGTCGACGGTCTCCTGGGCGATCCGGTACCGCGGGAAGAGGCCCCGCACGATCGCCATGCCGATCTCGATCGAACGCTGCGACCAGATCCGCTCGATCACGGCGAAGTACCGGTCGGCGTAGGGCGCCAGCAGCTCCTCCTGGCCCGGCTGGTCGAACCCGGCGATGCTCGCCTCGACCAGCGCGTTCGACAGGGAGTCGGACTCCACGACCGACGCCCACACCTGCGCCTTGACCGCGGCCGACGGCCGGGCGGCGAGGCAGCGCACCTGGTGCCGTCGCCCGGAGGCGGTGTCGTCGCGCGCCAGTTCCGCCGCGATCACGGCCTCGTCGACCTCGCCCGCGGCGGCCAGCGGCTCCAGGAAGGACCAGCGCAGCTCCTGGTCGATCTCCAGCCCGTCGATCTTGGCGCTGCCTTCGAGCAGCCCGCTCAGCAGCTGGAGATCGGCCGCCGACGCCGCCACCGAGGCGAAGAAGCGCGCCCAGGCGAGCTGGTGACCGCTGCCCGGCTCGGCCTGCCGCAGCTCGGTCAGCGCCCCGTCCGCCAGCGCCCTGGCGCCCTCGGCGCGCCACTCCGGCGCCGCGTACTGGTGCAGCGCGGTCTGCGCCTGCTGGTGCAGCGACTGCAGCACCCCGATGTCGGACTCCTGCCCGGCGAACCGCAGCACGAGCCCGAGGTAGTCACGGGCCGGCATCAGCGCGTCCCGGGTCATGTTCCACACCGCGGACCAGGCCAGCGCCCGCGCCATGGGGTCGGACAGATCGCCCAGGTGCTTGCGCAGGGTGTCGAGGGAGTCCGGGTCGAACCGGATCTTGCAGTACGTCAGGTCCTCGTCGTTGACCAGGATCAGATCGGGCCGCTCGGCGCCGGCCAGCTCCGTCACGATGGTGCGGGAGCCCGTCACATCGGTCTCGGCGCGGGCGTAGCGCTCCAGCGCGCCGCCCGCGGCCCGCCGGTACAGGCCGACGGCGACGCGGTGCGGCCGCAGTTCGGGGTGCGACGCGGCGGCGGTCTGCAGAACGGACAGCCGGGTGATCCGTTCCTCGGCGTCGTACACGGCCTCCGGCGTCAGCGAGTTCACACCGGCGGTCTGCAGCCAGGCGCGGGACCACTGCGCCATGTCCCGGCCCGAGGTCTCCTCCAGCACCGCCAGCAGGTCCGCCAGCGTGGTGTTCCCGTACGCGTGCCGCTTGAAGTAGCGCCTGGCCGCCTCCAGGAAGGCGTCCGCGCCGACATAGGCGACGAGCTGCTTCAGCACGGACGCGCCCTTGGCGTACGTGATGCCGTCGAAGTTGAGCTTGGCGTCCTGCAGGTCGTGGATGTCCGCGGTGACGGGGTGCGTCGAGGGCAACTGGTCGGCCCGGTACGCCCACGCCTTGCGGCGGTTGGCGAAGGTGATCCAGCCGTCCGTGAAGCGGGTCGCCTCCACCTGCGAGTACGCGCCCATGAAGTCCGCGAACGACTCCTTGAGCCACAGGTCGTCCCACCACTGCATGGTGACCAGGTCGCCGAACCACATGTGCGCCATCTCGTGCAGGATGACGTTGGCCCGGCCCTCGTACGCCGCCTGCGTCACCTTGCCGCGGAAGACGAACTCCTCGCGGAACGTGACACAGCCCGGGTTCTCCATCGCGCCGATGTTGTACTCGGGCACGAACGCCTGGTCGTACTTCCCGAAGGGGTACGGGTAGTCGAAGGTGTCGTGGAAGAAGTCCAGGCCCTGCTTGGTGACGGTGAAGATGTCGTCCGCGTCGAAGTGCGGCGCGAGCGAAGCCCGGCACAGCGCGCCGAGCGGGATGTCCAGCACGGTGCCGTCGTCGAAGGTGCGCGAGTAGTGGTCGCGCACCACGTGGTACGGCCCGGCGACGACGGCCGTGATGTACGTCGAGATCGGCTTGGTGGGCGCGAAGTCCCAGGTCGCCGAGGAGGGGTCGGCGTCCCGCGCGGGGCCGGCCTGAGCCTCGTTGCTCAGGACGGTCCAGTGCGCGGGCGCGGTCACCGAGAAGGTGAAGGGCGCCTTGAGATCCGGCTGCTCGAAGTTGGCGAAGACCCGGCGGGCGTCGGCCGGCTCGTACTGCGTGTAGAGATACGTCTCGCCGTCCTCCGGGTCGGCGAACCGGTGCAGCCCCTCGCCGGTGCGGCTGTAGGCGCACCGCGCGTCCACGGTGAGGACGTTCTCGGCGGCGAGGCCGTCGAGGGCGACCCGCGTCCCGTCGAACACGGCCGCCGGGTCCAGCTCCCGTCCGTTCAGCACCACGGACTCGACCGAGGGTGCCAGCAGATCCACGAAGGTGGCCGCGCCCGGCTGCGCGGACCGGAAGCGGATCGTGGTCACCGAGCGGAACGTGTCCTCGTCGGGCCGGGTGGCCGACCGCAGGTCGAGCGCGACCTCGTATCCGTCGACCGAAAGGATCCGCGCGCGTTCGCGGGCCTCGTCGCGGGACAGGTTCTCACCGGGCACTGATGACTCCTTTGTCAGCATCGTCGATCGATTCGAATACTGCCACGCCGCACCAATGGGCGACAGGCGGGAATGCCGCCCCCGATCCCGAGGTTTCCGAGGTACGAGCAGTCCCGTGCCGTGTTGGTTTTGTTCCTGAGGAGAAGAAGAAGTGACCACAGCCGAGAAGACCCCCGTCGACTTCTGGTTCGACCCGCTGTGCCCCTGGGCGTGGATGACCTCGCGCTGGATGCTGGAGGTCGAGAAGGTCCGGCCGGTCGAGGTCCGCTGGCATGTGATGAGCCTGGCCGTCCTCAACGAGTCCAAGCTCGACGAGCTGCCCGAGCGGTACCGCGAGCTGCTCGGCCCGAAGGGCTGGCGGCCGGTGCGCGTGGTCGTCGCGGCCCAGCAGAAGTTCGGTGACGAGGTCGTCGGCAAGCTCTACACCGCGCTCGGCACCCGCTTCCACAACCGCGGCGAGGGCGCGACCCTGGAGGCGATCGCGGGGGCGCTGGAGGACGCCGGCCTCCCTGCGGACCTGATCGACTTCGCTGACAAGGACACCTACGACGCCGAGGTGCGCGCCTCCCACCAGGAGGGCATCGACAAGGTCGGCCAGGACGTCGGCACCCCGGTCATCGCCGTTCCCGGCGCCGACGGCGAGCAGGTCGCCTTCTTCGGCCCGGTCGTCACCCCCGCCCCAAGGGCGAGGCCGCGGCCCGCCTCTGGGACGGCACGCTGCTGGTGGCCTCCACCCCCGGCTTCTACGAGATCAAGCGCACCCGGACCGCCGGGCCGATCTTCGACTGATGCCGTACCTCGGACTGGTGACCCTCGTCGTCCGCGACTACGACGAGGCCATCGCCTTCTACACCGGCGCCCTCGGCTTCGAGCTGCGCGAGGACACCGCGCGTGACGACGGCAGCCGCTGGGTGATCGTGGATCCTCGCGGGTCGCGGGGGCAGGGGACGGGACTCCTGCTGGCGCGCGCCTCGACGCCCGAGCAGGAGGCGCGGATCGGCGGCCAGACCGGCGGCCGGGTCGGGCTGTTCCTGAACACCGACGACTTCGACCGCGACTACAAGCACATGGTCGCGGCCGGCGTCGTCTTCGAGGAGGAGCCCCGGCACGAGGCCTACGGTTCCGTCGTCGTCTTCCAGGATCTGTACGGCAACCGCTGGGACCTCATCGAACCCCGCTGACGCGGGTCGGCGGGCGAGGGTTCGGCAGAACAGGGTGAAGGCCCCCGCGCGACACCACCGCGCGGGGGCCTTCGGCCTTCGGGGCGCGCTACGGCGCCAGCAGCAGCCCGCTCGTCCGCTCCTTGGCGGCGGCGAAGCGTGCCTGGACGTCCTGCCAGTTCACGACGCGCCACATGGCCTCGACGAAGTCGACCTTCTGGTTGCGGTACTGAAGATAGAACGCGTGCTCCCAGGCGTCGAAGACGAGCAGCGGAACGCTGCCCTGGCCGACGTTCCCCTGGTGGTCGTAGATCTGCTCGACGATCAGCCGCTCGCTGAGCGGCTCGTACGCCAGCACGCCCCAGCCGGAGCCCTGCGTGGTGGCCGCGGCCTTGGAGAGCTGGGCCTTGAAGCGGTCGAAGCCGCCGAAGTTCTCCGCGAGGGCGTCCGCGAGCTGCCCCGTGCCGTCCCGGTCCAGCGGCTCGCCACCGCCGTCACCGGACATGTTCGACCAGTAGATGCTGTGCAGGATGTGGCCGGAGAGATGGAAGGCGAGGCTCTTCTCCAGCCCGTTGATGCCGCCCCACTGCTCCTTGTCACGGGCCTCGGCGAGCTGGTCGAGGGTGTCGTTCGCGCCCTTCACGTACGCCGCGTGGTGCTTGTCGTGGTGCAGCTCGATGATCTCGCCGCTGATCACGGGCTCCAGCGAGGCGTAGTCGTAGGGCAGTTCAGGAAGCGTGTACGTGGGCATGCGCGAGTTCCTCCGGCCGCTAGGTTATTGCAAGTCGTATGCAAGTGCACGCTAGCAGCAGGAGTGTGTCCGGCCCGGGTGCCCCTACCGGCCCGGTCGGCCCGGGGTCCGGCGGCGGTCCCGGCGGTCCCGCCACTCCCGTCCGAGGGCCACCGCGAGCACCACGCCCGTCGCCCCCGCCGACCACAGCACCTGCGGGCGCGCCGCGTCGTCGGTCAGCATCAGCACCAGGACCGCGGCCATCCCCGCCAGTGCCGCCCAGCTCAGCCAGGGGAAGCACCACATCCGCAGGCTGAGCGCCCCCGGCGCCTCGCGCTCCAGCCGCCGCCGCAACCGCAGCTGCGAGGCGGCGATCAGGCTCCACACCACGAGCAGCACCGCGCCCACCGCGTTGAGCAGGTACTGGAAGACCGAATCCGGCCACTTCAGATTGAGCAGCACCGACCCGAAGCCGAACGCGACGGACGCCAGCACCGCCGGCCGCGGCACCCCGCCGCGCGAGACCTTCGTCAGCGCGGCCGGCGCCTCGCCCCGCTCGGCGAGCGAGAAGATCATCCGCGACGAGCCGTACAGATTGGCGTTGAGTGCCGACAGCAGTGCGACGAACACGACGATGTTCATGATCTGGGCGGCCCCGGAAACGCCGATCCGGTCCAGTACCGCGACGTACGGGCTCTGACCGGGCACGACGGAGTCCCACGGCAGCAGCGTCACGATGACGAGCATCGAGCCCACGTAGAAGAGCAGGATCCGCCACACCGCGCTGCGTACCGCGCGCCCCACCGCGCGCGCCGGGTCGTCCGACTCGGCCGCCGCGATGGTCACGACCTCCAGGCCGCCGAACGCGAAGACGACCGCGAGCACCCCCGAGACCACCCCGTCCCAGCCGTTGGGCAGGAAGCCGCCGCGGCCGGTGAGGTTGGCCAGGCCCACCGGGTCGGTGTCGGGCAGCAGCCCGAGGACCGCCAGCAGGCCCAGCACCAGGAAGAGCACGATCGCGCCGACCTTGAGGGCCGCGAACCAGAACTCGAACTCGCCGAAGTTGCCGACGGCGGCGAGGTTCGCGGCGGTGAACACCACCATGAAGAGCAGCACCCACGCCCAGGTCGGCACCGATGGCAGCCAGCCGTTCGCGATCTTCGCCGCGCCGGTCGCCTCCACCGCCAGCACCACGACCAGCAGCAGCCAGTACAGCCAGCCCACCGTGAAACCGGCCCAGCGGCCGAAGGCCCGTTCCGCGTGCACCGAGAAGGACCCGGAGGCGGGCATCGCGGCCGACATCTCGCCGAGCATCCGCATCACCAGCATCGCGAGCAGGCCCGCGATCAGATACGAGACGACGATCCCCGGCCCGGCGACCGCGATCCCGGCGCCCGAGCCGACGAACAGCCCCGCACCGATCACCCCGCCCAGGCCGAGCATGGTCAGATGGCGCTGCTTCAGCCCGGCCGACAACGGCTCGGCGGGGGGAGATACCTCGTGCACGGTGCTCGAACTCTCACAGGATCGGGGGAGGGGGACGGTGGAGGAAGCGGTGGGCTTTGGTGGGACCCCACAGTGTCCCCGTGCCTGGGCACGCTCCGCAAAACCCGTCCGCGTCGGGCGGGGTGTCCCGCGCCGACCGTGACGAGCATCACGTGACCTGCTGAAACAAGCGAAACGCAAGCGCGGCGGCGAAAGCCGGCCGGTGCAGGGAACTCTCCAAGACGCCGAGCACGGCTTTGTCGGCTGCCGACGGTGATCTTGGGTTGTCCGCTGCGTTAGCGTCGCGGCGTCACCTGTACGGACCCGGCCCGGCCGACCTCTCACCCACGGAGTACCGATGAGCACCGCTGTTGTCCCTGACACCCGGACCGGGACGGTCCTCGCCGATCTGCTCCCCGCCTCCTCCGCCGCCCGGGCCCGGGTGCGCGACGTGGCGCTGGTGCTCGGCGGCGCCGCGCTCACCGGCCTGGCCGCGCAGCTCTCGGTGCCGGTCCCCGGCTCCCCGGTCCCGGTCACCGGCCAGACCTTCGCCGCGCTGCTCGTCGGCACCGCGCTCGGCGCCCGCCGCGGCTTCGCGGCCCTGGCGCTGTACGCCGTCGCGGGTGTCGCGGGCATGCCGTGGTTCGCGGAAGGCTCGTCGGGCTCCGCCATGCCGAGCTTCGGCTACATCCTCGGGATGCTGCTCGCCTCGGCCGCCGTCGGCGCGCTCGCCCGCCGCGGTGCGGACCGCACCGTGCTGCGGACGGCCGGTGCCATGGTGCTCGGCAGCGTGATCATCTACGCGGTCGGAGTGCCGTACCTGGCGCTGGCCGCCCATCTCTCCTTCGGCAAGGCCGTTTCGCTCGGCCTCACGCCGTACCTGCTCGGTGACGCCCTCAAGGCCGCGCTCGCGATGGGCGTGCTGCCCGCCGTCTGGCAGCTGGTGGGCCGCCGCGGCTGACCCGCCGGACAGCACGGCGGCCCGGCCCCTGGGGGACCGGGCCGCCGTCGTTCCACGGCTACGAGCCGACGACAGCGTCCTTGCGACCGCTCTTCATCCGCTCACGGACCAGCGAGATCGCGATGACCACGGCCGCCACCAGCAGCGACAGCAGCACCTGCGGGCGGCCGTCCTTGTCGGTGAGCATGTAGACGAGCACGAACGAGATCATGCCGATGGTCGCCCACGTCAGGTACGGGAAGAGCCACATCCGCACGATGAGCTTCTCCGGTTCCTCCCGCTCGATGATCCGGCGCATCTTCAGCTGCGAGAAGCAGATGACCAGCCAGACGAACAGCGCGACCGCGCCGGACGAGTTGAGCAGGAACTTGAAGACCGTGTCCGGCCACTCGTAGTTGAAGAAGACCGCGACGAAGCCGAACAGGACCGAGCCCAGGATCGCGTTCCGCGGCACCCCGCCCTTGCTGGTGCGCGCGAACCGCGCCGGCGCGTCGCCGCGCTGCCCGAGCGAGAAGGCCATCCGGGACGCCGTGTACAGGCCGGAGTTGAGGCAGGACAGCACGGCCGTCAGCACGATGACGTTCATGATCTCGCCGGCGTGCGCGATGCCTATCGAGTCCAGGGCCGCGACGTACGAGCCCTTCTTGGTGATCGCCGGGTCGTCCCACTTCAGCAGGGACACCACGATGAGGATCGAGCCCAGGTAGAAGACGCCGACACGCCAGATGACGCTGTTGGTCGCCTTGGTGATCGCCTTGCGCGGGTTCTGGGACTCGCCCGCCGCGAGGGTGACGATCTCGCTGCCCATGAACGAGAACACCACCATCAGCACACCGGTGAGGATCGCGCCCGGCCCGTTCGGCAGGAAGCCGCCGTGTCCGGTGAGGTTCGCCATACCGACCGCTTCGTGGTCGGAGCCCGGCAGGATGCCGAAGGCGGCGAGCCCGCCGAGGACGATGAACGCGGCGATGGCGACGACCTTGATCCCGGCGAACCAGAACTCGAACTCGCCGTACGAGCCGACGGAGACCAGGTTGGTCGCGGTCAGCACCGCCATCACGATCAGCGCCCAGGCCCACTGCGGGACCGAGGACACCCAGCCGTGCAGGATCGTCGCGCCGGCCGTCGCCTCGACCGCCAGCACCACGACCCAGAAGAACCAGTAGAGCCAGCCGATGGAGAACCCGGCCCAGCGGCCGAGCGCCCGGTCCGCGTAGGCGGAGAACGAGCCGGACGTGGGATTGGCCACCGCCATCTCGCCCAGCATCCGCATGACGAACACGACCATCGTGCCGACGAGGGCGTACGAGAGCAGGATGCCCGGGCCTGCTGCCGCGATACCGGAGCCGGAGCCGACGAACAGGCCGGCGCCGATGACACCGCCGATCGCGATCATCGACAGATGACGGTTCTTGAGTCCGGCCTGGAGGCCGGACGACTGCTGTGGAGTCCTGTCTTCCTGTTGGGGGGCGTCGGTCACGACTGAGGGGGGAAGTGAGCTCATGGGGTCGCATCCAATACCCGGAACGACCACTTACGGAACAGCGGAGGACAGCTGAGGCCAATTCGTTGTTTTAACCTCAAATAACCCTCAAGCGCGCCTGACGCCCCCCTGACCTCTGCCCGCCTCCGGACATGCCACACTCGTCCGTATGCGCGTGTATCTCGGCTCCGACCATGCCGGCTTCGAACTCAAGAACCACCTCGTCGAGTGGCTCAAGGCCAACAACCACGAGGTGACGGACTGCGGTCCGCACATCTATGACGCCCAGGACGACTACCCGCCGTTCTGCCTGCGGGCCGCGGCGGGCACCGCCGCCGACCCCGGCAGCCTCGGCATCGTCATCGGTGGCTCCGGCAACGGCGAGCAGATCGCCGCGAACAAGGTCAAGGGCGTCCGCGCCGCACTCGCCTGGAGCGAGCAGACCGCCGCCCTCGGCCGTGAGCACAACGACGCCAACGTGATCAGCATCGGCGGCCGGATGCACACCGAGGACGAGGCGATCAAGTTCGTCGAGATCTTCCTCGCCACCCCGTACTCCGGCGAGGACCGGCACACCCGCCGCATCGACATGCTCACCGCGTACGAGAACACCGGTGAGCTCCCCCCGATCCCGGCCCACCACCCGCAGGGCTGACCGCACCATGCCCGAAGGGCACACGATCCACCGGCTGGCCGCCGACCACCTCGAGAGGTTCGGCGGCCGTCCTGTGCGGGCGAGCAGCCCCCAGGGCAAGTTCTCCGACAGCGCCGCACTGCTGGACGCCGCGGTCCTCGACCGCGTCGACGCCCACGGCAAGCACCTGTTCCTCGGCTTCGACGGGACGGGCTGGGTCCACATCCACCTGGGCCTGTTCGGCAAACTCGGCTTCGGCGACGGCAAGGCCCCGCCGCCCACCGACACCGTCCGGCTGCGGCTCGCCAACCCGGACTCGTACGCCGACCTGCGCGGCCCCACCACCTGCGCGCTGATCACCGACGGCGAGAAGCACGCGATACACGCCCGCCTCGGCCCGGACCCGCTGCGCCCGGCGGACGACCCGGCCAAGGCATGGCACCGCATCACGCGCAGCCGCAGCACCATCGCGGCACTCCTGATGGACCAGAAGATCATCGCGGGAGTGGGAAACGTCTACCGGGCCGAAGTCCTCTTCCGCCACGGCATCGACCCCTACCTCCCCGGCCGCGACATCACCCGCGCCCAGTGGGACGCGATGTGGACCGACCTGGCCGCCCTCATGCGCGAGGGCGTCCGCAACAACCGCATCGACACCGTCCGCCCGGAACACGAGCCCGAAGCCATGGGCCGCCCGCCCCGCCAGGACGACCACGGCGGCGAGGTCTACGTCTACCGCCGCACCGGGCAGCCCTGCCTGATCTGCGGGGGAGAGATCCGCACGGCGGGCCTGGCAGCGAGAAACCTGTTCTGGTGCCCGCGCTGCCAGGGGCCTTCGGCGGCAGGTTAGAAACCTCAGAACCCGTGCGGCAACCACGGCTTGACGTCGGAAGCGAATGCCGCCGACGCCTCGGCCAGTGCGCCCGGACGCAGTTCCTTGATCCGCCCCGCCGCCGCGAGGGCGCTGAGCGAGAAGCCGCCCAGATACGCCGCCCCCAACTCCCGTGCCGAGAGCGCCAGGTCCGCGGAATCACCCGTGCGGGCACACGTGGCCCCCTTCGCGTCGCCCGCCAGCCGCCAGCGGCCGGCGTTCCACGGGCAGAACGCGTCCTCGACGTCGAGGACCACGTCGACCGGAGCCGCGTACGTCCGTGCCTCCAGGGCCGCGCCGACGTCCACCGTCCGGACGAACAGCCCGTCGCGGAGCCCGATGCCGCACCGGCGGACGTCGGAGACCAGATGGAGCACCGGGTCGTCGGCCGGCCGGTTGCGGATCCGTACCGAGGACGTCAGGTCGAGGCCGAACAGGAAGTTCCACAGCGCCGCGTACGCCACCGGGTCGAGCGCCTCGACATCGCGCGGCAGCACCGCGCCGTCGGGCCCGGTCGCCGGGCTCCAGATCGGCCGCACCGCGTACCGCGCATACCCGCGCACCTCACCGTCCACCTCGGCGAGGACGCACAGCAGCTCGCCCGCGCCGTCCCGGTTCCCCTTCGGGTCGAGCAACGGCAGCCGGTCCCAGCCCGGTTGCCGGGCGAGCATCCCCGGCCGGGCGGCGACCCGCTGCGCGTAGACCGCCTCGCACGCCTCCCGTGCCGCGGTGGGCGCCACGATCCGCAGCCGGACCCGGTCGGTCCCGGCGGGCAGGTTCAGCCGGACGCGGTTGGTGTCGATCTCCAGCCGCATCTGGTCCGTGGCCTGCCCGTAGCCGAAGCGGCCGTAGATCGCCGGCTCCGAGGCGGTGAGCACCGCCAACGGCTCGCCCGCCGCCCGCACATCGTCCAGCTGCCTGCGCATCATCGACGTCAGCACCCCGCGCCGGCGATGCGTCGGCTGCACGCTGACCATCGTCACGCCCGCGGCCGGCACCAGCGCGCCGCCCGGCACCGACAGCCGGAACGAGAACGCTCCCGCGGTGCCGGCGATCTCGTCCCCGTCCCATGCCGCGAGCGACCGTTCGCACTCGGTCAGCTCCCGCCACAGCGCCCGTTCCTCCCGGGACTCGGCCGGGCCTCCGAAGGCGCGCTCCAACTTCCCGTACCAGTCGTCCCACTGCCCGGCGTCAAGCACCCGCAATTCGGTCGTCATACACCCTGCCTACCAGCCCTCTTACCGTGATGCGAGCGCATTTACCGCAGACGGCGACCCACCGTCCAGGGAATCGACGTGCCGCCGAAAGGGTGGGTAGGGTCGCCGGAACATGGGTAAGGACGCGGCAAGAGACAGTCTTGGCACCCGGTGGCGCCGGTCGCTGCACAGGGTCCGCCTCGGCCTGCGCAAGTCCGCCGTCGACTACTTCCGCGGGGACGCCTCGGACTGGCTGGCCCTGACCGTGCTGATGCTCACGGTCCCGGCGCTCGCCTACACCACCGTCTGCATCCCCGTCTGGTGCCCGCCCAGCGCCCTCGTCCTGCCGATCCTCACCGGCGGCCTGCTGCTGCGCCCGGCGAGCCTCCTGGTGCTCTACACGAGCGCCGCGGTCGCGCTGGTCGTCGAGGCCGCGGTCCTCGGCCCGTACCGCGACGGCCCGTCCCGGGTGACCCCCGGCATCGTCCTGGTGGTCTCCGCCGTCGCCCTCTCCGGACTGCTCATCGCCCAGTTCCGCAGCCGGGTCGGGGTGCCGTGGCGGGGCGGCCACACCATGCTGTTCGACCTGCGGGAACGGATCCGGGTGCAGAGCCGGCTGCCCAGGCTCCCGGCGGGGTGGCACGCCGAGATGGCGCTGCGCCCGGCCGGCGGTCAGTCCTTCTCCGGCGACTTCGTGGTCGCCACCCGCACGCTGGGCGGCCGGGTGCTCGAAGCGGTGCTGACCGACGTGTCCGGCAAGGGCATGGACGCCGCGTCCCGTTCCCTGCTGCTGTCCGGCGCCTTCGGCGGCCTGCTCGGCTCGCTGCCGCCGCACGCGTTCCTCACCGCCGCCAACGGCTATCTGCTGCGCCAGAACTGGGACGAGGGTTTCGCGACCTCCATCCACCTGGTGCTCGATCTCGAGAGCGGCGACTACGAGTTGCTCTCAGCCGGCCATCTGCCCGGCGTGCAGCTCAGCGCGGGAACCGGCCGCTGGGAGGAGATGGCGGCGGAGGGCCCGTTGCTGGGGGTCTACGACGGCGCCGAATTCCACGGCGTCAAGGGCACGTTGCGGTCGGGCGACGTTCTGCTGCTGTTCACCGACGGCCTGGTCGAGGCCGCGGACCGGGACATCACCGAGGGAATCGACCGGCTGATCGGCGAGGCCGACCGGTTCGTCGCCACGGGATTCCGCGGCGCCGCCTGGCGGTTGATCGAGGCGGTCGCCAAGGACGTCAACGACGACCGTGCGCTGCTGGTCGTGTGCCGTGACTGACGGCGCGGCGCCCCCTCCGGCACCACCGTCACCACGCCCCCAACACCGGTGTTCCGCACGCCAGTTCGCCACCCCTGTTCTTGAGGCCGCCTGTTTGTGGCCGGGTTGTCGTGGAACGATGTGGTTCCCGGGTCCATAGTGTCGCTGCTTGGTGGCACGATGGATGTGGCGCGGGGGCGCGGCGACTCCCCGGACCGTTGCGGCGTACCGAAGAGGAAGTGATCCGCTGTGGCCATCTCCCTGTCCGTAGTCCTGTTGTTGGGCGTCATTCTGGTGGTCATGATCAGGGGGAAGTCGATCAAGGTCGGCCCCGCGATAGTGGCCGCCCTGTTCGGCTTCTTCATCGCGTCGACCAATATGGCGCCCTCGGTGAACCGTTTCCTTACCTCACTTGCCGACACCATCAACCAGATAAAGCTCTGACGTCGAGTCCACGATCCGGCGCAGCGCGGCGGGGCGGTCCGCGCGGTCGGGCGTGCACAGCAGGGCGGAGAGCACCGCGATGCGGGCCTGTCCCGCGCGCAGCGAGCCGGCCAGCACGGCGCCCGCCTCGACCAGGTCCACGGCTCCGCCGCCGGTGTAGATCGGCGCCACCGCGCCGGCCGCCACCCGGGTGCTGACCGCGACGAGGACACCGGCCGCCACCGCCCGGCCTACCGCGGCCGCGAAGTCCGGGGTCGCGTTGCCGGCTCCGGTGCCGACCAGCACGATGCCCTCGGCGCCGGCGGCCAGCGCGGCGTCGAACAGCACCGGATCGGCGTCGCTGTGGTGCATCACGATGTCCACCCGCGGCGGCCGTACGTCCGCGGCGGGCAGCGGCAGCGCCTCCGGCCGGGGGCGGTGCCGCCCCCAGGTGACCCGGCCGAACTGCACCCGGCCCAGCGGCAGCCCCGTCGGGTCGGCGAACGCCTGGACGTCGACGGTGTGCTTCTTCACCGTGCCGCGGGCCGCGTGCACCAGCCCGCCGAAGGCGATGACCGCGCCGATGTCCCGGCCGGTGGAGGCCGTCAGCAGTGCGTCGTAGAGATTGCCCGCCGCGTCGCCGTCGGCCGCGTCGAGCGGCTTCTGCGCCCCGGTGAGCACGACCGGCCTGCGGTCCGCGTGGTGCAGGTCCAGCAGGAAGGCGGACTCCTCCAGGGTGTCCGTGCCGTGCGTGACGACCACGCCGTCGACGGCCGGGTCGGCCAGCACCTCGTGCACCGTACGCAGCAGTTCCAGCTGGTGGGCGGTGGTCAGCCGGGAGCTGTTGACGGTGAACAGGTCCACGACCCGTACGTCGACGCCCTCGGGGATCGCCCCCGCGGCCAGCACCTCGAGGCCCGCGGCCTCCGCCGCGTAACCGGCTCCCTGCCACCTGCTGGCTATCGTGCCCCCGGTGCTGATGACGACGATGTGCGGCACTGTGACCCGCTTCCGCGTGTTGTCTGATAAGTCCGTCTGATAAGTCCACGGCAAGGATATGCGGATATTGACAACATTTGATTGCTGATTACGGCGCGAAATGCTCACGACAGTGCTAGAAAATGTCACCATGGACGCCATCGACAGACGAATCTTGCGCGAGCTGCAGGCCGACGGCCGGCTGACCAACCAGGAGCTGGCCCAGCGGGTCGGCCTCACCCCTTCCCCCTGCCTGCGCCGGGTGCGCCAGCTGGAGGACGACGGGGTGATCCGCAGCTACCGCGCCGTCGTCGAGCCGGCCGCCGTCGGCCGCGGCTTCGAGGTCTTCGCCTCCGTCGAGGTCCGCCGCGACCGCGACTCCGTCGCCGCCTTCGAGGCCCAGCTCCAGTCCACCCCTGACGTGGTCGAGGCCTACCGCCTCTACGGCGCCCCCGGCTGCCTCCTCCGCATCGCCGTCGCCGACAGCGAGGCCTACGAGCGCTTCTGGACCGAGAAGCTGATCTCCCTCCCGGGCGTCAGCGACGTCAACTCCCAAATGATTATGAAACGTATCAAAGCCCCCCAGGGCGTCCCGGTCGACTGACCGCGGCCCCCTGCCGGGTGGCAGGGGGCCGCGGTGATCTCGTACGGGTGGGCCGTCGGACCCGTCCTAGAACAGGTTGTGGCCGGTGGGCCAGCCGCTGCGGGCCAAGGTGGCCGGGGCGCCCAGCGTCCCGTCCGCCGCCGGGACGAAGAGTTGCAGGCCCTGCGTCCGGGTGGTGGCGAGCAGGTCGTTGCGGCCGTCACCGTTCAGGTCGAACGGAGCGAGGAAGAGCGGGTGCTGCGCCGTCTTCCAGCCCGAAGCCGCGATGACGGTGGGGTCGCCGAGGCTCCCGGGATCCAGCTGGTCCGAGCTCCAGTCCCGCAGGATCGGGTACTGGGAGAGGGTGCCGGCCACGCCGTCGCGCACCCACACCTTCGGCAGGTCGCCGTCCACGAGCTGGTCGGAGATCGCGACGGTCTTGTCGGCCCAGCCGCTCTGCACCAGGGTGATCACCCTGCCCACCACCGCGTCGCGTCCCAGCGGGGCATAGACCAGGCGGTCGCCCTCCTTCGCCAGGAGGAAGCCGGAGAACTGCGGGTTCGGGCTCACGACCAGCTGCGTCGCCGCCGACCAGTCATGGGTGTCCACGCCCGACAGGGCCGGAACCGGGGTCCCGAATCCGCCCTTGCCGTTGCCCGGGTAGACGAACAGCTGCGAACCGCGGCGCACCAGGAGGTCGTTGCGCGGGTCGGTGTCCTGGTTGAGGCCGGACAGCGGCACGTTGTAGCCGGCGCGGGCGATCAGCGTGCCCCGCCAGTCCCCGCCGTCCGAGAGCACGGGCGCGCCGAACGTGCCGTTCGCCCGGCCGGGGTGCAGGTAGAGCTTGCCGTCGGTCCCGACGCTGAACAGGTCGGGGTGGCCGTCACCGGAGTAGTCCCCGGGGGGCTCGACGAACGGGGTGGTGATCCAGTACTCCACGCGGGCGGTGTCCGACCGCTGGCCCGCCCGGTCCACGCTGAAGACCTTGACGCTGCTCGGCCCCGAGCTGTCCGGGGTGACGAACGTCGCGGTCGCCGTCCCGTCCGGCCCGACCGGCGCCCACTGCGGCCCGCAGCCGTGCGGACCGGTCGGGTGGCTCGTGTCCGGTTCGTCGGCGGCTCGTACGGAGAAGCAGAAGCCGTCCACCTCGCTTCCCGCGGGGACCGTGAACCTGAGGCTGCGCACGGTGCCGGCCGGCACACCCGGCCCGCTGTTCGGGTAGCCGTCGGTGAACGCGACCGTCGGGGTGGGGGGCCGGTCACGGTCCACCGAGAAGCCGCACGGGGCGGCCCACGCGGAGCTCGGGCCCGCGCTGTTCTCCAGACGCGCGGACCACGCGTACCCCTCCCCGGACGGGAGCAGCTCGTCCGGCACCGAGAACGTCGACGCCTGGCCGCCCGCGAGGCTGGTGAGCACCGCCTCCGCGACGGGGGCGTTCTCGTCGCCCTTCCAGACCTTGAAGTGGACCGACGGCCGCGGCTCGGCCGGGCTGGTGCCGTCCACCCGGGCGCTCAGCGCGACCCGGGTGTTGCCTATCCAGGGCAGCGGGGTCCCGCTGGCGCAGGCGTTCCCCGGATGCGTCTGCAGGTCGCTCAGCGCGTACGGATACGCGTCGGCCTGTGCGGTGCCGGTGGTCGCCATGCCCAGCGCGCACGTGACGGCCGCCACGGCGGCCCCCCAGCGGGCCAGGTTTCTGCGGTGTCGTGAGTGGAACACGTACCCCTCCCAAGTTCTACGTGTTGATCACCGGACCATAGCCCGCGCCACCGACACCGCCGGGCCTCAGCCCGCCCCGCCGCGCCCCAGTGCGTCGCGTACCGCGTCCTCAGTGCGGGCCACCTGGGCCGTGCCGTCGTCGGAGGTGATGATCGGGCGCTGGATGAGGGAGGGGTGGGCGGCGAGGGCGTCGATCCAGCGGTCGCGGTCCTCGGGGGCGCGGCCCCACTCCTTCAGGCCCAGCCCGGCGGCGGCCGGCTCCTGGGTCCGTGCGATGTCCCACGGCTCCAGCCCCAGCCGCCCCAGCACCGCCCGCAGCTCGACCGCGTCCGGCGGGTCCTCCAGATAGCGGCGGACGGTGTACTCCGCGCCCTCGGCGTCCAGGGTGCTCAGCGCGGAGCGGCACTTCGAACAGGCGGGATTGATCCAGATCTCCATGCCCGGCACCCTAGAACGCACCGGCACCCTGGAACGCGGCCGGCCCGTGACCGGGACGGAAGTCCTCGGGCACGGGCCGGAGCCGTACAGAGCGGGCGACGGGAATCGAACCCGCGTAGCTAGTTTGGAAGACTAGGGCTCTACCATTGAGCTACGCCCGCAGCGCCACAGATTCTGGCACACCGCATCGTAGCGGCTCGCACACCCCCGCCGCACACCGGTAAATCCGGGTGTGTGACCCGGCCGGGATTCAGTTGAAGTCGCGACGGAATATTGGCCGCCCGCGTGTACCAGGGCATGTACTCTACGTCTCGCACCAGCGGGGTGTGGCGCAGCTTGGTAGCGCGTCCGCTTTGGGAGCGGAAGGCCGTCGGTTCGAATCCGGCCACCCCGACCAGATGACTTTGCCGAGCGGGACGGGCGTGCCCGTCGTACCGGTACTATGCAATGGCGCCTGTATACGGGGCGACGTAGGGGCGCAGTCCCCGAGTAGTACGTCTCGTCGGCCGCCGGTTCCGCTCACATGGTGGGAACCGGGTGTTGGCGCGATTCTCTAAAGCCCCTGATGTCAGCCCCAAGGAGACCCAACCGTGAAGAGCGCCGTCGAGACTCTGAACCCGACCCGGGTTCGACTCACTGTCGAGGTGCCCTTCGAGGAGCTCAAGCCCAGCCTCGACGCGGCCTACAAGAAGATCAACCAGCAGGTCACGGTGCCGGGCTTCCGTAAGGGCAAGATCCCCGCGCGCGTCATCGACCAGCGGTTCGGTCGCGGCTCGGTCCTCGAAGAGGCCATCAACGACGCACTCCCGAAGTTCTACACGGAGGCTGTCAGCGAGGGTGAGCTGAACGTTCTCGGCCAGCCCGACGTCGACATCACCGAGTTCAACGACGGCCAGGACCTCAAGTTCACCGCAGAGGTCGACATCCGTCCGGCGATCGAGATCCCGGACTACTCCGGCATCGAGGTCACCGTCGACGCCCTTGAGGTGTCGGACGAGGACATCGACAAGTCGCTGGAGCAGCTCCGCGAGCGCTTCGCCTCGACCTCCCCGGTCGAGCGCGCCGCCGCCGAGGGCGATGTCGTGGTCCTGGACCTCGAAGCGTCCGTGGACGGCGAGGTCCTCGAGGACGGCGTCGCCAAGGGCATCAGCTACACCATCGGCTCCGGCCAGCTGCTCGAGGGCATCGACGAGGCCGTCATCGGTCTCGAGGCCGGCGGCACCGCCACCTTCGACTCCGAGCTCAAGGGCGGCTCCGCCGCCGGCAAGACCTCGTCGGTCAAGGTGGACGTGACGTCCGTCCAGGCCCGTGAGCTGCCCGAGCTGGACGACGACTTCGCCCAGCTGGCGAGCGAGTTCGACACCCTCGAGGAGCTGCGCGCGGACAGCGTCAAGCGCCTCGAGAACATGAAGCGTTACGACCAGGCCACCCAGGCCCAGGAGAAGGTGCTCGACGCCCTCCTGGAGCTGGTCGAGGTCCCGATGCCGGAGAAGCTGCTGGCGGACGAGATCCAGACCCGCAAGCACAACCTGGAGCACCACCAGTTCCCGGCCATGGGCCTGGACTGGGACGGCTACCTGGAGCGCGAGGGCAAGACCGCCGAGGAGCACGACGCGGAGCTCGGCGCGCAGGCCACCAAGGGCATCAAGACCCAGTTCATCCTGGATGAGCTGGTCTCCAAGGAGCAGCTGTCGGTCAACCAGGAGGAGCTCACCGAGCACCTCATGCGCCGCGCCGCCTCCTCGGGCATGAGCCCGGACCAGTTCGCCCAGGCCGTCGTCGAAGGCGGCCAGGTGCCGATGCTCGTCGGCGAGGTCGCCCGCGGCAAGGCGCTCGCGGTGGTCGTCGAGGCCGCCAAGGTCACCGACACCAACGGTGAGACGGTCGACCTGGACGACGAGGTCGAGGACGAGGGTGCTGTGACGGTGGAGGCCGGCTCCGACGAGGAGACCGCCACCGATGCCGAGGACGCCGTCGAGGCGACCTCCGACAAGGCCTGACCTGTTCGCACGACGGGCCCGGACGCGAAGCCGCGTTCGGGCCCGTTTTGCTTACCCGGGCGTCGAGCCTGCGCTCACAGCGAACAGTTTCGCGTAGGGGATTGCTGGGCCCCACCTGCGCGTTAGGGTCCAAGTAGGGATGCTGGGGGACTGACCCCCGAAGCCGCCCGAGAACACCCGAAGACGCGAAGACGCGAAGACGAAGACGCTGAGACGGCCCCGGGCCGTCCGACAACGAGCAGGTGGATACGTGACGACTCCGATGCCTTCCGCCGCCGGCGAGCCGACCATCGGTGGACTCGGCGACCAGGTCTACAACCGACTGCTCAACGAGCGGATCATCTTCCTCGGCCAGGCGGTCGACGACGATATCGCCAACAAGATCACCGCGCAGCTGCTCCTTCTCGCCGCTGACCCGGACAAGGACATCTACCTCTACATCAACTCGCCCGGCGGCTCCGTGACGGCCGGCATGGCGATCTACGACACGATGCAGTTCATCAAGAACGACGTCGTGACGATCGCCATGGGCCTCGCCGCCTCGATGGGTCAGTTCCTGCTCACCGCGGGCACGCCCGGCAAGCGCTTCGCGCTGCCGAACACCCGGATCCTGATGCACCAGCCCTCCGCCGGTCTGGGTGGCTCCGCCACCGACATCAAGATCCAGGCCGAGCAGCTGCTGCACACCAAGCGGCGGATGGCCGAGCTCATCGCGCAGCACAGCGGCCAGAGCGTCGAGCAGATCACCAAGGACTCCGACCGCGACCGCTGGTTCTCGGCCGAGGAGGCCACCGCGTACGGCCTGCTGGACGGGGTCATGCTCACCGCCTCCGGCGTTCCGGGTGGTGGCGGCACCGGGGCTGTCTGAGCACCTCAGGCCCCCTCCGCCGAACCCGCCCAGCCCACTGCTCATCACCAGGACGGTGAAAGTGAACTCCCTGAATTTCCCCGGTAGCGGCCTCTACGAGCGCACGATGGCCGAGGCGCCAGGTGTGCTCGGCGCCGAGGCCCGCTACATCATTCCGCGCTTCGTCGAGCGCACCTCGCAGGGCGTGCGCGAGTACGACCCGTACGCGAAGCTCTTCGAGGAGCGCGTGATCTTCCTCGGCGTGCAGATCGACGACGCCTCGGCCAACGACGTCATGGCGCAGCTGCTGTGCCTGGAGTCGATGGACCCGGACCGCGACATCTCCGTCTATATCAACTCGCCCGGTGGCTCGTTCACGGCCCTCACGGCCATCTACGACACCATGCAGTTCGTGAAGCCGGACATCCAGACGGTCTGCATGGGCCAGGCGGCCTCCGCCGCGGCCGTGCTGCTCGCGGCCGGCAGCCCCGGCAAGCGGATGGCGCTGCCGAACGCCCGGATCCTGATCCACCAGCCGTACAGCGAGACCGGCCGGGGTCAGGTCTCCGACCTGGAGATCGCGGCCAACGAGATCATCCGGATGCGCGCGCAGCTGGAGGAGATGCTCGCCAAGCACTCCACCACGCCGATCGATCAGATCCGCGAGGACATCGAGCGCGACAAGATCCTGACCGCCGAGGAAGCCCTCGCGTACGGTCTGGTCGACCAGATCGTCTCCACCCGTAAGACCTCCGCGTCGGTCTGACGGGCAGGTCGCGGTACCCCTGCGGGGCACCGTAGTGCGGAAGCGTTACCGCCCTCCTTGGACTGAGTAGGTCCAAGGGGGGCCCGCACGGGGGGCGCGGCAAGGTACCGTCGATGAGAGAAGCACCAGGTTCCGTTGGACTAGGCGGATCCCAGGCGAAGGGGAAACACCTCGTGGCACGCATCGGTGACGGCGGCGACCTGCTCAAGTGCTCGTTCTGCGGCAAGAGCCAGAAGCAGGTGAAGAAGCTCATCGCAGGGCCTGGTGTGTACATCTGCGATGAGTGCATCGATCTCTGCAACGAGATCATCGAGGAGGAGCTGGCCGAGTCCTCCGAAGTGCGGTGGGAGGATCTGCCCAAGCCTCGGGAGATCTACGAGTTCCTGGAGAGCTACGTCGTCGGCCAGGAGCCGGCGAAGAAGGCCCTCTCGGTCGCGGTCTACAACCATTACAAGCGGGTGCAGGCCGGTGAGAACAACGGCCGGGGCCACGACGACGCCATCGAGCTCGCCAAGTCCAACATCCTGCTCCTCGGTCCCACCGGATCCGGCAAGACGCTGCTCGCGCAGACCCTCGCCCGGATGCTGAACGTGCCGTTCGCCATCGCCGACGCCACCGCGCTCACCGAGGCGGGCTACGTCGGCGAGGACGTCGAGAACATCCTGCTCAAGCTGATCCAGGCGGCCGACTACGACGTCAAGAAGGCCGAGACCGGGATCATCTACATCGACGAGATCGACAAGGTCGCTCGCAAGAGTGAAAATCCTTCGATCACGCGGGATGTGTCCGGTGAGGGCGTTCAGCAGGCGCTGCTGAAGATCCTGGAAGGCACGACGGCCTCGGTGCCGCCGCAGGGCGGGCGCAAGCACCCGCACCAGGAGTTCATCCAGATCGACACCACGAACGTGCTGTTCATCGTGGGCGGTGCCTTCGCGGGCCTGGAGAAGATCATCGAATCGCGGGCCGGCGCCAAGGGCATCGGCTTCGGCGCGACGATCCGCTCCAAGCGCGAGATCCAGGCCGCGAACCAGTTCCAGGAGATCATGCCGGAGGACCTGGTGAAGTTCGGGATGATTCCCGAGTTCATCGGCCGGCTACCGGTCATCACCTCCGTCCACAACCTTGACCGCGAGGCGCTGCTGCAGATCCTCGTGGAGCCGAAGAACGCACTGGTGAAGCAGTACCAGAAGCTCTTCGAACTCGACGGTGTGGAGCTGGAGTTCGAGCACAGCGCGCTGGAAGCCATCGCCGACCAGGCGATCCTCCGCCAGACCGGCGCGCGCGGGCTGCGCGCCATCATGGAGGAGGTGCTGATGTCCGTGATGTACGAGGTGCCGTCCCGCAAGGACGTCGCCCGTGTCGTCATCACCGACGAGGTCGTGCACTCCAACGTCAACCCGACCTTGGTGCCGCGTGAGCCGCGCATCATCGGCAAGGGCGAGCAGAAGAGCGCCTAGCGCTCGGCGGACAGACACCGAAGGGGGCGCCCGGCAACTGCCGGGCGCCCCCTTCGCGTTGTGCGGCTACCGCACGGGTGCGGCTACTTCTTGACGCGGATCTCGCTGCGGATCTTGGCCGTGGTGTTCGCCCAGTCGGCGGCCGAGGGCGGCGTGGACGTACCGCTGAGGTCGATGTTGATGTACATCGAGATCATCACGGTGCTGTCGTCGCCCCAGACGCAGTAGGGCATGGACGAGCCGCCACCGGCGCACTTCATCACGGTGCCGTCGAATCCGGCGGGGTGCTGCTCGGTGGCCTCGGAGCCGCTCTTGCTGAGACCGCTCGACAGGATCTTGTCGACCGCAGCCTTGGGGTCCGTGACGTTGCCTTCGCCGCCGGAGAGGGAGACCGTCTCCTTGTCCGACTTGTACGTTCCCCGCACGCTGGTCGGGTCGGTGATGCCGGCGTCCGACTTGCCCGTCTCAGGGGTGCCGATGTTCTCCGACGACTTGGTGTACTTGCCGTCGGCGATCTTCTCCGGGAAGGCGATCTTGTAGCCGCCGCCACTGCCGCTGGAACCGCCACTGGTGGCGAAGTAGATGCCCCCGCCGATCGCGGCGAGCACCACGACGCCGATCACCACAGGGACGGCCTTGCTCTTGCCCTGCGGCGGCTGCGGCGGGTATCCGGGCTGCTGGCCCGGCTGCTGGCCGTTCCAGCCCTGCTGCGGCTGCGGCTGCTGGGGCTGCTGCGGGTAACCCTGCTGCTGCGGCCAGCCCTGCTGCTGGGGCTGCTGCGGCTGCTGGGGGTAGCCGCCGTACCCGGGCTGGGGCGGCTGCTGGCCGTAGGGCTGCTGCGGCTGCTGCGGCTGGCCGTAACCCGGCGGCGGCTGGTTGTAGCTCATGTGTGGTGCTTCCCCTCGTGGAACGTACGTCTTGCTTCGTGTGGCCGGGTACCGCTACGCGGTCACGGTCTGCCGCGCCGCGGTCTACTTGATCTCGACGCGCGCGTCCTTGCGCACCTTCGCGGTGGTGGCCGCGGTGTCGCTGATGCTGGGGCCGCTGCCGGTGAGAGCGGCGATCGGGTCGACGACCATGACCATGGCCACGGTGCTGCGGTCGGACCAGATGCACAGCGGAACGTCCGCGCTCTTCACCGGCGAGGTGCTGGTGGTGGGCGCCTTGAACCGGACGATCTGGCACTTCATGACGGCGCCGCCGTCGAGCCCGTCCGGGGTGACCTTCTCCGGGGTCCCGACCAGCTCGGCGTCACCCTCCTTGGTGATGTCCTGCGTGCCGCTGACGAAGAGCGCGTCCACCTCCCTCCCGGGATCGGCGACCGTGCCCCACACGCCCCTGAACAGCATCTTCTTCTTGGTGCTGCTCTCGTAACTGCCGCCCGCCGGAGCCGGGTTGGCGACTCCGGGCACCTTGTTCATCTCGGTCTTGCTGTCGTCGTCCAGCGGGTCCTTGAGCTGGAAGTCACCGGCGACGGTCTGCGGAGCGGTCAGCTTGTACTTCTTGCCGTCGTCGCTGCCGCTGCCCTTGGTGCCGCCCGTGGTGCCGCCGCTGCTGCTGACTGTGCCCTTGTCCTTGTCGTCCCCGCTGCCGAGGAGCGCGAAGGCGCCACCGCCGATCGCGGCGACGACGACCACGGCGGCGATGACGATCCACACCGTGTTCTTCTTCCCGGGCGGCGGCTGCGGCGGATAGCCGCCGAAGCCCTGCTGCGGCTGCTGTCCGTACGGGCCGGGCTGCGGGGGGACCTGCTGCGCCGGGTAGCCGTACCCGGGCTGCTGAGGCGGCTGACCGTAGCCGCCCGGCTGGGGCTGGCCGTATCCGCCGGGCTGCTGCGGCTGCTGCGGCTGCTGCCCGTAGGGGTTCGGCTGCCCGCCGTAGCCGGGATCGGGCGGCGGTTGGTTGTAGCTCATATGACTCGTCCCCTCCGTAAACGACCGTGCACCCATCCTTCCGGATGTCTTACCCGCCGCTTACGCCGGGCCCGCTACGGCTTCGTAACGAGCGGTGCGGGGGCGCCCGTAGAATGGCCGGGTGACCGACAACTCTCAGCGCAGCCCCCATGGCGGGCCGAACAGCACCCCCGAACTGCCGACCGCGTACGTGCCGGCCGAGGTAGAGGGGAAGCTGTACGAGCGCTGGGTGGAGCGTGGGTACTTCGAGGCCGACGCCAAGAGCGACAAGCCGCCGTACACGATCGTCATCCCGCCGCCGAACGTGACGGGCAGCCTGCACCTGGGCCACGCCTTCGAGCACACGATCATCGACTCCCTGACCCGCCGCAAGCGGATGCAGGGGTACGAGACGCTGTGGCAGCCCGGCATGGACCACGCGGGCATCGCCACCCAGAACGTCGTCGAGCGCGAGCTGGCCAAGGAGGGCAAGTCCCGCCACGACCTGGGCCGCGAGGCGTTCGTCGAGAAGGTCTGGCAGTGGAAGGAAGAGTCCGGCGGCCAGATCTCCGGCCAGATGCGCCGGCTCGGCGACGGCGTCGACTGGTCGCGCGAGCGCTTCACCATGGACGAGGGACTGTCACGGTCCGTCCAGACGATCTTCAAGAAGCTCTTCGACGACGAGCTGATCTACCGCGCCGAGCGCATCATCAACTGGTGCCCGCGCTGTCTGACCGCCATCTCGGACATCGAGGTGGAGTACCAGGACGACGACGGCGAGCTCGTCTCGATCCGCTACGGCGAGGGCGACAACGCCATCGTCGTCGCCACCACCCGCGCCGAGACGATGCTCGGTGACACCGCCGTCGCCGTGCACCCGGGCGACGAGCGCTACGCGCACCTGGTCGGCACCGAGATCGAGCTGCCGCTCACCGGCCGCCGCATCCCGATCGTCGCGGACGAGCACGTGGACCCGGAGTTCGGCACCGGCGCCGTCAAGGTGACCCCGGCGCACGACCCGAACGACTTCGAGATCGGCCGCCGGCACGACCTGCCGAACCTCAGCGTCATGAACGAGCGGGCGATCATCACCGTCCCGGGCCCGTTCGAGGGCCTGGACCGGCTCGAAGCCCGCAGTGCCATCGTGGCGGCCCTGCGCGCCGAGGGCCGCATCGTCGCCGAGAAGCGCCCGTACCAGCACTCCGTGGGGCACTGCTCGCGCTGCAAGACGACCATCGAGCCGCGGCTGTCGCTGCAGTGGTGGGTCAAGGTCGGCCCGCTGGCGCAGGCCGCCGGTGACGCGGTCCGCGACGGCCGGGTGAAGATCCACCCCAAGGAGATGGAGTCCCGCTACTTCAGCTGGGTCGACAACCTCCACGACTGGTGCATCTCGCGCCAGCTCTGGTGGGGCCACCGCATCCCGGTCTGGTACGGCCCGGCCGGCGAGGTCGTCTGCGTCGGACCGGACGAGCAGCCCCCGGCCGGTGAGGGCTGGACGCAGGACACCGACGTGCTCGACACGTGGTTCTCGTCGGGCCTGTGGCCGTTCTCGACGCTGGGCTGGCCCGAGCAGACGGAGTCGCTGGAGAAGTTCTATCCCAACTCGGTGCTGGTCACCGGCTACGACATCCTCTTCTTCTGGGTCGCCCGGATGATGATGTTCGGCCTGTACGCGATGGACGGCACCCCGCCGTTCCACACCATCGCCCTGCACGGCATGGTCCGCGACCAGTTCGGCAAGAAGATGTCGAAGTCCTTCGGCAACGCGGTCAACCCGCTGGACTGGATGGACACTTACGGCTCCGACGCCGTCCGCTTCACCCTGGCGCGCGGCGCCAACCCCGGTGTCGACGTGCCGATCGGTGAGGACTGGGTCCAGGCGTCCCGCAACTTCACCAACAAGATCTGGAACGCGACGCGCTTCGCGCTCATGAACGGCGCGACGGTCGAGGGTGAACTCCCGCCCGCCGAGGAGATGTCGGCCACCGACCGCTGGGTGCTGTCCCGGCTCAACACGGTCGTCGCCGAAGTGGACGCGCTGTACGAGGACTACCAGTTCTCCAAGCTCTCCGAGGCGCTCTACCACTTCGCGTGGGACGAGGTCTTCGACTGGTACGTCGAGCTGTCGAAGACCACCTTCTTCGCGGGCGGCCGCGGCGCCGAGGTCTCCGGCCGGGTGCTCGGCGAGGTGCTGGACGTGCTGCTGCGGCTGCTGCACCCGGTGGTCCCGTTCGTCACCGAGACCCTGTGGACCACGCTCACCGGTGCAGAGTCGGTCGTCATCGCCGACTGGCCGAAGGACAGCGGTTTCCGGGACGCGGCGGCCGAGAAGGAGATCGCCGGCGTCCAGCGGGTGGTCACCGAGGTCCGCCGGTTCCGCGCCGACCAGGGCCTGCAGCCCGGCCAGAAGGTCCCCGCGCAGCTCACGCTGCCGGGCGCGCTGGCGGCCCACGAGGCGCCCATCCGCCAGCTGCTGCGTCTGCAGCCGGCCGGTGACGAGTTCAGCGCCACCGCGACCCTCCCGGTCGCCGGCGGCACCGTCGCGCTGGACCTGTCCGGCACGATCGACGTCGAGGCCGAGCGCAAGCGGCTGACCAAGGACATCGGGCTGGCCGAGAAGGAGAAGGCGCAGGCGCTGGGCAAGCTCGGCAACGAGGCGTTCCTCGCCAAGGCGCCCGAGCCCGTCGTGGACAAGATCCGGGTCCGGCTGGCGGCGGCCGAGGCGGACATCGCCCGCATCACCGCCCAGCTGGACGCCCTGCCGCTGAGCTGAGCCGCGGCACCACCCGGACCTCCTGGACGCGGGGCCGGCCCGTTCGCCACGGGCCGGCCCCGCGTCCGCCGCGTTCTCCGGGGGCGCGCGGGCCGCCGCCCGCTCACCCGGGCATGTGGACCCGCACCGGCTCCGTAGACTGGGCGGCGTGAGCGAGCACCCCCAGAACGACGACGCGGCAGCAAACCTGTTCGACGAGACTCCGGACGACGACGCCCCCGACGGCGGGCCCGTCCGGGAAGCCGACATGGCGGTGATCGAGGCAGGCAGCCGTACCCTGCGCACGCCCGTCCCGCTCACGCCGGACGACGGCGTACCGGCCCCGCCCAAGGACCCCGAGACCGAGCGTGAGCTGCGGGAGATCGAGGGGGAGCTGACCGGGCGCTGGCCCGAGACGAAGCTGGAGCCGTCGCTCGACCGGATGACCGCACTCATGGACATCCTGGGCGAGCCGCAGCGCACCTACCCGGCCATCCACATCACCGGCACCAACGGCAAGACCAGCACCGCCCGCATGGTCGAGCAGCTGCTGCTCGGCTTCCATCTGCGCACCGGCCGCTACACCAGCCCGCACGTGCAGGCGATGACGGAGCGGATCAGCCTGGACGGGCAGCCGATCAGCGCCGAGAAGTTCATCGAGACGTACCGCGACATCCAGCCGTACATCGAGATGACGGACAACGCGCAGCCGCACCGGCTGTCGTTCTTCGAGGTGCTCACCGCGATGGCCTACGCGGCCTTCGCCGATGCCCCCGTCGATGTCGCGGTCGTCGAGGTCGGCATGGGCGGCAGCTGGGACGCCACCAACGTGATCGACGGCTCGGTCGCCGTCGTCACTCCGATCGCGCTCGACCACACCGACCGGCTGGGCACGACGCCCGGCGAGATCGCCGTGGAGAAGTCCGGGATCATCAAGAAGGACGCGACCGTCGTGCTGTCCCAGCAGCCCGTCGACGCCGCGACCGTGCTGCTCAAGCACGCCGTCGAGGTCGACGCGACGGTGGCCCGCGAGGGCATGGAGTTCGGGGTCGTGCACCGTGAGATCGCGGTCGGCGGCCAGCTGCTGACGCTGCGCGGGCTCGGTGGCGAGTACGAGCAGATCTTCCTGCCGCTGCACGGCGAGCACCAGGCGCAGAACGCCGCGGTCGCGCTGGCGGCCGTCGAGGCGTTCTTCGGCATCGGCACCACCCGGGTCGGCTCGCTGGACATCGACACCATCCGCGGTGCCTTCGCGTCCGTCACGTCGCCGGGCCGCCTGGAGATCATCCGGCGCAGCCCCACCGTCGTCCTGGACGCCGCGCACAACCCGGCCGGCGCACGGGCGGCGGCGGCCGCGGTCAGTGAGGTCTTCGACTTCACCCATCTGGTGGGCGTCGTCGGTCCGAGTGCGGAGAAGGACGTCCGCGGGCTGCTGGAGGCGTTCGAGCCGGTGTTCTCCGAGGTCGTGGTGACCCGGAACTCGACCAGCCGGGCGATGGACGTGGACGCGCTGGCGGCGCTGGCCGTCGAGGTCTTCGGCGACGACCGGGTGCAGGTCGAGGCGCGGCTGGACGACGCCATCGAGGCCGCGATCACCCTCGCCGAGGACGAGGGCGCGTACTCGGGGGCGGGCGTGCTGGTCACCGGATCGGTGTTCACCGTGGGAGAGGCCCGGCTGCTGCTGGGCCGGAAGTGAGGCGGCACGATGCGGACCCTGTGCGCGAGCACCCTGATCGGTGAGTTCTTCGTGATCGGTTTCGCCGGTCTCGTCGCGATGAAGCAGGACGACCTGACGGCCGGCACCGTGTGGGCGGTGTGCGGTGCGGGGATGCTGCTGTGCGTGCTGCTGTGCGGCATGCTGTCCCGCCCCGGCGCCCTCACGATCGGCTGGGCGCTGCAGATCGCCCTGGTCGTGAGCGGCTACTGGGTCGGGACGATGTACTTCCTGGGCGTGGTCTTCGCGGCCCTGTGGTGGGCCTCCATCCACTTCGGCCGGAAGATCGACGAGGCCAAGGCGAGGCACTCGGCGCAGGTGGCCTGACCACGCCTTGTAATGTCGTCATACCCGTCACCGTCAGTAGGAGCCGTACCGTGAGCCAGCGCACCCTTGTCCTTCTCAAGCCGGACGCCGTCCGCCGCGGCCTGATCGGCGAGATCATCGGCCGGATCGAGCGCAAGGCAGGCTGGACGATCGGCGCCCTCGAACTGCGCACGCTCGATCTCGGCACCCTGGAGCAGCACTACGCCGAGCACGTCGGCCGCCCGTTCTACGAGCCGCTGATGGAGTTCATGGCCTCGGGCCCGTCCGTCGCGCTGGTCGTCGAGGGCGAGCGCGTCGTCGAGGGCGTACGGGCGCTGGCCGGCCCCACCGACCCGATCGCCGCCGCCCCCGGATCCATTCGCGGGGATTTCGGCAGCATCGTGCGCGAGAACCTCATCCACGCCTCGGACTCCCCGGAGTCCGCCGAGCGTGAGATCAAGCTCTTCTTCCCGGGCCTGGTCTGAACAATCGGCCCGCCGTCCCGCTTCCGGGTGTATGTGCCGACCGGCCGTACCCCCTCTGACCTGCGGTGCAGGCTCGCCGACTGACGTCCAATCAGCTCAGAGGCGACCGGAGAAATCCGGTCGCCTCTGGCATATGCAACGCTTTATCGGGAACCAATCTCTCCGACACGTCGTCACCATTACCAGCGGACGCTGTGTGTTCTGATGACAATGACGTCGGAACCCCGGACCCCGTGCCCCGTGGGGCGCGACTACGATGGAATCTCCGCTCAAGCTCGGGAAGGCCAGACGTATCCACATGGCGAACAACATGTCGTTCATCGGCCGTGACATGGCTGTCGACCTCGGGACTGCCAACACGCTGGTGTACGTCAGGGGTCGCGGGATCGTCCTCAACGAGCCCTCGGTCGTCGCCATCAACACGAACACCGGCGGCATTCTGGCGGTCGGCGCCGAGGCCAAGAAGATGATCGGCCGCACCCCGGGAAACATCGTCGCGGTCCGCCCGCTGAAGGACGGCGTCATCGCCGACTTCGAGATCACCGAGCGGATGCTGCGCTACTTCATTCTCAAGATCCACAAGCGTCGTTATCTGGCCCGGCCCCGCGTCGTCGTCTGCGTGCCCTCCGGTATCACCGGGGTCGAGCGACGCGCCGTCATCGAGGCCACCACCCAGGCCGGTGCCCGCCAGGTGCACATCATCGAGGAGCCGATGGCCGCCGCGATCGGCGCCGGGCTCCCGGTCCACGAGGCCACCGGCAACATGGTGGTCGACATCGGCGGCGGCACCACCGAGGTCGCCGTGATCTCCCTCGGCGGCATCGTCACCGCGCAGTCCATCAGGGTCGCCGGCGACGAGCTGGACAGCTCGATCATCCAGCACATCAAGAAGGAGTACAGCCTCCTGCTCGGCGAACGCAGCGCGGAGCAGATCAAGCTCACCATCGGGTCGGCCTTCGACCCGAAGCTGGAGAAGGACGAGCACACCGAGATCCGTGGCCGGGACCTGGTCAGCGGCCTGCCCAAGACGGTGGTGATCTCGGCCGCCGAGGTCCGCAAGGCCATCGAGGAGCCGGTCAACGCGATCGTCGACGCGGTCAAGACGACGCTCGACAAGTGCCCGCCCGAGCTCTCCGGCGACATCATGGACCGTGGCATCGTGCTGGCCGGCGGGGGAGCGATGCTCCGCGGGCTGGACGAGCGACTGCGGCACGAGACCGGAATGCCCATCCACATCGCGGAATCCCCGCTGGACTGCGTGGCGCTCGGCGCCGGCAAGTGCGTCGAGGAGTTCGAGGCGTTGCAGCAGGTTCTGGACGCCCAGCCGCGCAGATGAGTTCGCACGGTCCTGCGTGCGGGTGACTGCCCGCCGGCCCGCGGGATCGTTCTCACTGCGTCACACACTTCGACCGGCCGGGGACCGCAGCCGACCGGTCCGTTCGAGGAAGGCACGGACTGGCGCCCGTGAGGGACACACGAGAGAGCCGGCTTCTGCTGGTGCTGTTGATCGCGATCGCGTTCGCACTGATCACCGTGGACATCCGCGGAGGCGAACAGTCACCGATGGACGGCCCCCGACAGGCGGCGGCCTCGGCCTTCGGACCTGTCGAAAAGGGTGTGGCGTCCGCCGTCGACCCGGTCGGCAACGCGATCTCCGCGGTGCGCGACTCCGGGGGACGGCACAGCACGATCAGCCGCCTGGAACGCGAGAACGCGGAGCTCAAGCAGCAGCTCGGCAGCAAGGACATCACCCGCAACAAGGCCCGTGAACTGGACCAGCTCCTGAAGACCGCGGGAGCCGGCCAGTACGCGATCAAGGGCGCTCAGATCATCGCCATAGGAGCCGCCCAGGGATTCTCCTGGACGGTCACCATCGACGCCGGAAGCGCTGACGGAGTCCTCCGCGATCAGACCGTCATCAACGGCGACGGCCTGGTCGGACGGGTCACCACCGTCGGACCCTCCACCTCCACCGTGCTGCTCGCCAACGACCCGGACTTCACCGTCGGGACCCGGATGGAGGGCTCGATGGAACTGGGCTTCGCGACCGGCCAGGGCGACCGGCCGATGCGCGTCCAGCTGCTCAACGGCAAGGCCAAGGTGAGCAAGGGCGACCGGCTGGTCACCTTCGGCTCGCAGGCCGGCAAGCCGTTCGTACCCGGCGTCCCGGTCGGCAGGGTCGTCGCGATCGACCCGTCCGCGGGCAGCCTGACCCGTACGGTCCAGGTCGAGCCGTACGTCGGCTTCTCCCGGCTCGACATCGTCGGCGTCGTCGTCGAGGGTCCGCGCACGGACCCGCGCGACAGCGTGCTGCCGCCCAAGCCCACGCCGTCGCCCACCGCGGCCAAGGTCGCCCCGCCGGCGCGGAAGCCGGGCGCCACCCCTTCCGGTGCGCCCACCACCAGGAGCTGACCATGCGACTCAACCGGATCCTGCTCTCCACCGTCCTGGTCGTCGTCGCGATGGTCGTCCAGGTCAGCGTGCTGGCCCGGCTGCACCTGCCCGGCGCGGTACCCGACCTGCTGCTGCTCACCGTGCTCGGCCTCGCGCTGACCTACGGCCACGTCGGCGGCTCGCTGGTCGGCTTCGGCGCCGGCATGCTCGCCGACCTCGCACCGCCCGCCGACCACGCCGTGGGCCGGTACGCACTCGTGCTGTGCGTCATCGGCTATCTGGCGGGCCTCGCCAAGCCGGAGACCGGGCAGCTGCGGACCGCCGCCATGCCGATGCTCGTCGTCGTCGCGGCGGCGATCGGCGGCACCCTGCTCTACGCGGGCGTCGGCGCCCTCGTCGGCGACACCGCCGGGGCCCACGTGGGCCTCGCCAAGCTGCTGTTCACCGCGGCCGTCTACGACCTGCTGCTCGCCCCGTTCATCGTCCCGCTGGTGATGGCACTGGCCAGACGCTTCGACAACGATCCGCTCGCCGAGGACGCGGCCGGCGGCTACGGCAGCCGCATCGGCAGCCAGCGCGCCGGACTGCTCGGCCGGGTCGGCCGCGGCAGCCGGGTCGGCTCCATCGCCAAGGGAGGCCGCCGACTGTGAGCGCCCACCCTCCCCTGGCCTCCGGCATGGGGCACCCCACCGCCACGAATCCCGCGAGGAAGGCGCAGCGCGCCGATGTCTAACATTCCCGAGACCGGCCGCACCTCCCGCGTCACGATCCGCCTGGTCATCCTGCAGATCCTGGTCTTCTCGCTGCTGCTCACCCTCGGCGGACGGCTGTGGTACCTGCAGATCCGCAACGGTGACGAGTACACCGAGAAGGCCGCCAGCAACCACATCCAGCAGGTCGTCACCCCCGCGGTCCGCGGGGCGATCCTGGACGCGCGCGGTGTGCCCATCGCCGACAACGAGACCCGGCTGGTGGTCTCCGCCAGCCGCACCGAGCTGCTCAAGCAGAAGGACGACGGCAAGGCCGTCCTCACCCGGCTCGCCGCGGTGCTGGCCATGCCGCCCGCCGACGTCATCGCCAAGGTCCGGCTCTGCGACGCCAAGACCCCCCAGCCCTGCTGGAACGGTTCGCCGTACCAGCCGATCCCGATCACCGACAAGGCCACCACCCAGCAGGCGCTGCAGATCATGGAGCGCCGCGAGGACTTCCCCGGGGTGACCGCGGAGCCGACCGCCGTCCGCCGCTACCCGGCGCCGAGCAAGGCGAACGCCGCGCAGGTGCTCGGCTACCTCTCGCCCGTCACGGACGACGAGATCACCTCCTCGCAGAAGAACGGCACCCCGCTGCTGCGCTCGGACCAGGTCGGCCGCTCCGGCCTGGAGCGCCAGTACGACGCGGCGCTGCGCGGTACGGCGGGTGTGACCCGCTACGAGGTGGACAACCTCGGCCGGGTGATCGGCCGGGCGGGCGACACGCCCGCGGAACCCGGCGCCAACCTGGTGACCAGCATCGACTCGCGCGTCCAGGCCGTCGCCGAGAAGGAGCTGAACGACGCGATGGTGGAGGCCCGCAAGACCTTCGACACCGTCACCGGCACCAACTACAAGGCCGACTCGGGCGCGGTCACCGTCATGGACGTGCACACCGGCCAGGTCATCGCGATGGCCAGCGCACCGACGTACGACCCGAACGCGTGGGTCGGCGGCATCTCCCCGGCCAGCTACAAGCAGCTGACCGGCAAGGACTCGAACTACCCGCTGCTGAACCGGGCCATCCAGGGCCTGTCGGCGCCCGGCTCGACCTTCAAGGTGATCTCCACGTCGGCTGCCGTCAACGCCGGATACCCGCTCGACGGCGCCTACCCCTGCACCTCGTCGATGACCATCGGCGGCCGCCTGTTCAAGAACTTCGAGGGCGAGAGCTTCGGCGCGATCAACCTCGGCAAGGCGCTGGAGATCTCCTGCGACACCGTCTTCTACGGCCTCTCGTACAACCAGTGGCTCGCGGACGGCGGCACCAAGCCCAAGAACCCCAAGGACTTCTTCTACAAGACCGCCCACCAGTTCGGCCTGGGCGCCAAGACCGGCATCGACCTGCCGGGCGAGGTCAAGGGCCGGGTCCCCGACCGCCAGTGGAAGCAGGCCTACTACGAGGCCAACGTGGACTACTGGTGCCGGGAGGGGAAGACCAACAAGCAGGACTACGCGACGCAGATCGCCCGTGAGAACTGCGTGGACGGCAATGTGATGCGCGCCGGTGACTCGGTCAACTTCGCGATCGGCCAGGGCGACACCCTCGTCACCCCGGTCCAGATGGCGCGGATCTACTCGGCCCTCGCCAACGGCGGCACGCTCTACCAGCCGACCATAGGGAAGGCGATCGTCAGCGCCGACGGCAAGACGGTCAAGCCCATCGCGCCCAAGGCCACCGGCAAGCTGCCGGACAGCGCCGAGACCCTGAAGTACATCAACCAGGCCACCGCCGGCGTCATCACCAGCGGTACCGCCGCCTGGCGCTTCGCCGGCTGGCCGCAGGACAAGATCCAGCTGCACGCCAAGACCGGTACCGCGGAGGTCGACGGCAAGCAGACGACGTCCTGGCTGACGACGTACACCAAGGACTACGCGATCGTCATGACGATCTCGCAGGGCGGCACCGGCTCCGGCGGTTCGGGCCCCGCGATCCGCAAGATCTACGAGGCGATGTACGGCATCCAGGCCAACGGCTCGATCGACAACAAGAAGGCGCTGCTGCCGACCCCCGAGACGAAGCTGCCGAAGTTCACCGACGACGGCTCCGTCGTCCGGGCCGCGTCCGCCGTCACCACCTTCGCCCCGTCGTCCGGCGCACCCTCCGTGCCCGCCGGCGGCCCGGTGCTCGCCGCGCTCACTCCCGGCCGCGACGACAAGCTCCTGCTGGGCCGGAGGTACCTCTCATGAGCGCCAGCGGCTACACGATCCGCCGCTTCACCCCGGAACGCAGCACCCTGGGCAAACTGCTCGCCCGGGACTCGATACTGCGCCGGATGGACTGGGTCCTGCTGGGCTCCGCGCTCGCGCTGTCGGCGATCGGCACGCTGCTCGTCTACTCGGCGACCCGCGGGCGCACCAACCTCACCCACGGCGACCAGTACTACTTCCTGCTGCGCCATCTGATGAACACCGGCATCGGCCTCGGCCTCGCCGCGGGCGTCGTGGCGCTGGGACACCGCCGGCTGCGCGGCGTCGTGCCGGTGCTCTACGTGATCTCGGTGCTGCTGATCCTGTCGGTGCTCAGCCCGCTGGGCACCACGATCAACGGCGCGCACTCATGGATCGTGATCGGCGGCGGCTTCTCGCTGCAGCCGTCCGAGTTCGTGAAGATCACCATCATCCTGACCATGGCGATGCTGCTGTCGGCCCGGGTGGACGCGGGCGACCGCGTGCACCCCGACCACCGCACCGTCCTCCAGGCCCTGACCTGGGCGGCGCTGCCCATCGCGATCATCATGCTGATGCCGGACCTCGGCTCGGTGATGGTGATGGCGGTGATCATCCTCGGGGTGCTGCTCGCCTCCGGCGCCTCCAACCGCTGGGTGCTGGGCCTGATCTCGGCGGGCGCCGTGGGCGCCGGGCTGATCTGGCAGCTCGGCGTGCTCGACAAGTACCAGGTCGACCGGTTCGCGGCGTTCGCCAACCCCGCCCTGGACCCCGCGGGCGTCGGCTACAACACCCACCAGGCGCTCATCGCGATCGGCTCCGGCGGCCTGTTCGGCAAGGGGCTCTTCCACGGCAGCCAGACCACCGGCCAGTTCGTGCCCGAGCAGCAGACCGACTTCGTCTTCACCGTCGCCGGCGAGGAGCTCGGCTTCGTCGGGGCCGCCCTGATCATCGTCCTGCTCGGGCTGATCGTCTGGCGGGCCTGCGCGATCGCCCGCAGCGCCACCGACCTGTACGGCACGATCGTCGCGGCCGGCATCGTCGCCTGGTTCGCGTTCCAGGCGTTCGAGAACATCGGGATGACGCTCGGCATCATGCCGGTCGCCGGCCTGCCGCTGCCCTTCGTGTCGTACGGCGGCTCGTCGATGTTCGCGATCTGGATCGCCATCGGACTGCTGCAGGCGGTCCGGATACAGCGCCCGATGTCCGCCTGATCGCCGCCACCGGCCGGAACGAACCGGCCGGTGGCAAGGTACGCACCATTGCCCGCAGCGGAACCCGCGACTACGTTCCCTTCATGGGCAAGCGTGTGCGGGAGACCGAGCGCAAGTACGAAGCGGACGGCCGGTTCGAGCCGCCCGATCTCAGCGGGCTGCCCAAGGTCTTCAGCAGCTGTGTCCTGGATCCGGCGGAACTCGACGCCGTCTACTTCGACACCGAGGACCTGCGCCTCGCGGCCCGCAGGATCACCCTGCGCCGCCGCACCGGCGGGGACGACGCCGGCTGGCATCTGAAACTGCCGACCACCGAGGCCGACACCCGCACCGAGGTGCACGCCCCGCTCGGACGCGCGACCCGCACCGTCCCGAAGGACCTGGCCGCCGAGGTGGCCGTGCACACCCGGGGGCGGCGGCTGATCCCCGTCGTGCGGCTCAAGAACCACCGCGAACGGCAGCATCTGCTGGACGCGGCGGGGGAGCCCCTGGCGGAGATCGCCCATGATCACGTCACCGCGCAGCTGCTGGGAGCCGGACCGGCGAACAGGGCCGTGGCGATCACCTGGACCGAGTTCGAGGTCGAGCTCGTCGGCGGCAAGCCCGCGCTCCTCGACGCCGTCGAGCAGCGGCTGGCCGCCGCGGGCCTGCACCGGTCGGACTCGCCCTCCAAGCTCGCCCGCGCCCTCGGCGACCGGCTGACGGCCGCGACCGTCCCGCCGGGACCGCCCGCCGAGCTCCGCACCGCAGGAGACGCGGCGCTGGCCTATCTGCACGAGCAGCTGCGGGCCCTCATCACCCTCGACCCCGAGGTCCGGCGGGCCGAGCCCGACGCCGTGCACCAGATGCGGGTCGCGGCCCGGCGCGCCCGCAGCGCGCTGAAGACCTTCCGCCGGGAGCTGGACCGGGTGGTGACCGACCCGGTCGGCGAGGAGCTGAAGTGGCTCGGCGCGGTGCTGGGCACGGAACGCGACCGGGAGGTGCTGGCCGAGCGGCTGCAGGAGCGGCTCGCGGAGCTCGCCCCGGACCTGATCGACGAAACGCTGCGCAGCCGGCTGCTCGCGGAGGGCACCAAGGCACACGGCGAGACGCACGCCGCCGTGCTGCGGGTGCTCGGCGGCCCGCACTACTTCCAGGTGCTGGACACCGTCGAGGCACTGCTCGCGGACCCGCCGTACCTGGAGGGCGCGAAGGCGCCCGCGACGCCCGCGGTGCAGAAGGCCGTACGCCGGGACCACCGCCGGCTGCGGAGGCTGATCGAGGCCGCCATGGCCGTCGAACGCGGTCAGGAGCGCGATCTGGCGCTGCACGAGGCCCGCAAGGCGGCCAAGCGCGCCCGCTACTGCGCCGAGGCCGCCCGCCCGGTGCTCGGCTCCCCGGCGAAGGACCACACCGCCCGGATGAAGTCCGTGCAGCAGCTGCTGGGCGAACACCAGGACAGTGTGATGTGCCGGGTCGCGATCGCCCGGCTGGCGGAGGAGGCCGTAGCGGCGGGCGAGAGCGCCTTCCCGTACGGCGCGCTCAGCCAGCTGGAACGGGCCCGCGCGATCGAGGTGGAGGAGCAGCTCCCCGACCGCTGGCGCGAGGCCGACTTCCGGCCGTGACCCGGTGCGGCGCACAGCCGGGATTTCCACGGGGCGAGGGTGACTCCGAAGGCGCGCTAGTCTTGAGGGTCCCCCTGCCCGCTGATGAAAGACATCTCTGATGCCTGTCGAGTCGGTCTTCCCCCGTCTGGAAGCGCTTCTCCCGCACGTCCAGAAGCCCATCCAGTACGTCGGTGGGGAGCTGAACTCCACCGTCAAGGACTGGGACGCCTGCGATGTGCGCTGGGCGCTGATGTACCCGGACGCGTACGAGGTCGGGCTGCCCAACCAGGGCGTCATGATTCTTTACGAGGTGCTCAACGAGCGTGAGGGCGTCCTCGCCGAGCGCACGTACAGCGTGTGGCCCGACCTGGAGGCCCTGATGCGTGAGCACCGGGTCCCGCAGTTCACGGTCGACGCGCACCGTCCGGTCAAGGCGTTCGACGTGTTCGGCCTGAGCTTCTCGACCGAGCTCGGCTACACCAACATGCTCACCGCGCTCGACCTCGCCGGCATCCCGCTCAACGCCGCCGACCGCACCCTCGACGACCCGATCGTGCTCGCGGGCGGCCACGCGGCCTTCAACCCGGAGCCGGTCGCGGAGTTCATCGACGCCGCGGTGATCGGCGACGGTGAGCAGGCCGTGCTGGCGATCACCGACATCGTCCGCGCGTGGAAGGCCGAGGGCCGTCCCGGCGGCCGTGACGAGGTGCTCTTCCGGCTCGCGAAGACCGGCGGGGTGTACGTCCCCCGGTTCTACGACGTCGAATACCTGGAGGACGGCCGGATCTCCCGCGTCGTCCCCAACCGCTCGGGCGTGCCGTGGCGGGTGTCCAAGCACACCGTCATGGACCTCGACGAGTGGCCCTACCCGAAGCAGCCGCTGGTCCCGCTCGCGGAGACCGTCCACGAGCGGATGTCCGTCGAGATCTTCCGCGGCTGCACCCGCGGCTGCCGTTTCTGCCAGGCCGGCATGATCACGCGCCCCGTGCGGGAGCGAAGCATCACCGGCATCGGCGAGATGGTCGAGAAGGGCCTCAAGGCGACCGGCTTCGAGGAGGTCGGGCTGCTCTCGCTCTCCTCGGCGGACCACAGCGAGATCGGCGAGATCGCCAAGGGCCTCGCGGACCGCTACACGGAGGACAAGGTCGGCCTGTCGCTGCCCTCCACCCGCGTCGACGCGTTCAACATCGACCTCGCCAACGAGCTGACCCGCAACGGGCGCCGGTCCGGCCTCACGTTCGCCCCCGAGGGCGGCAGTGAGCGCATCCGGAAGGTCATCAACAAGATGGTCTCGGAGGAGGACCTGATCCGTACGGTCGCCACCGCGTACGGCAACGGCTGGCGCCAGGTGAAGCTGTACTTCATGGTCGGGCTCCCCACCGAGACCGACGAGGACGTCCTGCAGATCGCCGACATGGCGCGCAACGTCATCCAGAAGGGCCGCGAGGTCACCGGGCAGAACGACATCCGCTGCACGGTCTCCATCGGCGGTTTCGTCCCCAAGCCGCACACCCCGTTCCAGTGGGCGGGCCAGCTCGGCGTCGAGGAGACCGACGCCCGGCTCGCCAAGCTGCGGGACGCCATCCGCAACGACAAGAAGTACGGCCGCAACATCGGCTTCCGCTACCACGACGGCAAGCCCGGCATCGTCGAGGGCATGCTCTCCCGCGGCGACCGCCGGATCGGCGCGGTCATCCGCGCGGTGTACGAGGACGGCGGCCGCTTCGACGGCTGGCGCGAGCACTTCAGCTACGACCGCTGGATGCGGGCCGTCGACAAGGCGCTCCCCGGCACCGGCGTCGACCTGGACTGGTACACCACCCGCGAGCGCACCGAGGAAGAGGTCCTGCCCTGGGACCACCTGGACTCGGGCCTCGACAAGGACTGGCTCTGGCAGGACTGGCAGGAGTCGCTGGACGAGACCGAGGTCGAGGACTGCCGCTGGACCCCGTGCTTCGACTGCGGCGTCTGCCCCCAGCTCGACCTGGACATCCAGATCGGCCCGACGGGCAAGAAGCTGCTCCCGCTGACGGTCGTCAAGTAACAACCGCAGCGGTCGGCGTCGTCCTAGGACGACGCCGACCGCTGTTCGAACACCACGTCCCGCGCGGTCCCGAGCGCCGTTGCCACCGCGCCGAGTACCACCGCGTCCTCGCCCAGCCCGCTCGGAACGACCTTCGGTCGTAGCGGTGTCAGCGCCCGCAGGGTGTCCCGGACCGTGCTCAGCAGCAGGTCCGCGCTGTGCCCCACGCCCCCGCCCAGCACCACCAGGTCCGGGTCGAGCACCGCCGCCACCGCCGCCACCGTGTGCGCGAGCCGTTCGCCCTCCTGGCGGACGGCGGCCACGGCCGCGACGTCCCCGGCCCGTGCCGCGTCGAAGACGTCCTTGGCGGTGAGCGGGCCGCTCATGCCCAGCCCGCGGGCGGCCTGGACGACGGCGTCGGCCGCCACCGCGCCCTCCAGGGTGTCCGGGGTGTCCGGCCGGTGGTGGCCGGGGCCAGCCCACGGCAGATAGCCGATCTCGCCCGCCGCGCCGTGCGCACCGGTGAACAGCCGGCCCTCGGAGACCACGCCCATGCCGAGGCCGGTGCCGATCATCACGTAGACGAAGAGCCTGCTGCCCGCGCCGACACCGAAGGTGTACTCGCCGAGCGCGGCCAGGTTGGCGTCGTTGTGGACGGCCAGCGGTACGCCGAGTTCGTCCCGCATCCGGTCGAAGAGGCCGGCCCGGCCCCAGCCGGGCAGGTGCTGGGCGTAGCGGACCCGGCGCTGCGCCTCGTCGTACACGCCGGGGGTGCCGACCACCGCGTGGGCGACCTTGGCGGGGGCGACGCCGGAGTCGGCGACGACCTGGTGGGAGGTGGCGACCACGAGGTCGGCCATCGCGGCGGAGCTGCGGGCGCGGTTGCGGACGTCGGCGCGGGCGACGACCGTTCCGTCGAGGTCGGCGAGTGCGACCCGCAGCCACGCGCGGCCGATGTCGATGCCGAGCGCGTAGCCGGCGGAGGCGTCGGGGGCGTAGAGCACGGCGACGCGGCCGCGTTCGGGGGTGTGCAGCCCGGCTTCGCGGACCAGACCGGCCAGTTCGAGGAAGGCGAGGGCGCTGGAGACCGTCGGCTTGGACAGGCCGGTCTCGCGGGCGAGTTGGGCGCGGGAGGCGACACCGCCGGTCCGCAGCCGCTCCAGCAGGAGCCGCTCGTTGCTGCTGCGCAGTCGCTGCCGGTTCCAGGGCTGTTCCGCACCGCCGTCGCTGCTGCTCATCGAACCATTCTCATGCATATCGCCGTGACCCCTTGACGCATCAAGTAAAGGTACTTAACTTAAGCACGCCCGGCGCCGAGGCGAACCCCTGCACTGGCGAAACGGCAGTCCGCTCCCCGTCCCCGTCACCTGCCCAGGGAGGCACCGTGTCCGGCTCCCCGCCACCCGCCGGCGGCTTTGTCCGCCGCATCGGCCTGTTCCAGGCCACCGCCATCAACATGAGCCAGATGTGCGGCATCGGACCCTTCGTCACCATCCCCCTGATGGTCGCCGCGTTCGGCGGGCCGCAGGCCGTGATCGGCTTCCTGGCCGGTGCCGTGCTGGCCCTGGCCGACGGTCTGATCTGGGCCGAGATGGGCGCGGCGATGCCCGGTTCCGGCGGCTCGTACGTCTACCTCCGGCA
This sequence comes from Streptomyces sp. RKAG293, assembly GCF_023701745.1. Classification (NCBI taxonomy): domain Bacteria; kingdom Bacillati; phylum Actinomycetota; class Actinomycetes; order Kitasatosporales; family Streptomycetaceae; genus Streptomyces; species Streptomyces sp. RKAG293. Next base: position 3,404,928 of record NZ_JAJOZB010000001.1, on the reverse strand, counting down.
GGCGTTCCAGTACCGCTCGGGCAAGCTCATGCCGTTCCTGTTCGTCTGGACGGCCATGCTCTTCATACCGCTGATCATGTCCACCGGAGTCGTCGGCTTCGTCCAGTACCTCGGCTATCTGGCCCCCGACATGGGCCAGAACGCGGGGGACGCCGTCGGTCTCGGCATGATCGCGCTCGTCGTCCTGCTGCTGTGGCGCGGCATCGAGCACATCGCCCGGATCACCGCCGTCATGTGGTGCGTGATGATCCTGTCGGTCGCGCTCGTCATCCTCGCCGCGTTCACGCACTTCGACGCGGACCTGGCCTTCACCTACCCCGCGCACGCCTTCGAACTGACCAGCCACACCTTCTGGATCGGCTTCGCCGCGGGCCTCACCATCGGCATCTACGACTACCTCGGCTACAACACCACCGCGTACATGGGCGCCGAGATCAAGGACCCCGGGCGCATCCTGCCGCGCTCCATCATCTTCTCGATCCTCGGCATCATGGGGATCTACCTGCTGCTCCAGATCGGCACCCTCGGCGTCATCGACTGGCACCGGATGCTCAACGCCGACGACATCGCCTCCTCGTCGGTCGCCTCCGCGGTCATGGAGAAGACCTGGGGCAAGGGCGCCGCCGACACCGTCACGGTCCTCATCCTCATCACGGCCTTCGCCTCGGTCTTCACCGGACTCCTCGGCGGCTCCCGGGTGCCCTACGACGCGGCCCGTGACCGCGTCTTCTTCCGCCAGTACGGGAAGCTGCACGCCAAGCACCGCTTCCCGATGCTGGGCCTGGCCACCATGGGCGTCATCACGGCGATCGGCTTCCTCATCGGCCGCCACACCGATCTGGCCACCCTCATCCAGCTGCTCACCACCGTCATGGTGATCGTCCAGGCGCTCGCGCAGATCCTCGCCGTCTCGGTGCTGCGCCGCCGCCAGCCCGGTCTGCACCGGCCGTACAAGATGTGGCTCTACCCGCTGCCGAGCTTCATCGCCCTCGTCGGCTGGCTGGTGATCTACGGCTACGCGGACAAGAACTCGCCCGGCCGTCACCCCATCGAGTGGTCCCTGGCGTGGGTCGCCCTCGGCTGCGTCGCCTTCTTCCTCTGGGCCCGCTTCGAGAAGGTCTGGCCGTTCGGGCCGAAGGAGATCACCGAGGAGTACCTCCAGGGGATCGACCCCGACACCGAGCAGAACACCGCGCCGGCGGCCGTCTGACGGGCACGGGGACGTAGGGCGGGGCCCCGGGCGCACGGACCGGGGCCCCTCCGCTTCTGGGTTCCGGCCGGCGTCCCGTACCGTGCGCGCATGAGCGTGACGGGGGAACAGAACACCAACCAGGGCTGCTTGACGGTCGCGATACGGATGCCGGTGCGGATCTTCGCGCTCGTCGTGATCCTTCCGGTGCGGATGGCGTGGGACGCGCTCGCCGCCCTGAGCCGCGCCCTGGGCGCCGCCCTGGGCTGGCTGTGGCGGCGCATCGTCGTCGAACCGCTCGGCGCCGTGGCCCGCGGCACCGGCCGCGCCCTCAGATGGCTGGGCGGCGCCCTCGCCCGGCTCGGCCGCGTGCTCATCGCCGCCCCACTCGTCCGGCTCTGGACGGCGGTACTCGTCCCGGCCGGCCGGGGCACCGCCACCGCCACCCGGTGGCTGGTGCGCACGCTGGTCGTGGTGCCGCTCTGCGCCCTGTACCGCTACGTCCTGACGCCGTTCGGCCAGGGCGTGACGTGGTCGCTGCGCGCCACCGGATCCGGTCTGGCCGCGCTGGTGCGGCTGTTCGGCACCGGGGTCGCCCTGCTCGTGACCCACCTCCTCGTCCGGCCGCTGCGGCTGCTCCACAGCGCCGTCCTCGCCCCCGCCGCCCGCGCTCTGGCCGCCGCCCTCGCGGCCACCGGCCACGGCACCGGCGCGGCCGTGCGGTGGCTGCTGCGCGTGCTGATCGTCGTTCCGCTGGTGCTCCTGTACCGCTACGTGCTGACGCCGGCCGGCCACGGCGCCCGGTGGTCGGTGCGGGCGCTCGGCACGGCCGCCGGCTGGCTGCTCCGTTACCTGGTCGCCGTACCGGCCGTGGTCCTCTACCGCTATGTGCTCACTCCGCTCGGCCACGCCGCGGTCTGGACGGCCCGCGCGTCCGGCACCGCCGCACTGTGGCTCGGGCGGGTCCTGTTCGTGGTGCCGGTGGTCGCGTTCCACCGGTACGTGCTGACGCCGCTCGGCCGGGCCGCAGTGTGGTCGGTGCGGGCGCTCGGCACAGCCCTCACCTGGTCGGCCGAGGCCGTCGGCACGGCCGTCGGCTGGCTGCTGGGGTATCTGGTCGTGGTGCCGCTCGTGGCGCTCTACCGCTATGTCCTGGCCCCCGTGGGGCGGGAGATCGCCGCCGCGCTCGGCCATGCCTGGCGGGTCGCCGGGTACATCTCGCGGGCGGCGGGGCGCGGGCTGAAGTGGCTGGCGCGGACCCTGATCGGTGATCCGGCGCGCTGGGTGTGGCACACCGTCGTCGTACCCGCCGCCGACGCCGCGCGTGCCGCCGGCCGCTGGACGCGGCGCGAAGTGCTCGCGCCGGCCGGCCGGGCGGTCGGTGAGGCCCGGCAGATCGTTCAGGACGCGCTGCGCACCGTGCGGGTGACCGTACGCGAGGCGCGGGCGGACGCCCGCCGGATGCTGTTCGGGGCGCCGAAGAGCGCCGCGCGCCTTCCGGAGCAGAGCGCGGCGCCCGTCCCGGACTTCGTGAAGCGCGCCCCGGAGCCCGGCAGGCGCGTCCCGCCGGGTCACCGCTGAGCGGGACCGGGACCCGGCGGGACGCCGCCGTCAGCCGGTGATCGGCTTCGTGTCCAGCCGGACGTGGTCGATGGCCCAGTACCAGTTGTTGCCCGCGTTGAACATGCGGAACTTCAGGGTCACGGACCTGGCACCGGCCGGTACCGCCAGCTCACGGGTCACGAACCGGTCCTCCATGTCCTGGCCCGCGTTGTCGTTGCCGGTGGCGGCGGAGCTGTAGGTGAGCAGCGTCCGCTCCTCACCGGTGTCGAAGACGGCCGTGACGGTCGCGGTCTGCGGCGCCTCCTGGCGGTAGTGGGAGTCGAAGCCCAGGTGCAGCGTGGTCGCCCCGGCCGGAACGGCGACCGCCGGGGAGGCGAGCGTCGAGTCGAAACGGCCCTTGGCGGACGGCGCCCCGGTGTCGTCCCAGTCGTCCGGATCGGCGACCGCGACGATGCCGAGGCCGCGGGTGAAGCCGGCCCGGTCCTGGCCGCCGGTCGACCAGAAGCGCTTGGTCATGAACGTCCAGCCCTGCAACTCCCTGGTGCCCTGCGGCATCGCCGCCGCGTTGGTGACCGTCCAGCCGGCCGGGGCCGCCGCCGTCCAGCCGAGCAGATCGGCCGGGGAGCCGCGGTCGACGGCCGGCTTCAGCGCTCCGGCCAGCGACTCGAAGTCCTCACCGAGCAGATGACCGGCCATGGACGGCGCGGTGCGCGCCGCGATCTCGGCCTCGGCGAGGGCGAGACGGTCCCCGGCCCGGGCCCGGGAGACCACCAGCAGCCGGTGGGTGCCGCCGGCCGGGAGGCTCGCGGGCGGGGTGACGTCCCATACGGCGGTGCCGGAGGCGCCCGCGGCCAGCGCGGACGGCGCCGCGGTGACGTTCCGGACGCTCCAGCCCGGCGGAACGACGAGCCGCGCCTCGACACGGCCGGCGGCGGACGTGGCGGTGAGGGTCGCGGAGACCCTGGCGGCCTTCCCGGGGACGAGGATCGCCTCGTCGATGGTGGTGGAGGCGGAGGCCAGCCGGACGGTCGCGGCCAGCGCGTCCGGCAGGCCCATCGCCGGATCGGTGACCCCGGGCCGCCGATCGGCGATGCGGCCCGCGAACCGCCGCAGGAAGTGCACGTCGTCGGTGGTGGTGACGGCGAGGTCGTACCAGCCCTCACGGCCGGTCCTGACGGTCACCGTCCGGCGGTCGCCCCGGCCGACCCGCACCTCGCGGATGCCGTCGCCGTACGCCAGGTCGCCGACGAGGAACGTCCGGGCGGCGCGCTCCTCGTTGGTGAGTTCGATCTCGACCCGGCGGTGCCCGGTGTCCTCGGTGAGCTGCGCTTCCAGGCGCTGCGCGGCGCCGCGGAAGTGCCACAGCGAACCGCTCGGCCCGTGGACGCGCAGATCGTAGCCCTCGTCACCGATCGTCCAGGTGTCGGAGAGCCGGCCCTGCGCGCCGACGGTGTAGAACCGCGGCTTCCCGCCGGGGGCGGGGTACGCGGCGAGCACCGCGCCCTGCCGGCCGCGGTTGCGGAAGTCCAGCTCCAGCCGGCCCCTGCGCACCTGCGGCCGTACCCGCAGCGCGTACGGCAGGGCGCGTGCCGGACGGGTGCCGCGCTGCTGCCGGGGGAGGGACTGCGGGCTGGGCACGGTCGGCGCGGGGCGCGATCCGGCGTCCTCGGCCTTCTTCCGGTTGCCACTGGTGTCGGGCAGCGCCGGCCACACCGGGTCGTCACCGGAGAAGTCGAACACCGACAGCAGGTCGCCGGTGACCTCCCGGCGCCAGGCGCTGATGTTCGGCTCGCGCACCCCGAAGCGCCGCTCCAGGAAGCGGATCACGGAGGTGTGGTCGAAGACCGTCGAGTCGACGACCCCGCCCCGGGTCCACGGTGAGGCGACGATCATCGGGACCCGGGTGCCCAGGCCCAGCGGGTACGGGCCCGAGACGACGCTCTCGCCCGCCGGCAGGGTGTCCGACCAGGTCAGCGACCCGTCGGCGGCCTTGACCCGGTACTTCCCGTGCTGGCTGACCAGCCGGTGGTAGGTCTTGCCGTCCTTCGTCACCCGCATCACGACCTCGCCGTCCGGCGAGACCGTGCTGGCGCCCCGGCCGGCCGCGACCGGGGGGACGGGCGGCAGCAGATGGTCGAAGAAGCCGCCGTGTTCGTCGTAGTTGAGGATGAAGACGGTCTTCGCCCACACCTCGGGGTTGTCGGCGAGCGCCCCGAGCAGCCGGGCCGTCAGGTCCTCGCCGTTCGGCGGCGCGTAGTCGGCGTGCTCCGACAGCGCGGCGGGCGCCACCAGCCACGACACCTGGGGCAGCGTGTCGGCCCGCACATCGGCGGCGAACGCCGCGACCAGCGCGTCGCCCATCGCGAACGGGTCACCGCTGTGCGCGGCGTCCCCGACCATCCGCAGTCCCCGCTCGTACAGCGGCTCGCCGGGCTTGGCCCGGTGGAAGGCCGCGAACCAGGCGAGCGCGTTGTCGTCGAAGTTGTCGTGCGCCTGGTACGTCCGCCAGCTGACGCCGGCCCGCTCCAGCCGCTCCGCGTACGTCGTCCACTCGTAGCCGTCGGCGGTCTCGGTGTTGTCGTGCACCACGACATCGCGGACGGTGCCACCGCTGGTGCCCGTCATGAAGTGCTCGCGGTTCGGGTTGGTGCTGGTCTCCATGGACGCGTGGTAGTGGTCACAGATGGTGAACACCGAGGCCAGCGCGTTGTAGAAGGGCATGTCGGCCGGCTCGTAGTAGCCCTGGCCGAGCCAGCCGCCGCCGCGTCCGGACACATAGCCGTCGGCGATGCCGTCGTTGCGCGCGCCCATGGAGTCGACGTAGCCGAAGGCGGGAGCGCCCTGGCGGTAGGCGTTGGTGTGCGCCGCGTTCATGGCGAACGGCGAGAGGTAGCCCTCCTTGCGGGACGCGTCCGGCTGGTCGAAGACCGGCCGGCCGTTGATGCCGCGCACGGCGGTCCGGTCGCCGAAGCCGCGGATGCCGGACATGGTGCCGAAGTAGTGGTCGAACGCACGGTTCTCCTGCATCAGGATCACCACGTGCTGGATGTCCTCCAGCCGGCCGGGCTTGGCGGGGGCGGCGAGCGCGGTCTGCACGCTCAGCGGCAGCGCGGACAGCATCGCCGCTCCGGCGGCACTGCCGAGCAGCGTGCGCCGGGAGAGCTCAGGACTCATCGGGGGGCTCCTTCATCACATCCGCGGACCGGTCCCACGGAACGGTTCCGGTCCAGACCCGTTATGAATACGAGACGCGAATGGCGGTGACCGGAGGGGCGGATGAACTTTGGCCGAAACCCCGCGGGCCCGGCCGCTCCGCACGGCTCGTCATCACCTGTGCGCGACGCGGCGTAACCTTGGGTATGACAAACGGGCCCCGACCGGGCCCCCGCAGACGTACGAGGGACTGAACGACACTGGGCAAGCGACAGCCCGAAGGCCCACCGCCCGCACCGACGGTGCAGCGCATCCGCCTGCGCTACACCAAGCGCGGCCGCCTCCGGTTCACCAGTCACCGCGACTTCCAGCGCGCCTTCGAGCGGGCCCTGCGCCGCGCCGAGGTGCCCATGGCGTACTCGGCGGGCTTCACCCCGCACCCCAAGGTCTCGTACGCGAACGCCGCGCCCACCGGCGTCGGCAGCGAGGCCGAGTACCTGGAGATCGGCCTCACCGAGGTCCGGGACCCCGAGAAGCTGCGGCTGCTGCTCGACGAGTCGCTGCCCACCGGGCTCGACATCACCGAAGCGGTGGAGGCCCGTACCTCCGGCCTCGCCGAGCGGCTGCAGGCCTCCGTATGGCAGCTCCGGCTCGACGGCGTCGAGCCGGCCGAGGCGGAGCGCGCGGTCGCCCTCTTCCTCGCCGCCGAGACCGTCCAGGTCGAGCGGAAGACCAAGAACGGCATGCGCGCCTTCGACGCGCGCGACGCCGTCACCCGGCTCGAAGTCCTGCCGGTTGACGCGCTCGAACAGGGTGCCGATAGGCCCGAGCCTGTCGCCTGTGCGATACTGCGGCTAGTTGTTCGGCACTTGACACCTGCCGTGCGACCCGACGACGTCCTGTCCGGCCTCCGTGTGACGGCCGACCTCGCGCCGCCGGTCCCCGCAGCGGTGACCAGGCTGGCGCAGGGGCCGCTCCACGAAGAGTCCGGGACGGTCACCGACCCGCTCGCGCCAGATCGCGACGCCGCGACGGTGCCGAGTGGGGACTCCCCGCCGAAGGCTGGGGAAGCTTCCGCGTAGGAACGCCGTCGACGTGTTGCCGACGCGCCAGGGAGCCACCCGGGCCCGGCGACGCTGACCTAATAAGACTTTCGTCGGCCCGTCACAGGCGTGCCGACGAGCGAGACAACAGCTCCCGTGCGGCGCCCGCGCCCCCGGACAGCGGCACCACGACCGACGTCGCGGCCCGCCGCCACCGGAACAGAGCGCGGCGCCCGGGAGCATGACGGGAGCACTGCCCGAATGCTCGATCACAACGAGCCCAACGAGGCGCCGGACAACGGCGCCGCGACCAGCGAAGAAGCCACGGCCCCCCGCCGTCGCCGCCGTGCCGTATCCCGCCCGGCGGGCCCGCCCGCCGCGCCGGCCATACCGGCCACTTCCGCCGACGAGGCCGCCCCGGCCGCGAGCCCGGCGTCCGCAGCGGACACCGCCGCCCCTGATGACTCAGCCGCGCCGCCGCGCGCCCGGCGTCGCGCCACCCGCAAGGTGACGGCCCCGGCCGGTGCCCCCGCGGCCCCCGACGCCGTCGAAAGCCCAGTGGCCGCACAGCCCGCACCGGCCGCCGAGGCCGCTGACGCCCCGGACACCTCCGCCGCGCCGCCGCGCGCCCGTCGTCGTGCGACCCGCAAGGTCACCGCGCCGTCCGAGGCCCTGCAGGCGGTCGAGGAGGCGCCCGTCGCCGAGACCCCGGCCGCTGTCGAGGCACCGGCCGAGCCGGCCGTGGACCCCGCCGCGCCGACCCGGGCCCGCCGCCGCGCGACCCGTAAGGTCGCCGCGCCCGCCCAGGCTCCGCAGTTCACCGAGGAGGCGCCCGCCGCCCCGGCGCCCGTCGTCGCCGCGGCCCCCGCCGCGTCCGAGGCCGAGGCCCCGGGCCGTGGCCGCCGCTCCTCCCGCAAGCGCGTCGCTCCCTCCGCCCCGTCGGCCTCGTCGGCCGCGGGCGACGGTGCCCGCCGGCTGAAGCCGGGCGCGCTGGCGCCGAAGGACGACACCTTCGCGCAGGCCGCACCGGCCGCGCAGCCCGTCGTGCCGGACGAGGAGGACACCGACGTGCCCGCCGCGCCGCGTGCCGCCCGCCGCGCGACCCGTAAGGGCACCACCGAGGCCGCCCCGCAGTTCGCCCCGGTCGAAGAGGCCGTGGCCGAGGCGCCCGAGGCGGAGGCCCCGGCCCGCAACCGCCGCACCCGCAAGCGCGCCGTCGCCGCCGAGCAGGCCGTCGAGGCCGCCCGTCCGGTCGAGCCCGTCGAGCCCGAGGAGTCCGCCGCGCCGGTGGCCGTCGAGCCCGAGGAGGCTCCGGCCGAGCCGGCGCCGACCCGTGGCCGCCGCCGTGCGGTGCGCCCGCCGACGATGGTCTTCCAGCCGCCGGTCTTCCAGGCCGCCGAGCCCGTCACCGCCCCCGTCGCCGCGGAACCGGTCCAGGAGGAGCCGCAGGCTCCGGCCGTCCGGTCCCGTGACGAGGACGACGAGCAGGAGGGCGGTTCGCGCCGCCGCCGCCGTCGCCGCGGCGCCCCGGCCGAGGACGTGGTGACCGAAGCCGCGCCCGTCGAGGCCGAGGACGAGACCGCCGACGCGGTGTCCGAGGAGACCGTGTCCGACGAGGACGACGACGAGTCGGACGACCGTCCGTCGCGCCGCCGCCGCCGTGGTGGCCGCCGCCGCCGTCGGGGCGAGTCCGCCGACGGCGACGAGCAGTCCGCCGAGGACGACGAGCACGAGGACGACACCGAGGACGACGCCGAGGCGTCGGACGGTGGGCAGGACGACGACGACCACGGCTCCACCAGCAGCCGTCGCCGGCGCCGCCGCCGTCGCCGCAGTGGCGACTCGGGCGGGGACGACGGCACGGTCGCCGACGACCCGGAGCGCACGGTCGTCAAGGTCCGTGAGCCGCGCGCCAAGGCCGAGCCCAGCCTGGGCACCGGCTTCGACGAGGTGACGTCCATCAAGGGCTCCACCCGCATGGAGGCGAAGAAGCAGCGCCGCCGTGAGGGCCGTGAGCAGGGCCGCCGCCGCGTCCCGATCATCACCGAGGCCGAGTTCCTGGCCCGCCGCGAGGCCGTCGAGCGCGTCATGGTCGTCCGGCAGAGCGGTGAGCGCACCCAGATCGGCGTGCTGGAGGACAACGTCCTCGTCGAGCACTACGTGAACAAGGAGCAGGCCACCTCGTACGTCGGCAACGTCTACCTGGGCAAGGTCCAGAACGTGCTGCCGTCCATGGAGGCCGCCTTCGTCGACATCGGCAAGGGCCGCAACGCGGTGCTGTACGCCGGTGAGGTCAACTTCGAGGCGCTCGGCATGGGCCACGGCCCGCGCCGGATCGAGAGCGCGCTGAAGTCCGGCCAGTCGGTCCTGGTGCAGGTCACCAAGGACCCGATCGGCCACAAGGGCGCCCGTCTCACCAGCCAGATCTCGCTGCCCGGCCGCTACCTGGTCTACGTGCCCGAGGGCTCAATGACCGGCATCAGCCGCAAGCTGCCCGACAACGAGCGGGCCCGGCTCAAGACCATCCTCAAGAAGATCGTCCCCGAGGACGCGGGCGTCATCGTGCGCACCGCCGCCGAGGGTGCGAGCGAGGAGGAGCTGCGCAGCGACGTCGACCGGCTGCAGGGCCAGTGGGACGACATCCAGAAGCGTGCCAAGGGCGGCAACGCCCCGACGCTGCTCTACGGCGAGCCGGACATGACCGTCCGCGTCGTCCGCGACATCTTCAACGAGGACTTCACCAAGGTCATCGTCAGCGGTGACGAGGCGTGGGGCACCATCCACGAGTACGTCAGCCAAGTCGCCCCCGACCTGACCGACCGGCTCACCCGGTGGACCTCCGAGGTCGACGTCTTCGCGACGTACCGGATCGACGAGCAGCTGCTGAAGGCGCTGGACCGCAAGGTCTGGCTGCCGTCCGGCGGTTCGCTGGTGATCGACAAGACCGAGGCGATGATCGTCGTCGACGTCAACACCGGCAAGTTCACCGGTCAGGGCGGCAACCTCGAGGAGACCGTCACCAGGAACAACCTGGAGGCGGCCGAGGAGATCGTGCGCCAGCTGCGGCTGCGCGACCTGGGCGGCATCGTCGTCATCGACTTCATCGACATGGTCCTGGAGTCCAACCGCGACCTCGTCATGCGGCGTCTGCTGGAGTGCCTGGGCCGGGACCGGACCAAGCACCAGGTCGCCGAGGTCACCTCGCTCGGACTGGTGCAGATGACCCGCAAGCGGGTCGGCCAGGGCCTCCTGGAGTCGTTCTCCGAGGTCTGCGTGCACTGCAACGGGCGCGGCGTCATCGTCCACATGGACCAGGCGACGACCACCGGTGGCGGCGGCAAGCGCAAGCGCCGCGGCAAGGCCGGGACCGGTGCGGGCGACGAGCACACGCACGAGCACGACACCGAGAACGAGAACGAGAACGAGAACGACGAGTACGAGGCGCACGAGGACGCGGACGAGTACCCGGAGTTGGAGCCGGTCGCGGTGACCGAGGCCGAACTGGTGCCGACGGTCGCGACCGACGACGAGTGGTTCAGCAGCGCCGCCGAGGCCGAGGCCGAGGCCGCGGCGACGTCGCGTGGCCGTGGCGGCCGCCGCCGGGCGAGCCGCAAGGCCACCGCCCCGGCGGGCGCGCCCTTCGCCGACCGGCAGACGCCGGCCGCCGAGGTGATCGAGTTCGTGATCGAGCCCGCCGCCGAGGCCCCGGAGCCGGTCGCCGAGCCGGAGCCGGTGGCGGTCGCCGAACCGGCACCCGTCGCGGAACCGGTCGTGGAGGCGCCGGCCCCGGGCCGTACGCGCCGCCGTGCCACCCGCAAGGTGAGCGCCCCGGCGGGTTCGCCGGCCTCCTCCGAGGCCGAGCCCGTCACCGTGGTCGAGGCCGCCCCCGTCGTCGAGCCGACGCCGGAGCCGGTCGTGGAAGCGGCGCAGCCCGCTCCCTCCGCCGCACCGCCCCGGGCCCGCCGCCGTGCGACCCGCGAGGTGACCGCTCCGGCGGCCGAGGGCGCCGCAGTGGTGGTCGTCGGCACCGAGGCCGCCCCCGAGGCCGCGGAGACCGTTCAGGAGGCCGCTGAGGCCGACGGTGCGGTCACGGAGCCCAAGAAGCGGGCGCCGCGCAAGGCGGCCGCGAAGAAGGCGCCGGCGGCGAAGAAGGCCGTGGCGAAGAAGACGGCGGCCAAGAAGACCGTCGCCAAGAAGGCGCCGGCCAAGAAGGCGGCCACCAAGAAGACCGCCGGCACGGCCGACAGCGAGTAGCCCAACTGCTGGTGTGACAAGCCGTCTTGAGACGGTGAAGGGCGGGCCCGGAGACCTCGGGCCCGCCCTTCCGCACTACGGCCGCCGGCCGCCCGGCCACCCGGTTTGACCCTGCGCCATGGGCCCCGTAGCCTTGGCCTTCGGCGTTTTTGCGCCCGCTCCTGAGCAAATCCCTCCCGGTCCGCCGGGAGAGGCCCCCCAATGTCGGACAGGGATGGCTGGCTTCAGGAGTACCCGATTCGAGCTTGAGAGTGAGTTCCGCGTGTACGCAATCGTGCGCAGCGGCGGCCGCCAGCACAAGGTGGCCGTTGGCGATGTCGTCGAGGTAGACAAGATTTCCACCGGCAAGGTGGGCGACGCGGTCGAGCTCTCGACGCTGCTCGTCGTCGATGGCGACTCCGTCACCAGTGACCCGTGGGTCCTGGCCGGAATCAAGGTCGCGGCCGAGATCGTGGACCACCACAAGGGTGTCAAGATCGACATCCTGCGGTACAAGAACAAGACCGGTTACCGCCGTCGTCAGGGTCACCGTCAGCAGTACACGGCGATCAAGATCACCGGTATCCCCGCGGCTGCGAAGTAAGGGACTGAGAGAACATGGCACACAAGAAGGGTGCATCGTCCACCCGTAACGGACGTGACTCCAACGCTCAGTTTCTCGGCGTGAAGCGTTTCGGCGGCCAGGTCGTCAACGCCGGCGAGATCATCGTCCGCCAGCGTGGCACGCACTTCCACCCCGGTTCGAACATGGGCCGCGGCAAGGACGACACGCTGTTCGCTCTCGCCGCCGGTGTGGTCGAGTTCGGCACCGCGCGTGGCCGCAGGGTAGTGAACATCGTTCCGGCCGCCGTCTAATACGGCTCCGCAACGAACACAGACACACCACTGAGGGCGGATCCCACTTCCCCGACGCGCACCGCGCGCGGGAAGAGGGTCCGCCCTTGGTGCGTTAGTACAGAGACAATCCCGTATTTATCTGGAGGCAATCCGTATGACCACCTTCGTGGACCGCGTCGAGCTGCATGTCGCCGCGGGTAACGGAGGCCACGGCTGCGCCTCCGTTCACCGGGAGAAGTTCAAGCCGCTCGGCGGTCCGGACGGCGGCAACGGCGGCCGTGGCGGCGATGTGATCCTGGTCGTGGACCAGGACGTCACCACGCTCCTCGACTACCACCACACCCCGCACCGCAAGGCCACCAACGGCAAGGGCGGCGCGGGCGGCAACCGCACCGGCTCCGAGGGCCAGGACCTGGTCCTGCCGGTGCCGGACGGCACCGTCGTGCTGGACAAGGACGGCAATCTGCTCGCCGACCTCGTCGGCCAGGGCACCACCTTCGTCGCCGGCCAGGGCGGCCGCGGCGGCCTCGGCAACGCGGCGCTGGCCTCGGCCCGCCGCAAGGCCCCCGGCTTCGCGCTGCTCGGCGAGCCCGGCAAGGCCCGGGACATCGTCCTGGAGCTCAAGACCGTCGCCGACGTGGCACTGGTCGGCTACCCGAGCGCGGGCAAGTCCTCGCTCATCTCGGTGCTCTCGGCCGCCAAGCCGAAGATCGCCGACTACCCCTTCACCACCCTGGTCCCGAACCTGGGCGTGGTCACCGCCGGTGAGGTCGTCTACACGATCGCCGACGTCCCCGGCCTGATCCCGGGCGCCAGCCAGGGCCGCGGCCTGGGCCTGGAGTTCCTGCGGCACGTCGAGCGCTGCTCGGTGCTCGTGCACATCCTGGACACCGCCACGCTGGAGTCCGACCGTGACCCGGTGACCGACCTCGACGTCATCGAGGCCGAGCTGGCCGAGTACGGCGGCCTGGGCGACCGGCCGCGCATCGTCGTGCTGAACAAGATCGACGTGCCGGACGGCAAGGACCTCGCCGACATCATCCGGCCCGAGCTGGAGGCCCGCGGCTACCAGGTCTTCGAGGTCTCGGCCGTCTCCCGGCTGGGCCTGCGCGAGCTCTCCTTCGCCCTGGCGAAGATCGTCGCCGAGACCCGCGCCGCCAAGCCCGCGCAGGAGTCGACCCGGGTCGTCATCCGCCCGGTCGCGGTGGACGACGCCGGCTTCACCGTCACCGAGGAGGAGGGCTCCTACCGCGTGCGCGGCGAGAAGCCCGAGCGCTGGGTGCGGCAGACCGACTTCTCCAACGACGAGGCCGTCGGCTACCTCGCGGACCGGCTCTCGCGCCTCGGTGTCGAGGAGCGGTTGGTGAAGGCCGGCGCCCAGGCGGGCGACGAGATCATCATCGGCGAGGAGGAGAACGCGGTCGTCTTCGACTGGGAGCCGACGATGGCAGCCGGCGCCGAGATGCTGGGCCGCCGCGGCGAGGACCACCGCTTCGACCCGCCGCGCCCGGCCGTCAACCGCCGCCGCGACAAGAGCGACAAGGACGACGCGCAGCAGGAGTTCGACGACTTCGAAGCCTTCTGAGCAGCCGTTCCGAACAGCCCCGAGGAGTGCCGCGTCAGGCGCTCCTCGGGGGCTTTCCGGCCCGTGCCGGATGAGATGATCTCCTGATGGTCAGGGACATGGGGTCGGGTATGGGACACGTCAGCATCGTTGTGATCGTCTATAACGACGCCTCCCGCATCGTGAGCGCTGTGGAGTCCGCGCTCGCGCAGGGGCCCGAGGTGGGCGAGGTGATCGTCGTCGACGACTGTTCGACGGACGGCACACTCGACGCGCTCGCGCCGTTCGCCGGAGACCCGCGGGTGCGGATCCTCCCCAGGGAGACGAACAGCGGGGGCTGCGGGACACCGCGCAACGACGGCATGGCCGCCGCCACCCTCCCGTACGTGATGTTCCTGGACAGCGACGACGTCCTGCCGCCCGGTGCCATCGGCGCCCTGCTGCCGATCGCCGAGCAGCGGCGTGCCGACGTCGTCGCCGGCCAGTGCCTGCGCGTGGAGCTCCCGGACGGCGCGACCACCGTCTGGGCCCCGCTGATCTATGACCGGTCGGCGGGCGCCGAGCTGCCCGGCACCGTGATCGAGGGGATCGAGGACCGGCCCCGCATGCTGTGGGACACCCTGTCCGTCAACAAGCTCTACCGCCGGGCGTTCCTGGAGAAGCACGCCATCACGTTCCCCGACGGCGCCTTCCACTACGAGGACTTCGTCTTCACCGCGCGGGTCTACGCCGCCGACCCGCGGCTGGCGGTGACCGACGAGGTCGTCTACCACTGGCAGGTACGCCGGCAGGCGGCGAAGCTGTCGATCTCGCTGAGCCGCGGCGCCATCAGGAACTGGCAGTCCCGCGTCACCGCCCACCGCGGCGTCGTGGAGGTGCTGCGCAACGCCGGCCGCGAGGAGCTGGCGCTGCACGCGCAGGCCAAGTTCTGCGACTACGACCTGCCGCTGTATCTGCGCGAACTCCCGCAGCGCGACCCGGAGTACGTGGCCGACTGGTGGCGGATCACCCGTGAGTACCTGGCCGGCTTCGACCCCGAGGGCATCGCCTGCGCGGCTGTCGTCTCCCGCTGGATCGCCGGTGCGATCCTGGCCGCGCCGGAGCCCGCCGACACCGGCCGGCTGGTGGAGCTGACCGCCCGCCCGCCCCGGCTGATCCCCCCGTACGACCCGGCCGCGCCGCCGGTGGGACTCGGCCTGCTGACCACCGCGGAACTGCCGGTGGCCGTCGACGGCCGCGTCAGGGCGGGCGGCAGCACCCGGCTGAGCCTGCGCGTGCACGAGCTGTACGGGCGGCTCGCGGAGCTCGGCCCGCGCACCGTCCACGTCGAGCTGGAGGAGCGGACCGGAAGCCGGCCCGCGGTCGGCGTGCAGGCACCGCTGGTCCCGGACGGTGACGGCTGGACCGCCGAGGTACGGCTGTCGACCGGCGCACTGGCCTGCCCCGGACAGCTGGGCGTGTGGAGCGTACGGGCCGAGATCCGGTACGCCGACGGCGCCGCGACCCCGGTGGAGGTGCGTGCCGCCGGAGCCCAGGCGCCCCGCCGGGGCATCGTGGTGCGCCCCACGGGCCGGGTGCTGCTGGTCCAGACGCATGTCACCGGCGGCCGGGCGCTGGTGCTGCGGGTCGCCGACGGACTGCAGGGCGCCCGCAGGGTCGCCGAGGCCCGGATGCGCCGGCTGCTCGGCCGCTGACGCTGCCGCCTTCCGGTCCGCTGCCGCCGCCTTCTGCCGGATTCACCCGAAAGGGCGGCCACCCCGAGGGGTGGCCGCCCTTTCGCGGCTGGGAGCGGGGAGGTCAGTCCTCCTTGGCCAGCTCCTGCATCCGGTCGATGACCCGGCCGGCGGCCTGGCCGTCGTCCAGGTCGCAGAAGACGTCCTGGAACTTCTTGTACGCGTCCTTGTACCGGTCCGTCACCGCGTCCAGGTCCTTGAGCGACGCGATCAGCTCGTCCGACGTGGAGATCAGCGGCCCGGGGGCCTCCTTCTCGAAGTCGAAGTAGAAGCCGCGCAGTTGGTCGCGGTAGTGCGCCAGGTCGTAGGTGAAGAACAGCATCGGGCGGCCGGTGTTCGCGTAGTCGAACATCAGCGACGAGTAGTCCGTGATCAGAACGTCCGCGGCGAGGAACAGCTCGCCGATCTCCGGATACTCCGAGACGTCCCAGACGAAGCCCTCGCCCGCACCCGGCACCGTGTCCACCACGTTCGGGTGGCGCCGGACCAGTAGGACGAAGTCGTCCCCGAGCTCCTGCTTGGCCTTCACCAGATCGACCTGGAGGTCGAGCTTGTACCGGCCGGGGCCGTAGTACTGGTCGTCGCGCCAGGTCGGGGCGTAGAGCACGACCTTCTTGCCCGCCGGGAGCCCGATGCGCTCGCGCACCTTCTCGGCGATCTCGTCGCGCTCCGGTGCGTAGAGCATGTCGTTGCGCGGGTAACCCGCCTCCAGCAGCTCACCGTCGAACGCGAACGCGCGCTTCAGGATCGGCGTGCTGAACCGGTTGGGGGAGACGATGAAGCTCCAGCTCTTCGACTCCTTCGCCACGTTCTCCAGGTACCGCCCGTTGGTGAACTGGACGTCCTCGATGTCGTGGCCGATCTTCTTCAACGGGGTGCCGTGCCAGGCCTGGACGACGACCTGGCCCGGACGCCGCTTCAGCCAGTACGGCAGGTGCGCGTTGGTGACGATGTACCGGCTGCGGGCCAGCGCCTCGAACCACTCGCGGCCCCACATGCGGACGGCCTTCGCGCCCGGCGGCAGTTCGACCTGCTCGTCGCGGACGACCCACAGGTGCTCCAGGTCGTCGCCGCGCCGCATCAGTTCCTCGAACACCGCGCGCGGTGAGTCGGAGAACTGCTTGCCGGTGTAGCTGTCGTACAGCACGGACTCGCGGAGCGGCTGGGTGCGGGCCTCGGGGTAGAACTGCGTCCGCAGCTGGCGCTGCCGGTACGGGCCCTGCTCGTCGGTCCGCAGCGACGCGGTGACTTCGAGCGCCAGCCGGTCGTAGGAGTGCGCGGCCGCGACGTACTTGCGGCCGGCGACCATGGTCTCGGCGGGCAGCTCGTCGATCAGCGCGGGGCTGATGACGACCGGGGTGCGCTCGTTGCCCTCCACCGAGTTCTGGAACATCAGGTTCCAGCGGCCGGGACGCAGCGGCAGGGTGCCGGCCATCCCGGGGACGGCGTGCACGGTGAGGGTGGCGGTGAACCGGTTGTCGGCCACCGTCACGGGGAAGACCTTCTCCTCGTGGTGCGCCCGGTGCATCAGCACCAGGTTCGCCGGGTCGGTGGCGCTGGTCGGGCACTCGCCCTCGACCAGCAGCGAGCCGTCCGACTGCCAGGTCAGCCGGTCCACGACGGGCCGTACGATCCGGTCGCTCAGCAGCAGGTAGCCCGGCGCGTTGCGGTGCAGGGCCAGCTCACGGGGGAGACCCGAGGCCGAGGGCGCGAGCGCGTAGCGGCCCGGCGCCAGATCGTCGTCGGCGATCAGCTGACGCGACTTGGGCTCACCGGGAACGACGATCTCGGTACGCCAGGTCTCGCTGTCCGGCGCCTTGACCGAGGACAGCGCGATCTCCGTCATCCGGCCGTCGACGATGTCGTCCAGCGGGATCCGTACGGTGAAGGTCGTCTGCCCCTTGGGGGAGCTGCCGGTGATCTCCAGCGGGTACTCGTGCGAGCTGGGGGTCTTGAGGTGCTGCATGCTCAGCCGGCTGCCCTCGGCGAGCTCGCCGGCCGCCACCCCGCGGATCTCGATGAATCCGTCGGTCAGTTCGTGCCCGGTGACCCGGGCGCGGACCTTCTCCACCCGCAGCCGCAGCCGGCCGCCGATGAACAGCGGGACGATCCGGGTCT
The DNA here is from genome assembly GCF_023701745.1 of Streptomyces sp. RKAG293. Classification (NCBI taxonomy): domain Bacteria; kingdom Bacillati; phylum Actinomycetota; class Actinomycetes; order Kitasatosporales; family Streptomycetaceae; genus Streptomyces; species Streptomyces sp. RKAG293. The sequence goes on along the minus strand of NZ_JAJOZB010000001.1, from coordinate 3,387,474 downwards.
CGGCGTCGACGTAGTGCACCGGCGGGTGCGTACCGGAGCCGAAGGCGCCCGGGTTCAGGGCGCCCTTGCGCAGCAGGCCGCGGCTGAGGTTGCCGATCGCGAAGCGCCAGGTCGACTCGTTCCAGTGGCCGCGCTGCTTGAGCTTCTGCGCGTCGACCGTCAGTTCGAAGCCGGACCAGTCGTACGAGTAGCGGTTCTGGCCGGAGGTCGACGTGGCCTCGGGGCGGAAGACCGTACGCGCCGGGATGACCAGCGTGCGCTTGGACTTGCTGTTGCGCAGCGCGATGACCTTGAGCGACATCCGCCGCTTGTGGACGTTCAGGTTGCTGACGTAGGAGAAGCCCTCGATCTTCAGCTCGTCGCCGTGCCAGGTGATCGAGGACACCTTGGTGCGCAGCGCCAGTTCCTGCTTGAGGCGGTACACGTGATTCGGCACACCCACGGTGCGGTTGCCGAAGAACGGGAACTTGCCGTAGCGGCGGAACCGCCGGACGACCGGCAGTGACGCGCCGGTCTCCTTCTTCTCGTACGACAGGACTTCGAGCAGCTCGTCCAGCTTGCCGTGCCGGATCAGGTGCCACTTCAGCCGCATGAGGGCCGGCAGCGCGTCCAGGGCGCGGGGCTCCACCCGGCTCAGGAAGTCCGAGGCGACCTGCATGAACAGGTCGCGGAACTCCTGGTCCGCGTCGGGCAGCACGTTGATGAAGATCCGGATGTCGCTGGCGAGGGCCGTCTCGTCGTACCAGCGCTTGTACTTGCGGTACTCCTTGCCCGGCTGCTCGGCGAGGAACCGGCTCACCGAGTCGACGGCGGCCACGCGGTCGCGGACCGACTTCAGCTCGGTGCGGCGCTGGGTGATGGACGGTGCCGCGCCGCCCTCACGCTGCCGCCAGTAGTACGTGGGCTCACCGAGGATGTCGACGCTGCGGGCCCTGAAGTGCGCCGGGACCGTCAACGGAGTGTCCTCGTAGAGCACACCTTCGGGGAATTCCATCTCGTACTTGTCCCAGAAGGTGCGGCGGAACACCTTGTTGGGGGCGAGCCGGTCGGCGATGAGCGCCGGGTCCCGCGTGATGTGGGTCTTCAGCCGCGTCGTCGCCGTGGCCTTGCGGTGCATGGCCGACTGGGCGGTGCCTTTCGAGTCCAGCGTGAACACGTTGCCCGACGCGAAGTCGGACCCCGTCTCGTCCAGCGTCGACAGGAAGTGCTCGTACGCGTAGTCCGGGATGATGTCGTCGCTGTCGACGAATGTGAGGTAATCCACCCCGGGAGTGCAGTTGCGTACACCCGTGTTGCGGGCGTGGCCAAGGCCGCCGTTCGTCTGTTCGACGACACGGAACCGGGGGTCGCGGGCGGCGAAGGCGGCGGCGATCTCGCCGCTTCTGTCCGTCGAACCGTCATTGACCATGATGACTTCGAGCTCACGGAGCGTCTGACCGGCGAGGGATTCGAGGCACTCCTCGAGAAACATCTCGACGTTGTAAATCGGCACTACCACCGAGAGCCGAGGGACCATGGGTCAGGACAACCTTTCCGTGGCGGGAAATGACGAACCGAGGTCCTGCTCCGGGGGAGCGCAGCCTGCTGAGGGTTCACTCCGAGTTTATCGCATGGCTACTCACCGACTTAGACTGACCGGATGACCTGGATGATCACCGGCGGCGCCGGATATATCGGATCGCATGTCGTCAAGGCGCTCGTCGAGAGCGGTGAACAGGTGGTCGTCCTCGACGATCTCAGTACCGGCGACGCGGCACGGCTGCCCGCCGGAGTGCCCCTGGAGCAGGGCTCGGTGCTGGACCGGGCGGTGCTGGACCGCGTCCTGAGCCGGTACGAGGTGCGCGGGATCGTGCACATCGCGGCGAAGAAGCAGGTCGGCGAGTCGGTCGAGCGCCCGCTGCACTACTACCGCGAGAACGTCGTCGGCCTGCAAACGGTTCTCGAGGCCGCCGCCGACGCCGGGGTGAGCCGCTTCCTCTTCTCCTCCTCCGCCGCGGTCTACGGCATGCCGGACGTCGATCTGGTCACCGAGCGGACCCCCTGCGACCCGATGAGCCCCTACGGCGAGACCAAACTCACGGGGGAGTGGATGGTCGGCGCGGTCGGCCGGGCGCACGGCATGGCCACCGCCTCGCTGCGCTACTTCAACGTGGCGGGCGCCGCCTCCGCGGAACTCGGCGACCCGGGGATCTTCAACCTGGTGCCGATGGTGTTCCAGCGGCTGGCCCAGGGCAAGGCGCCACTGATCTTCGGCGACGACTACCCGACGCCGGACGGCACCTGCGTCCGTGACTACATTCACATCGAGGACGTCGCCTCCGCCCACGTCGCCGCGGCGCGCCGGCTGACCGCCGACCCCTCGGCGTCCCTGAAGCTCAACATCGGCACCGGCGAAGGCGTGTCGGTGGCGGAGATGATCGACCTCATCCGCGAGGTGTCGGGGCACACCGACCTCGCGCCCGAGATCGTCCCGCGCCGCGCCGGCGACCCGGCCCGGGTCGTCGCCTCGGCCGAGCTGATCACCAAGGAACTGGGCTGGTCCGCCCGGTACGACGTCCGCCAGATGGTCACCTCGGCGTGGGCCGGCTGGCAGCTGCGGCACCCCGACCCGCGGGCCTGACCCGTGATCCGCGGGCCTGAGCCGCATCCGGAGGTCTGAGCCGCACCCCGGACCCGCCGCCCCGGCGGGTCCCGGGGCGCGGTGTCCAGGGCGCGATACGCCCGGCCGCGCGGTGGCCCGGATCACGTAGATTGCACGGATCGGGGCGGGTGGACCGACGGGAACAGGCGAGCACAGGGGACGTACGTGGCAGCGGCGCGGCAGGACGTGGTGGAGGCCCGCAGGGTCGTGGTCAAGGTCGGTTCGTCCTCGCTGACGACGGCCTCCGGCGGGCTGGACGCGGACCGCGTCGACGCACTGGTGGACGTGCTGGCCACCGCCCGGGAGAACGGCCCGAAGGAGATCGTGCTGGTCTCCTCCGGCGCCATCGCCGCGGGCCTCGCCCCGCTCGGCCTCGACAAGCGGCCGCGCGATCTGGCCCGCCAGCAGGCCGCCGCCAGCGTCGGCCAGGGACTGCTGGTGGCGCGGTACACCGCGTCGTTCTCCCGCTACGGGATCCGGGTCGGCCAGGTGCTGCTGACCTCCGACGACATCAGCCGCCGCGCCCACTACCGCAACGCGTACCGGACGCTGGACCAGCTGCTCGTCATGGGAGCGGTGCCGGTCGTGAACGAGAACGACACCGTGGCCACCGACGAGATCCGCTTCGGCGACAACGACCGGCTGGCGTCCCTCGTCGCCCACCTGGTCCGCGCCGACCTGCTGGTGCTGCTGTCCGACGTGGACGGCCTCTACGACGGCGACCCGCGCTCGCCGGGCGCCACCCGGATCGACGAGGTCTCGGGACCCGCCGACCTCGAGGGCGTCACCATCGGCAGCGCCGGCAAGGCCGGGGTCGGCACCGGCGGCATGGTCACCAAGGTCGAGGCGGCCCGGATCGCGGCCGCAGCCGGCATCCCGGTCGTCCTCACCTCCGCCAGCCACGCGGCCGACGCCCTCGCCGGCCGCGTCACCGGCACGCTCTTCCACCGCACCGGCAAGCGGTCAGCCGACCGGCTGCTGTGGCTCGCGCACGCCTCCACCCCGCGCGGCGCGCTGCGCCTGGACCCGGGGGCGGTCAAGGCCGTCACGGAGCGCCGCACATCGCTGCTGCCGGCCGGACTGACCGGCGTCGAGGGGCAGTTCGTGGCCGGCGACCCGGTCGACCTGCTCGACGAGTCCGGCCGGGCCGTCGCCCGAGGCCTCGTCAACTTCGATGCCAGGGAGCTGCCGCGGCTGCTCGGCCGCTCGACGCACGACCTCGCCCGCGAACTCGGACCCGCGTACGAGCGCGAGGTCGTGCACCGCGACGACCTCGTTGTGCTGCACCAGCACTGAGCGAAGGGCCGGCCCGGCAGACCCAGTCGGGGACTTCTTGTCGAAAACGCCCCCGCGGTAGCCCGCACCCTGGTCAACTTTGAAGCGGAGGAGTCGCCAATACCGCCGCGGGGACGGGCGGCGCTCGCAAAGCAGAACGCCACAGGGAGGCCGCCGGTGAGACGAGGGCGCCCAGGTTCGTTCCCCCGGGGGACGACCGAACGGGCACTGGTCAGCGTCGACAGCGGAGCGGATACCAGTGCGGACCATCAGCCGGAAGCGCGCACCAGCTCCCGGCTCTGGCACGTCACGCTCAGCGTCTCCGGGCCCGGGGCCCCGCTCCCGGAGGTCAGACGCGCGCTGGAACAGCTCGCGCACGATCACCCGTTCCTGCTGACCAGCCGATATGCCCATGACCACGCCGAGATCAGGTACTGGGAGGAGGCCCGTGACCTCCACGATGCCGCGGCCATCGCGCTGCGCCTGTGGGGCGAGCACCGCTCGACGGCCAAACTCCCGCCATGGGAGACGGTCGGCCTCGAAGTGATCGACCGTGAGACCTATCACCAGCGCATCTCCGAGGGCTACGGCCCCCCGCCGGCCGTGCCGGTGGGTGTCCACCCCTTCTAGGCCTTCGCAGCGTTTCCCCAGTGCCCCCGGCTACCGCTGAGTGGTGCCCCCGGCCCGGCCCGGGTGCCGCCCCGGCCGGGCGGCGGGGGAGCCGGCAGGCCGGTCGGGGGGCCGTCTCAACGGCCGGAATCCCGTCCCGCCGTCCCCGGGAGGCGCCGTAGGCTGCCTGACATGAGCAGCAGCCATGACGCCCCCTCCCTGCCCTCCCCCCTGCCCGAGTCCGCCGTGCTGCGGGCCGCCTACCGGGCCAGGGCCGCCGCGGCCGACCTGGCGCCGCTGCCGCGCTCGGTGAAGGACGACGCGCTGCTCGCCATCGCCGACGCGCTGGTGGTGCGGACGAAGGAGATCGTCGAGGCGAACGCGCGGGACGTGGCGCGGGCCCGGGCGGCGGGGAGCAGCGAGACGGTCATCGACCGGCTGACGCTGACCCGCGAGCGGGTCGCGGCCATCGCCGCCGACGTACGCGACGTGGCGGGCCTGCCGGACCCGGTCGGCGAGGTCGTCCGCGGCTCGACGCTGCCGAACGGGCTCGACCTGCGCCAGGTGCGGGTGCCGCTCGGCGTGGTCGGCATCATCTACGAGGCCCGGCCGAACGTGACCGTGGACGCGGCCGCCCTGTGCCTGAAGTCCGGAAACGCGGTGCTGCTGCGCGGCTCGTCCTCCGCGTACGCCTCCAACGAGGCACTCGTGAAGGTGTTGCGGGACGCCGTCGGCGGCGCGGGGCTGCCGGCCGACGCGGTGCAGCTGGTGCCGGGCGAGAGCCGGGAGTCCGTCAAGGAGCTGATGCGGGCCCGCGGCATGGTCGACGTCCTCATCCCGCGCGGCGGAGCGTCGCTGATCAGGACGGTCGTCGAACAGTCGACGGTGCCGGTCATCGAGACCGGTACCGGGAACTGCCACGTCTACGTGGACGCGCAGGCGGACCTCCCGATGGCGGTGGAGGTGCTCATCAACTCCAAGGCGCAGCGTCCCAGCGTCTGCAACTCCGCGGAGACCCTGCTGGTGCACCAGGACATCGCCGAGGCGTTCCTGCCGCTGGCGCTGGCGGCGCTGGCCGAGGCCGGGGTGACCGTGCACGGCGACGAGCGGGTGCTGGCGCTGGCCGAGCGGACCGGGTCCAAGGCCACCGTGGTGCCGGCGACCATGGAGGACTGGGAGACCGAGTACCTGAGCTACGACATCGCGGCGGGTGTCGTCGACTCGCTGGACGCGGCCGTCCACCACATCCGGCTCTGGTCGTCCGGCCACACCGAGGCGATCGTCACCACCTCGCAGCCCGCGGCGCGCCGGTTCACCCAGTTGGTGGACGCGGCCGCGGTGGTCGTCAACGCCTCGACGCGGTTCACGGACGGCGGTGAGTTCGGGTTCGGTGCGGAGATCGGCATCTCCACCCAGAAGCTGCACGCCCGCGGCCCGATGGGCCTGCCGGAGCTGACGTCGACCAAGTACATCGTGACCGGCGACGGTCACATCCGGTAGCGCGGCGGTCCGTCCACAGGGCCAACTGGGCGGGCGGGCAGTGTATTTCATCCGCTCCCTGCCCAAAGCGCCGTTGCCCGGACTACCCTGGTGCGATGCCGGATGATGACGAGTTCGCATCCCTGGTCTTCGACGAGGACTTCGTACGGTCCGCGCCCGTGCACGAGCCCACCGCGCGGCAGCGCATGCTCGCCGCCGCGCGGGCCCGTGCCGAGGCCGAAAGCGTGTCCGGCGGCGGGTCCGCTCCGGCCGATCCGGTCCGGTACGACACCGGTGAATCGGACGAACTGTATCTGCAGCACGTCCGAATGGCCGAAGGCCGCCCGTACCGTGCCGGCAGTGTCCGCTGGCACCGTTCACTCGCCTGGCTGCTGGCCGTGCTGATGGGAATCGGCGTGGTGGCGCTGACCTTCGCGGCCGTGTACCGGGGCGCCGGGGGCGGCCGGCAGCCCGCCGTACCGGCGCCGCCGTCGAGCGGACGGGTCGGCAGTCAGACCCTGCCGCCGGTGGCCGCCACCCCGCTTCCCTGAGCTGTTGTCAGAAGTTGTCGCGTATCACGGCGTTTATATGTGCCTCCGGAGACTTAACCTTGTGGTATGGCCGGTCCCCCTGGAGACCCTCCTGAGGGCGCCCCTGAGGGAGTCCCGGGAGGTGGTGAGGACGAGTACCGATCCGTCGTCTTCGACGAATCGTTCGTCCGTGCTGCCCGTATCCAGGAGTACTCGGCCCGTGAGCGGCTGGACGGGACCTCGCGGGCGGTGCGCGTCCGCCATATGTGGCCGGTCGCCGGCGCCCCGCGCCAGGCCCTGATCCTGGTGGTGCTCATCGCCGTCGCCTTCGGCACCGCGATCTACCTGGGCATTCGTCATCCGTACAGCAGTTCGGGACCGGAAGCGGTGGAGCCGCTGCGGATCACGGTGATACCGCTGGTGCCCCCGGGCCCGGTACCGGCCGTGAACGTGAAGTCGCTGTACGCGAACGATCCGGCCGCGCACTACCGGGCCGGTGCCGAAGGGCTTCCGCTGCCGACCGCGCGCCGTGTCGGGGACTTCACCGAGAGTCAGGTGATGCAGGCGCTCAGCAGCACCAAGGAGTACCTGGTGGCCTCGGCGCTCGACCCGGAAGCGGTTACGGGCGGCGGGGTGCGCGCCGTCCGGGACCTGATCGATCCCGGCCAGGTCGACCAGTTCGACCGCAGTCTGAGCGCCCCGGGCGACGACGGGCAGCACGCGGCGACCGGCTGGCTGGTGCGGCTGGATCCGGCCAAGGTGCGGCTGGCCGACCAGAAGGTACGGGTGAACGGCACGATCACGGTGTCCCAGGTCGGTGACGACCGGCTGGAGGTCGTCGCCGACCACACCTTCGTCTACGCGGTGCAGGGCGTCACCGGGTCCGGGGCGGCGCCGGGCGCCACGTCGCTGTTCACCGTGCGGCGCGAGATGCGGTTCCGCTTCGACCGGGACGACCTGCGCGACCACCACATGGAAGTGGTGCAGGCCGATGTCGCCGCCGGGCCGCTGTCCTGCACGGCCCCGGCCGCCGACTACTTCCGGCCGCTGCTCGCCGGCCAGTCGCCGCAGGGCCCGGCCACCGCCGATCCGTACGACCGCGACCGGCCGGCCGCCTCCGTCTGCGCGGGGCTGGCGAACGGCGCCACCGGTACCCCGGCGGCGCCCTTCGCCACGTCCTCAGCCGCTCCCTAGGCCCCCGAGGGCGTTGCGGGGCCCGGGAGCGCCCGCAATCGGTGTCACTCCGCGCGGGGGCCGTTCTCCGGGCTGTCCCCGGGGCCGTCCTGCGTCTCGTCGGCCGGCCGCTCCTGGGTGCTGGTCTGCGTGCCGCCCGGACCGGTGAACTTGTTCCTGAGCTTGCCGCCGATGTCGCCCGCGCCCGTCGATATGTCGCGGATCAGGCCCATCAGCGGGTCCTTGCTGGTCTTGACGTTCTCCGCGTAGTGGTTCGCCGACTCCTTGAAGGTGTCGTAGACCGAGGTGTCCTTGTCCTCGGCCCTGCGCGGGTAGTGCCCGTCCATCAGCCGCTGGTAGTCACGGCTCTCGGACCACTTCTTCAGCTCGGCGGCGCGCACCGTGGTGAAGGGGTGGGTGCGCGGCAGCACGTTCATGATCTTCAGGACGGAGTCGCGCAGGTCGCCGGCGGCCTCGTACTCGTCGGCCTGCTTCAGGAACGCGTCCACGTTCATCTCGTGCAGGTGGTTGCCGCCGGCGATCTTCATCAGCCCGCGCATCGACGCCTGCAGGTCCTGCCCGACCAGCAGCCCGGCCCGGTCGGCCGACAGCTCGGACTTGCGGAACCACTCGCGCAGCGCCGTGACGATCGCCAGGATCGCCAGGTTGCCCAGCGGGATCCACGCGACCCGCACGGCCAGATTCGTCAGGAACAGCAGGATGGTGCGGTAGACCGAGTGGCCGGAGAGCGCGTGGCCCACCTCGTGGCCCACGACCGCCCGCATCTCCTCCTCGTCGAGCAGCTCGACCAGGCCGGTGGTGACCACGATGATCGGCGAGTCCATGCCGATGCACATCGCGTTCGGCTGCGGGTCCTGCGTGACGTACATCGACGGGACCTTCTCCAGGTCCAGGATGTAGCAGGCGTCGAGCAGCATGACGTTGAGGTGCGCGAACTGCTGGTCGCTCACCCGGACGGAGTCCGAGAGGAACAGCAGTCTCAGCGAGCGCTCGGGGAGCAGTCCGCTGAGCGCCTTGAAAGCGGTGTCGAAACCGGTCAGCTTGCGGAGCGCGACGAGCGCGGACCGGTCGGCGGGATGCTCGTACGCCCTCGAGGAGATTCCCGGGAAGCGCTTTCGCGTGCGGCTGGGCACCTTCTCGGCACCGCCGCTGGACTCCGTGGAGTCGCTCGGATCGTTCGGCACGGACATAGTGACCCAACCCCCAGATAGCCAACCGGTACATACTCTGGACGCGCGGAGCCTGCGCTAAGTTCCACAGGGCCCGCCCGTACGATGTGCGTGAGTCTTCCCGTCCACCCTCGAAACCGCAAAGGTCCTGCCGACCATGACGTCATACGCAGCTGCCGCACTGACCACCCTCGCCGAGGAGTCGGGTGGGGGGAACCACGAGAGCCTCAGCCCGTATCTCACCGGCGGTGGCGCGCTGTTCGCGCTGCTCCTCCTGCTGTGGATCACGACCCGCTTCAACCGGGACTAGTCTCCGCGATGCCTGGGAACGTGAAGAAGCGGATCGGCGTGATGGGCGGAACGTTCGACCCCGTCCACCACGGTCACCTGGTCGCCGCCAGTGAGGTGGCGAGTCTGTTCCAGCTCGACGAGGTCGTCTTCGTGCCGACCGGCCGGCCGTGGCAGAAGGCCGACAAACCGGTCTCGCCACCCGAGGACCGTTATCTGATGACGGTGATCGCCACCGCCTCCAACCCGCAGTTCTCGGTGAGCCGCAGCGACATCGACCGCGGCGGCAAGACGTACACCATCGACACCCTGCGGGATCTGCGCGACGAGCACGCGGACGCGGACCTCTTCTTCATCACCGGTGCGGACGCGCTCAATCAGATCTTCTCCTGGCGGAACGCCGAGGAGCTCTTCTCGCTGGCGCATTTCATCGGGGTGACGCGTCCTGGGCATACCCTGGCGGATCCGGGCTTCCCGGAAGGCGGGGTCTCGCTGGTCGAGGTTCCCGCGCTGGCGATCTCGTCGACGGACTGCCGCCAGAGAGTGGCCAAGGGCGATCCGGTCTGGTACTTGGTGCCGGACGGGGTGGTGCGCTACATCGACAAACGCAGGCTCTACCGGGACGACGGGTAGCGGACGCATCGCAGTGAAGGGGTCCTCGTGAACGACGCAAACCCCCGTTGGCAATACGCCGAGGGAGGTCCTGAGAACGGTCAGGACCCGTACACCCCGCAGGACCCGCCCGCGCCCCAGGACCCTTACTACCAGCAGCAGTACGGATACGACCCGTACGCACAGCAGCCGGAGCAGCAGCCCGGGCAACAGCAGCCGCCGCCGCAGCAGACGCAGCAGCAGCCGGGGTACGCCGACCCGTACTACGCGGACCCGGCGCAGACGTACGCGGGGCAGCAGCAGGGCTGGATCCCGCAGCAGCAGCCGTATCCGGACCCCCAGTACGCGCAGCCGCAGCCCTTGCAGCAGCCGCCGTACCAGGATCCGCAGTACCAGCAGCAGCCGCAGCCGCAGTACGGCGCGCCGCCCGCTCAGCCGTACTACGCGGCGTCCGCCCCGGCCGCCGCTCCGCCGGCCGCCCCGGTACCCGCGCAGGCCCCCGGGCCCGACGCCGTTCCGCCGCAGCAGCAGGCCGGAGAGGACTACCGCACCGAGCAGTTCGCCTTCGTCGACGAGGACGACGAGGAGTCGGAAGAGGTCATCGACTGGCTGAAGTTCTCGGAGTCCCGCACCGAGCGCCGTGACGAGCGCAAGCGGCGCGGCCGCAAGCGCAAGATCGCCCTGGTGCTGCTGGTCGTGGTGGCGCTGGTCGGCGGCACCGGCTACCTCTGGAAGACCGGCCGGATCCCCGGCCTCGGCGCCCCCGGCAAGAACACGGCGGCGGCCGGCGCGGGCGGCCAGAAGCGCGATGTGATCGTGGTGAACCTGCGTCCGGTGGACGGCTCGGAGTCCTCCACGGCGCTGCTGGTCAGCAACCGGACCACCGGCAAGGGCACCACGGTGCTGCTGCCGAACGCGCTCGCCCTCAGTACTGACGACGGCGGTTCGACCACCCTCGGCAAGCAGATCGACCAGGGCCAGGAGCCGACCCGGCAGGGGCTGAACACGCTGCTCGGGTCCGACATCAAGGGCAGCTGGCGGCTGGACACCCCGTATCTGGAGATCCTCGTCGAGTCCCTCGGCGGCATCACCGTGGACACCGACACCTCGGTGAACGGGAAGGAAGCGGGCAAGGTCCTGGTCACCCAGGGCAAGGCGCAGGAGCTGAACGGCCAGGGGGCCGTCGCGTACGCCACGCACCGCGGCGCCGGTGAGGCGCAGGCCAAGCAGCTCATCCGCTTCGGTCAGGTCATGCAGGCCGTGCTCGCGAAGATGCCGAGTGACGCCGCCTCGGCGACGAAGACCGTCGACGCGCTGAACTCGATCCCGGATCCCTCGCTGCCCATCAACGCGCTCGGCGCCTCGCTGGCGCAGCTCGCGGAGCAGGCCAAGACGGGCGCGTACAGCACCGCGCTGCTGCCGGTGCAGCCGAACGGGACGCTGAGTGCACAGGCCACCGAGAGCGTCGTGAAGGACGTGCTGGGCGGCACCGTGAAGAACGCCGGGGCCTCGGCGCAGGCCAGGGTGATGATCAAGGACGCTACCGGCGACAGGAAGGCGGCGGGTCTGGCCCAGGCCGCGATCCTGAACGGCGGCTCCTACACCTACGTGCCGGGCGGTACGGCCGCGAAGTCGCAGCCGGCCTCCGAGGTGGTGTACGCCGACGACGCCCGCAAGGCGGCGGCGGCCGATGTGGCCAAGACCCTGGGGTTGCCGGCGGGTGCGGTGAAGAAGGGAACGGTCGTGGCGAATGCGGACATCTCGGTCGTCCTCGGCAAGGACTACAAGGGCTGACACCCCCCTGAGCGGCGGCCCGGGACCGGCCGGGAATCCGCTCGGGGGGCCTGACCAGGCCTGATGGATAACGGGTCGGGGGCTGTCCGTGGGGCGTGAGACCCTGGAGAGACACGCCCTCGACCCGAAAGCCTCACCTGTGACCGCCACTGACCACTCCATCGAGCTCATCAAGGCCGCCGCGCAGGCCGCCGCCGACAAGCTCGCGCACGACATCATCGCCTATGACGTCAGCGACGTCCTCTCCATCACCGACGCGTTCCTGGTGGCCTCCGCCCCGAACGACCGGCAGGTCAAGGGCATCGTCGACGGCATCGAAGAGGCGCTCCTCAAGGAGCTGGGCACCAAGCCGGTGCGCCGCGAGGGCGAGCGCGACGGCCGCTGGGTGCTGCTCGACTACATCGACATCGTGGTCCACGTGCAGCACTCCGAGGAGCGTGTCTTCTACGCCCTCGAGCGGCTCTGGAAGGACTGCCCCGAGATCGAGCTGCCCGCCGACGCCGTCGCCACCCGCGGCAAGGGCGAGGAGCACGCGAAGCTGTACGCCGCCGAAGCGGATGGAGACCTGAGCTGAACGGGCACGCGACGGGCCGCGGCCGCCGGATCGTTCTTTGGCGGCACGGCCAGACCGAGTGGAACCTGGAGCAGCGCTTCCAGGGCAGTACCGACATTCCGCTGACCGCGGACGGTATCGCCCAGGCCCGGCGTGCCGCCAGGCTGCTCGGCGCTCTCGAACCGGCCGCGATCATCGCGTCCGACCTGCAGCGCGCCTCCGCGACGGCCGCCGAGCTGGCCGCCGTGACCGGCCTCGGCGTGACTCACTACGAGGGGCTGCGCGAGACCTACGCGGGGGACTGGCAGGGTCTGACCCACACGGAGATCGTCGCGCTGCACGGCGGGCAGTACGCCGCCTGGAAGCGCGGCGAGCCGGTACGGCGCGGCGGCGGTGAGCTGGAGACCGAGGTCGCGGACCGGGCGGCGCCCGTGGTGCTGGGCGAGGCCGACAAGCTGGCCGACGGCGGCACCCTGGTGGTGGTCAGCCACGGCGGCACGATCCGCACCACGATCGGCCGGCTGCTGGGGCTGGAAGCGGGCAACTGGGAGGCCCTCGGCGGTCTGTCGAACTGCTGCTGGTCGGTGCTGGGCGAGGGCGCGCGCGGTTGGCGGCTGCTGGAGCACAACGCGGGCACGCTGCCCGAACCGGTGCTCGGCGACGACAACTGATCCACTCCCCGGTGGATCACCGGGCGGATTTCGCATCTGCCCCGGAGACCGGTTAAGCTTCTTCTCGTTCCCAGCGCGAGCCGCTGGAAACGGCGGGGCTGTAGCTCAGTTGGTAGAGCGCTTGCATGGCATGCAAGAGGTCCGGAGTTCAATTCTCCGTAGCTCCACAATAAGGATCCCGTCCGATCACTGCGATCGGGCGGGATCTTTGCGTTTTCGCAGGTCAGCGGGGTGCGGCTCGGGCGTCGGACGTTCGCTGGCCCGGCGCGGGTCAGTCGATGGTGTCGCCGAGGGACTCGGAGAGGTGCCGCAGGGCATCGGCGAGGGCCGCCCGCTCGGGTTCGGTCAGTGCGGCGAGCAGCCGGTGTGCGGGTGTCCCGCCCCTTACGAGAGGCGGGACACCACCGGATCCGCCACCCGGCCGGGCACCCGCGCGGCCGCCCGTTCCGCTTCCCGTTCCGCCACGATCTCCGAGACCTTCCGCCGGTGCGCGGGGCAGCCGATCATCGGTTCGTCCATGGTGCGCAGCCGCTCGATCTGCGCGCGGCTCGTGTCGTCGGCCGGGGTGTAGACGACGATCCGGTGCTCGGCCATGCCGTCGATCGCCAGCGACACCGACGTCAGGTTGATCAGCCCGACCGACGCGTGCCGGAACACCTTGAGCCGGGGTCCCGGCGAGGCCACGTCGCCGCGTGCCCACATCTGGGCGAACTCCGGGCTCTCGTGGATCAGGCGCGCGATGAACGTCTCCCAGACCGGCTCCCCGACATGCCGGCCGTACGCCGCGCGCAACTGACCGACCATGCGGGGCAGTTCCTCGTCGCTGTTCACCATCGACGAGCAGCACTCCGGGATGGTGAACAGCTTCAGCAGCACATTGCGTTCCGCGCGCGGGACGAACGCGGTCGCCGGCCAGATGTCGCGGTAGGCGGCGTTGGAGGCCTGTACGTCGTAGCGCGCGCTGTAGACGACGGCGGGCAGCGGGTCCAGGGCGTCGAGGATGCCCTGCACCTCCTCGCCCACCACCTCCGCGTCGGAGACGTCCTGGCGGACGAACGGCACTCCGGCCAGCCGGTAGAGGTGCTCGCGTTCGGTCACGTCGAGCTGGAGCACCCGGCCGACCGCGTCCAGTACCTGCACACTGGCGTTGATCGGGCGGCCCTGTTCCAGCCACGTGTACCAGGTGACCCCGACCCCGGCGAGCTGCGCGACCTCCTCGCGCCGCAGACCGGGGGTACGGCGCCGCATTCCCGGCGGCATGCCGACGTCCGCGGGGGTGATGCGGGCGCGGCGGCTGCGGAGAAAGGCGGCCAGCTCGGTGCGGCGTTGGGGCATCTCCCCATCCTCCATCGGGCCGGGCGCGCTTGCCAGGTGCTGCCGGTACCAGCATCACAGGGCTCTCGTTACCAGTAGCGCGCCGCGCGCAGGCTGGCGGGCATGACGAATTCCGTGCTCCCGTTCCCCGTCACCGACAAGGAGACCATCCCCGGCGCCGACCGGCGTCCGCGCACCGGCCTGCTGCTCGGCATCATCCTGACGGGCCAGTTCATGGCCCTGCTCGACGTCTTCATCGTGAACGTCGCCGCGCCCACCATCCGTACCGATCTGCACGCCTCGGGTGCCGGGCTGCAGCTCATCGTGGCCGGCTACACGATCGCGTACGCCGTGCTGCTGATCACCGGCGCCCGGATCGGTGATCTGCTCGGCCACCGGCGGGTCTTCCTGTCAGGACTGGCCCTCTTCACGGCCTCGTCGCTGGCCTGCGGCCTGGCCCAGTCCACGGGTCAGCTGATCGGTTTCCGGTTCGTCCAAGGCGCCGGTTCGGCCCTGATGATTCCGCAGGTGCTCAGCCTGATCCAGCTGACGTTCACCGGCGAGGCACGGTCGAAGGCGCTCAGTGTCTACTCGGCGGTGATCGCCTCCGGCGCGGCGATCGGCCAGTCGCTCGGCGGGGTGCTGGTCAGCGCGGACCTGTTCGGCACCGGCTGGCGGCCGGTGTTCCTGGTGAACGTGCCGATCGGGCTGGTCCTGCTGGTCGTCGCGCCGCGGGTGATCCCGGCCGACGTCCGCAGCGCCCCCGAACGGCGGCGCGGGCTCGACCTGCCGGGACTCCTGGCGCTGGGCGCCGCGGTGACGCTCTTCACCGTGCCGCTGGTACTCGGGCAGGAGGAGGGCTGGCCGGCGTGGGGCTGGATCTGCCTGGGCCTGAGCGTGGTCCTGTTCGCGCTGTTCACGGTGCTGGAGTCGCGGCTGGCGCGCCGCGGCGGCGCCCCGCTGGTGTCCGGGCGGGTGCTGCGGGCGCCGGGGATGGCGCGGGCGGCGACGATGATCGGCCTGGCCATGGCGGTCAACGCGGGCTTCCTGTTCAGCATCGCCCTGCATCTGCAGACCGGGCTGGGGGACAGCGCGCTGCGCACCGGCCTCACCTTCGCCGTCGCGGCGGTGTTCTTCGGCGGGGTCGGCCTCAACTGGCGCCGTCTGCCGTCGAGCTGGCACCGGTGGCTGGCCCCGGCCGGCTTCACCGTCGCGGCCCTCTCGTTCGCCGTGCTCGGTCTGGCGCTGCGCGGCGGCGGACACGGCGGGTTCGCGCTCTTCGCCGGACTGGCGGGGATCGGTACGGGGCTGGGCGCGGCGTTCAGCCCGACCCTCACCCGCGCGCTGGGGGCGGTGGCCCCGCAGGACGCGGCCGACGCCAGCGGGCTGCTGGCCACCGTCACCCAGCTCGGCATGCTGGTGGGCGTGGCCACCCTCGGCACCCTGTTCCTGAACCGCCTCGACGTCGCGGGGCCGCACCCCGCGGCCCATGCCTTCGCGGTGACCGCGGCGGCGTTGACCGTCGTCGCCGTGGTCGGGGCGCTGCTGGGGCTGCGCCGCGACAAGGCGTAGCCGCGCCGCATGGAGCCGGGGGGACGTGGTCGGGCCGGATGAGCCAGGCCGGACGGAGCCAGGACCGCCTCCCCGCATCCCGGCTTCCGTCCGCCCCTGGCTCCGGCTCCGGCCCCCGCTCCGACCGCCTCGCCGCGAACCGTTCCGCTCCGCCCGCTCCGTTCAGACCAGCGCCGGATAGTCGGTGAAGCCGCGCTCGTCTCCGCCGAAGAACGTGGCGGAGTCGGGGGTGTTGTACGGGCCGCCGGCCGCGAGGCGGCGCGGCAGGTCGGGGTTGGCGAGGAACAGGGCACCGTAGGACACCAGGTCCGCGGTGCCGTCCTCGATGAGGGCGAGCGCGTCGGGACCGGTGGGACGCCGCTCGGTCCAGACGTTGAGAACGAGGGTGCCGGCGTACTGCTTGCGCAGCCGCAGTGTCAGCTCGCGGTCGGCCCCCTCGACCAGGTGCAGATACGCCAGGCCGAGCGGTTCCACCGCGCGCACCAGGGCGCTGTAGACGGCCTCCGGCTCGGGCTCGGCGATGTCGTTGTACGGGTTTCCGGGGGAGATCCGCAGACCGGTGCGGTCGGCGCCGATCGCACCGGCCACCGCGCGCGTCACCTCGACGGCGAACCGGATGCGGTCCTCGTCCTCGCCGCCCCACTCGTCGGTGCGGCGGTTGGTGTTGGGGGCCAGGAACTGGTGGACCAGATAGCCGTTGGCGCCGTGGATCTCGACCCCGTCGAAGCCGGCCTCGATCGCGTTGCGGGCGGCGGTCGCGAAGTCGGCGATGGTCCGCCGGATCTCCGCGTCGTCCAGCTCACGCGGCGCGATGAACTCCTTCGGCCCCTCATGGGTGTACACCCGGCCCTCGGCGGCCACCGGTGAGGCGCTGACCGGGACGAGCCCGTCCGGCAGCAGGTCCGGGTGGCCGATCCGGCCGGCGTGCATCAGCTGGGCGAAGATCCGGCCGTCCGCCGCGTGCACGGCGTCGGTCACCGTCCGCCAGGCGGCGATCTGCTCCGCGCTGTGCAGCCCGGGGGTGTCGGGGTAGCCCTGGCCGACGGCACTGGGCTGGATCCCCTCGGTGATGATCAGCCCGGCCGAGGCGCGCTGGGCGTAGTACTCGGCCATCGCCGGGGTCGGGGTGGCGCCGGGACCGTAGGCCCGGCTGCGGGTCATCGGGGCCATCGCTATGCGGTTGGGAAGCCGGGTACCGGCGAGGTCGATGGGGTCGAAGGCATTGGACATCGGGGTCTCCCCAAGAAGTTATGTGGTCGGCCAACCAATCAACCGCGTAGCGCCGCGGCACATTCCTTGGCCGGCCAACATAATGGGTTCATGACCCCGACGAGCCGCCCCGCGGCCACCGAAGAACCCGCCTGTACGCCGCCGCCGGCCCCCGCCGGCCGTACCGGCATCAGCCACGCGGTGTTCCGCACCGCCCGCGCCCACCGCATGGCCGCCGGCCGGCTGCTGCGCGGCGCCGGGCTCTACGCGGGACAGGAGCTGCTGATGATGCGGCTGTGGGACGCGGGACCCCAGCGGCAGGCCGAGCTGATCAAGCTGCTGGACCTCGACCCCTCGACCGTGACGAGGATGGTGCAGCGCCTCGAACAGTCCGGTCTGGTCACCCGCCGCCCCGACCCCGACGACGGGCGCGCGGTCCTCGTCGAGGCGACCGAGGACGGCCACGCGCTGCGCGCGCCCGTCGAGGACGCGTGGCGGAAGCTGGAGGAGATCACCGTCGCGGGGCTGTCGGCCGACGACCGCCGGGAACTGGCCCGGCTGCTGGCCCGGGTCGAGGACAACCTGCTCTGCCGTGGCATGGGTGGGACGGACGAGGCGGATGTGACGGGGGCGACCGCCGAAGCAGGGGGGTCGGTCAGCGGTTGACGTAGTCGTACGCGGCCGACCGCCGCGACGACAGCACGGGCGTGGAACGCCGCCGTCGGCGCGGATCGTTGCGGAAGGCCTGGAACGCCACCGTGCCGGTCACCGTGAGGAAGGCGGCGCCGATCACCGGATAGACCGCGGACAACATCATCTGCCCGCCGTTCTGCCCCAGTTCGAACCGCCCGGCGCCGTGCGGGACCAGCCACAGCATGAACGAGCAGAACAGCGCCCCCGTCAGGGCCGTCCCCGCCGCCCACAGCGCGTCCCGGCGGCGCAGCGCCTCGGTGGCGAGCAGGACCACCATCGGCACCCCCCACACCCAGTGGTGCGACCAGGAGATCGGGCTGACCAGCAGCGCGGTCACCGCGCAGGCCACCGTCGCCCAGGCCACGTTGTACGGGAGCCGGTCCCCGGCGAGCAGCGCCGCGACCGCGACGGCCAGGCCCGCGCAGCCGACGGCGGCGGCCGCCAGCAGCCAGCCGCTGCCCGGGTCGCCGGTGTGCAGGGCGCGGGCGAAGATCCCGCGCAGCGACTGGTTGGCGGTGTCCTCGCCGAAGCCGACCCGGTCCGCCGCGAAGAGCATCTCGGTCCAGAACCGCCGTGAGTCGTGGGGCAGCGCCACCGCGGCCATCGCCACCGTCCCGATGAACGTGACGACGGCCACCGCGGCCCGCCGCAGGTGCGGATTCCAGGGGCTGTGGCCGCGGCGCAGCCGCCGCCAGCCCAGCGCCACCCCGGCCAGCGCCAGCAACACCGCGAACAGCGCGGGCGTCAGCTTGATGCCCGCAGCGATCCCGGTCCCGAACCCGGCCCAGCGGTGGCTCGCGCGCCGTGTCAGGTCCCACAGCACCAGCACGGCCAGCAGCAGGTTGATCTGCCCGTACCGCAGGGTCGTCCACACCGGCTCGCACCACACCGCGACCGCCGCGACGGCCAGCGTCACCGCCGCGGCCGGCAGCTTGACCGGCCGCCCGGTCAGCCGCAGCGACAGATGCACCAGCGCCACCAGCAGGCCCAGGTTCGCCACCGTCGCCACCGCGCGCATCCCGCCCACGCCGATCCACGTCAGCGGCATGAACATCAGCGCGGCGAAGGGTGGATACGTGGTCGGGAGGTTCGCGTACGTGGCCCGCATGTCGTACAGGTCG